>DATFCX010000070.1:0-13390 GCA_035252585.1 Gaiellaceae bacterium
TGCCACGAGGCTTCGGCAGTTGCCTCCTGAGAAACCGCAGCCCCCGCATTAGCAGGGCGTTGATCTAGTGGGCGGTACTGGGCTCGAACCAGTGACCCCCAGCTTGTCGAGCTGGTGCTCTCCCAACTGAGCTAACCGCCCGGGTCGCCGCGCAGTGTAGCGCCCTCGGATCAGAAGATCTCGAGGCACCACGGCAGCGGGCGCCACGCGAACAGACCGTCCGCCCGCCTGGCCGCTCCCTCGCGCAGCTCCTCCACCCGCAGCGCGGCACGCAGCTCCGTGAACGAGACCGCTCCGAGATACGCCGAGCCGAGCGCCGCGACGTCGAGTGCGAGATCCGGGTCGTCGTCCGTGCGCCCGCACGTCCCGGCGTCGAGGCGCCAGCGGCCGTCGTTCCACTCGCAGACCGCGTCGCGCACCTCGAGCACGAGCGGCCCGCCCTCGCCGTACGCGCGCCCCGAGAGCGCCGCGGGCACGTCGACGAGCCGCACCCACAACGCGTCGTGCATCCGGTACTGCGCGCGCCGCGGCAGGCCGAGCAGGAGGAAGAGCGGATGATCAGGCGGAGCGAGCGAGACCTCGACGCGCGCCATCCAGTCGACGTCGAGCAGGAAGCGCCAGATCGCCGCAGTGGCCTCCGGCGTCGAGCCGAGCGCCTCGCGTACGACGAGCCGCGATCCCGGCAGACCGCCCTCGAAGTCGAAGTGCGTCCGATAGATCGCATACGCGAGCGGCTCGCCGTCGAGCTCGAGGACGACGAAGCGCTTCGGCGCCGAGGCCTCCTGCTCGGGCAGGCGCAGCTGGCGATCGTTCCACCAATCCTCGCTCCGCGACGTCATGCCCGGCCGCTCGCGCCGCACGGCCTCGTAGATCGGCGGGAACAGCTCGCGCGCCTCCTCCGGCGTTACGAACCGCGTCTTCCCGCCGAGCTCGAGCGGTTCCGCGAACGCGTCCCATTCGTGCAGGACGTTCAGCTCGCCGGCCCACGACGCGATGCCGTAGCCGAAGCGGCCGTAGATCGTCTCCTCGGAGGCCCACAGCGCCGCGAGCGGCTCGCCGCGCTCATGGACGTCGCGCAGCTGCTCGTCCATCATCGAGCGCAGGACGCCGCGGCGGCGATGCGTCGGCTGGACGCCGACCGCGGTCACGCCCGCACACGGAAGCGAGCTGCCCGGCACGGAGAACTCGAACGGGAAGGCGCCCGCGCCGCCGACGATCCGGCCGTCCTCGAAGGCCGCGTGCATCCGCTCGTGCGGCAGCGTGCGGACGAGTTGCTCGAGCCACTCCTCGCTGGGCGGCGGGTTGAAGTACTGGCCGATCGCGCCGATCGCGCCGGCGTACTCCTCCTGGTCGGCGCAGGCGCGGACGTCGAACACGACCGCGGCCCTCCTACACCTTCTCGAGCGGCGCGTAGTCGAGCATGAGCTTCCGCTCGCTGCCGTCGTCGGCGAAGCGGACCGTGACGAGGCCGCCCGCCTCGATCCGCACGACGACGCCCTCCCCGAGCGTCGAGTGGCGGACGGAGTCGCCTGTGGAGAGATCCGGCACGTCCTCGCGCGGCGCGACCTGGCTCTGCCGTGGCGCGCCGTAGCCCGACCACGACGCCGGCCGCAGACGCTCGCGCTCGACGTGGCCGTCGGGCAGCTCGTCGAGGAAGCGCGAAGGCAGGTTGTGGTTGCGGCCGCCGTACAGCATCCGCGACGACGCGTGCAGCAGCGTCAGCCGCTCCCGAGCCCGCGTCATCCCGACGTAGCAGAGCCGCCGCTCCTCCTCGATCCCCTGCTCCTCGATGGAGCGGGAGTGCGGGAAGATCCCTTCCTCCATGCCGATCAGGTAGACGGCGCGGAACTCGAGGCCCTTCGCGTTGTGCAGGGTCATGAGCGTGACGAGCGAGCCGTCGCCGCGGATCTCGTCCTGGTCGGAGTAGAGCGAGACCTCCTGCAGGAACGCGCTCAGGGTCGTGTCGTCGGCCTGCTCGCGCCACTCGCGCGCCACCGAGACGAGCTCCTGCAGGTTCTCGGTGCGGCCTTGCGCCTCGATGGTCCGCTCGGCCTCGAGCGACTCCATGTAGCCGCTTCGCTGGAGCACCTCCTCGATCAGCTCCGGCACCTCGAGCTCCTGGGCGGCGGACATGAGCGACTCGATCGTGCCCCGGAACGCCTTCAGCGCCTTCTGCGGCGCGGCGCCGACGCCGGCCATCTCGGCCTCGGCCGTCGCTTCCCAGAGCGAGATCTCCCGCTGGTCGGCCCACGTCTGCAGGCGCGCGAGGGTCGTGTCGCCGATGCCCCGGCGCGGCCGGTTTGCGATGCGCAGGAGCGAGACTGCGTCGTACGGATTGTCGAGCACCTGGAGGTAGGCGACGAGGTCTTTGATCTCCGCGCGCTCGTAGAAGCGCGGGCCGCCGATCACCTGGTACGCGATCCCCTGCCGGACGAGGACGTCCTCCAGCACGCGGCTCTGCGCGTTCGTCCGGTAGAAGACCGCGACCTCGCTACCCGAGAAGCCCTCCTCGACGAGCAGCGCGATCTCGGCGGCGACGTAACGCGCCTCGGCGTGCTCGTCCTCGACCTCGATCACGCGGACGGGATCGCCGTCGCCGAGCTCCGACCAGAGGTTCTTCTCCTTGCGCTCGCGGTTGTGGCCGATGACGCCGTTCGCCGCGTCGAGGATGTGCTGCGTCGAGCGGTAGTTCTGCTCGAGGGCGATCGTGTACGACCCCGGGAAGTCGTGCTCGAACTCGAGGACGTTGCGGATGTCGGCCCCGCGGAAGCCGTAGATGCTCTGATCGGGGTCGCCGACCGCGAACACGTTCCGGTGCTTCTCGGCGAGGAGCTGCAGCAGGCGGTACTGCGCGTGGTTCGTGTCCTGGTACTCGTCGACGAGGACGTAACGGAACGCCTCCTGCCACTTCTCGCGCGCCTCCGGGAAGCGCTCGAGCACGTCGACCGTGAGGAAGAGCATGTCGTCGAAGTCGACCGCGTTCGAGGCGAAGAGCCGCTTCTGGTAGAGGTCGTAGACCTCTGCGACGGTCTGGTCGTAGAAGCTCGCGACGCGCTCGCCGTACGCTTCCGGGCCGACGAGCGTGTTCTTCGCATTCGAGATCTGCGAGTGGATGCCGCGCGGCGTGAAGCGCTTCGGGTCGCGCTCGAGCTCCTCGAGGCAGCGCTTGACGAGCCGGACCTGGTCGGCCGAGTCGTAGATCGTGAAGTTCGAGCGGTAGCCGAGCCGCTGCGCCTCGCGCCGCAGGATGCGGCCGCACGCCGAGTGGAACGTCATCACCCACGCCGCGCGGGCAGGCGGCCCCACGAGGTCGCCGACGCGCTCGCGCATCTCCCCCGCCGCCTTGTTCGTGAACGTGATCGCAAGGATCTCCGGCGGCTTCACGCCGACGGCGCCGAGCAGGTGCGCGATGCGGCGCGTGAGCACGCGGGTCTTGCCGGAGCCTGCGCCGGCGACGACGAGCACGGGCCCCTCGGTGTGGAGGACGGCCTCGCGCTGCGCCGGATTCAGGTCGGCAAGGTAGGTCTCCGGCGTCGTGGCGGCCACCGCTCGATCGTAGCGATGGCCCCAGTCGCGTCCGGCCGTCCCCCGAACGGGGGGTCAAGGGCTACCCCTTGTGGCTCCGACGGTGAAGCGTATGCCGCGCCAGGTCGCCGCCGCCGTCGCGCTGATGCTGCTGTTCGCGGGTGTGGGTACGTCGGCTCTCCTCACACGTGCACTCGCAGAGCAACGGTCGCTCACGGCGGTTCAACACGAGAAGCGCCTCGGGCCGAAGCCGACTCCTCACTGGTACTGGCGCTGGAGCGAGTGGCGGCTGGGCGAGGGATACGCGAAGGGCCGTCCGCTCGCGCGCGGCCTCCGGCCGGCGCAGGCACCGCAGCGCATTCCGAGCTGGGCCTGGCAGCGGCTGCACTTCTTCCAGGCCGCTCGCGCAGCGCTCGCCACCGAGCGCCAGGGAGGCCGGAAGAGGCACGGGCCGCCGCCGACGACGACCGCCGCAGGACCGACGGGGACGACGGCGACGACCACGACGGACACGTCGACCACGGACACGACGCCGACGACCACGGCGACCACCACGACGACGCCCACGCCGAGCAGCCAGCTCGTCTTCGACGACGAGTTCGACGGAGGCGCGGGCGCCCGGCCCGACCCGGCGAAGTGGTACACGTTCGGCAACGTCTGCCCGCGAGGCACCAACTGGCAGTACAGCTGCCTGAAGAGCTCGAACGCCTTCCAGGACGGAGCCGGCCATCTCGTGCTCCGGGTGACCGGCGGGACACAGGGCCGCCCCTACGACGGCGCCGAGATCAGCCCCTCACCCCTGAACGGGTACCCGTCCACGAACGTGAAGTACAAGTTCCCGCCCGGCTCGCGGCTCGAGGTGCGCGCGAAGTTCGCGCCCGGCGCGGGACTGTGGGAGACGCTGTGGTCGGTCGCGCCCGACTCGGTGACCCAGGACGAGCTGGAGCTCGACATGCAGGAGTGGCGCGGTTCCAAGCCGACCCTCGACGACTGCCATACCCACTACTCGGTCGAGTTCGGACATCTGCTCGACACCGGCGAGGATCTCTCGTCGGGCTGGCACACGTACTGGATGAACTACTACCGCGACCACGTCGTCTTCGGCGTCGACAACATGGTCTGCGGCCAGACTGCGCTGTCCCTCGCCCTCCCGGAGACCCCGATCCTCTGGAACATGGTTCCTCCTCCCACCACGGGTCCGGGCACGGGCGGTCCGCCACCCGCAGCGGACATCCCGGCGGACATGAAGGTCGACTACGTGCGGGTCTACGCCCTCTCGGGGTAGAGCTCAGTCCGGCTTGTCGTCCTTCGCGATGCGGATCTCGACCTTGCCCGCACGGACGCGCGTCTCGTAGCGCGGCTGCGGATAGACCGCCGGCCCGCCCCGCACCTCGCCGCTGCAGAGGTCGAAGCGTGAGCCGTGCCACGGGCAGGTGACCGTGTCGCCGTCCCGCTTTCCCTCTTCGAGCGGGCCGCCGAGGTGGGAGCACGTCGCGGCGATCGCGCACACCTCCCCGGTCTCCTCCGAGCGGGAGACCAGGACCGACTCGCCCTCGAGCTCCACGCCGACGAGCGTGCCGCCGTTGAGCTCCTCCTCTTCGCAGACCGGCGCGTAGCGGTCGCGCGGGTTCTCGAACGCCGTGCGGTTGACACGGACGCCGAGACCGAAGGAAAGGTGCCCTCCGAGGTGGGCCGAGAAGAGCGTTCCCGCATAGGCGACGCCGGACAGCACGCGGCCGAAGCCGCGGTGTCCCCCGCGCCGCGCCGCGAGCGAGGCGACGTTGAGGGTCAAGCCCATCGTGTTGATCAGGGCGTGGACGATGCCGATCCGGCGGGCGTCGTCCTTGAGATGGCTCCAGTCGTTCAGCCCGGTGAGGGCCGCGGGGACGGCGCCGAGGATCCCGACGGCCAGCGCGTCGTCGGCCGACTCTGAGCCCGCGAGGTCGAGCACGAGCGCCGTCGTCCACGCGCCGAGCGGCACGTCCGTCAGCGCCGGATGGAGCGGATTCCCGAACCAGACCCCGTCGAGGACGTCCCGCACCGGCTGCGGAACGGCGCTCACGGCGTCCTGCACCGGCTCGGCGATGTCGTCGAGCGGCTCGGCGAGGTCGGCGAGCTGCTTCGTGAGACGCAGATTCGTCATGACGCGTCTCGTCCCCCACGCGTCCGACCTGAAAACGCCTACGCTCGAGCAGATGCGGCTCGCGCTCATGATCGAGGGCCAGGAGGGCGTCACGTGGCCGCACTGGTGCGCGCTCGCGGACGCCTGCGAGGAGCACGGCGTCGAGACGCTCTTTCGCTCCGACCACTACGTCTCGCAGGGCGACGAGGCCGGCAACGTCGCGCACGACGCGTGGACGACGATCGCCGCCCTTGCCGCGAGGACGTCGACCCTCCGCCTCGGCACGATGGTCTCCCCCGCGACGTTTCGGGCGCCGGCGCTGCTGGCGAACGCGGCGGCGACGGCGGACCACGTCTCGGGAGGCCGGATCGAGCTCGGGCTCGGCGGCGGCTGGATGGAGCGCGAGCATCGCGCGTACGGCTTCCCCTTCCCCGAGACGAGGACGCGGCTCGAGATGCTCGCCGAGCAGGTCGAGATCGTCCATCGCCTGTGGACGGAGGAGCGCGTCGACTTCCGCGGCCGGCACTACGTGCTCGAGGACGCGCCCGGACAGCCGCGGCCGGTGCAGCAGCCGCGGCCGCCGCTGATCGTCGGCGGCAGCGGCTCGCGCGGGACCGTCGAGCCCGCGCTCCGCTTCGCGGACGAGTACAACACGCCGTTCGTCTCGCCCGAGGAGGCGGCGGCGATCCGGGCGAAGGTGCCGGACCTGCGCTTCGGCGTCATGACCGGCTTCCTCGTCGGGGAGACGCGCGAGGAGATGCGAGACCGCGCTCACCGGCTCTACTCGCGGCGACCGCGAGAGCAGTCCTTCGACAACTGGCTCGCGGCCTACTCGGAACGGTGCCTCGTCGGCTCGGTGGACGAGGTCGTCGACCGGCTCCGCGCCTACGAGCGCGCCGGCTGTGACCGCGTCATGCTCCAGCACCTCCTCCACACCGATCTCGAGCCTGTCCGCCTGCTCGGCCGCGAGCTCGCACCCGCACTGGAGTAACTAGAGCCGTCCGCCCCGTTCGCGACGATCCTCGCCGTGGAGCCCGGCACCGGCCGCCTCGAAGCCTTCAGCGACGGCGTGTTCGCGATCGCCGCGACGATCCTCGTGCTCGAGTTCACCGTCACGCGGCGCGGAGAACTCGGCGGGCACCTCCTGCACATCTGGCCGGCCTACTTCGCCTACGTCACGAGCTTCGTGACGATCGGGATCATCTGGATGAACCACCACCACACGGTCTCGCTGCTCGGGCGAACGGACCGGACGATGCTCTTCATCAACAATCTGCTTCTGCTGACGATCGCGTTCCTGCCGTTCCCGACGAGCCTCGTGTCCGAGCACCTGCGCGACTCGAATGCGAAGCCGGCCGCGCTTGCCTACGGCGCGACGTTCCTCGTCATGGCGGGCCTCCATCAGGTCTGGTGGCAGTACGCGCGCCGGGGACGGCGCCTCGTCGCCGAGCAGACGCCCGAGGCGGCGCTGCAGGCAGTAGACCGCGCCTACCTGCCCGGGGTCGCGATGTACGGAGCGGTCTTCGTACTCGCGTTCTTCAGCCCGCTCGGGTCCGTCATCCTGACCTTCGCGATCGCGGCGTTCTACCTACCGTCCGCCGCGCTCTTCGATCGCGGAGGCCAGCCATGACGAGGCGGCCGCCAGCTCGTCCGCATCGCTCGACTTGAGGACGACCTCGACGGTCGAGCCCTCGGAGCTGAAGCTCGGATAGGAGCCGACGCGAACGCCGGGCCAGCGCTCGCCCGTCTCTGCGAGCGTGGCGGCGATGACGCTCTCGTACGTCCGGTAGACGCGCCGCCAGGCCTGGATCGGGCTGCCGCGGCGGAACTCCTCCGCGATCGAGGCGAACATCGCCTCCATCTCGCTCGGCAGGCCCGGCAGGACGTAGACGTTCTCGAGCACGAAGCCCGGCGCGCCACCGAGCGGGTTCGCGAGCGGCCGGCTGCCGCGCGGCAGCATCGCCCAGCGCGCCGCGTACTCCGGGTTGCGAGTGAAGCGGGCGCGCAGCTCGGCCGCAATGTCCGGCAGCTCCTCCTGCGGCACGCGAAAGGCGGCGGCGATCGCCTCCCGGGTCAGGTCGTCGGGCGTGCCGCCGAGGCCGCCGGTGACGAGGAAGAAGTCGACGCGCGGCGCCTCGGCCCGGACGAAGTCCGCGACCGTGTCGATCTCGTCCGGCAGCGACGCCGTCATCCGTACGGCGACGCCGAGCGGCGCGAGCCGGCGGGCGAGCCACGCGGCGTTGGAATTGGGCACGTCGCCCGACACGAGCTCGTTCCCGATCGTGAGGATCGCCGCGGTCACAGTTCCAGGGTACGGCTGGGCGCGAAGGCCTCCAGGAAGCGGCGGTCGTGGGTGACGAGGATCACGGTGCCGTCGTAGCCGGCGAGCGCGCGCTCGAGCTCCTCGATCGCCTCGACGTCCAGATGGTTCGTCGGCTCGTCCAGGACGAGGCAGTTCACGCCGCGGGCGGTGAGAAGCGCGAGCCCGGCACGCGCGCGCTCGCCCGGTGAGAGCGAGGCGGCGGCGCGGAGGACGTCGTCGGCGCCGAGGCCGAACTTCGCGAGGAGCGTGCGCGCGGTTCCCTCCTCGTAGTCGCGGAAGATCTCGAGCAGCGTCTGCGGCCCGGTGAGCGCCGCGCGATCCTGCTCGAGCTCGCCGAGGACGACGCCCGAGCCGAGCCGGCAGCTGCCGGCTGCGAGCGGGAGCCTGCCGAGAAGCGCGTCGAGCAGCGTCGTCTTGCCGCTGCCGTTCGGCCCGGCGATCGCGAGCCGGTCGCCCCAGCCCACCGCGAGATCGAGCGGGCCGAGCCGGAAGGAGCCGCGTTCGACCACCGCATCCTCGAGGCGGACGACGACCTCGCCGCTGCGCGTCGCCGAGCCGAGCGAGAGGTGAAGCTCCCACGGCTCGTACGGCTTCTCGACGGTCTCGACCTGCGCGAGCTTCGCGGCGTACGTCCGCTTCACGTCCTTCGACTTCTTCTTCTTGCGGCCCTGGCCGTAGCCGCGCCGCTCCCATTCCGCCATGCGGCGCTGCTGCTCCTCGATGCGCCGGCGCTCGGCGACCGACGACTCCCAGCGGCGGTAGTGGCGTTCGCGCCTGCGCTCGCGCTCGGCCTCGTAGTCGCTCCAGCCACCGGTGTACTCGGTCGTCCCGCGCGTCCACTCGTCGAGCTCGACGATGCGCGTGACCGTGCGGTCGAGGAATGCGCGGTCGTGCGACACGAGCACGACGGCGCCGGGATGCGACGCGACCCCGCGCTCGAGCCAGGCGAGCCCGGCGAAGTCGAGGTCGTTCGTCGGCTCGTCGAGGAGGAGCACGTCGAACTCTCCGCGAAGCACCTCGGCGAGGGCCGCGCGCGCCTCCTCCCCGCCGGAGCGCGAGCCGTTGCCGTCCCGCTCCTGGGCGAGATAACCGACCGCGAGCGTCGGCGGCGTCCGGCGAACGCGGCCCGCGTCCGGCTCCTCGAGCCCCGCCAGCAGGCGGAGCAGCGTGGATTTGCCCGCGCCGTTGGGGCCGACGAGCCCGATCCGGGCGCGCGGCGGCACGACGAGGCCGACGTCCTCCAGGACGACCTCGGCTCCGTACGACTTCGAGACTCCGGCGGCAACGAGCGAGCCGGCAAGACGAGACATGCGCAACGACCTCCAACGACGAGCGCAAGTAACAGTCTGTTACTTGCTAGGACAGGTCCGGATGAGACGGGTCAGTCGCGCATAGAAGGCGCAGGGCGCCGCCGGCGACTCTAGCGGTCCGGCGGGGCGATTCCGAGCACCCGGCACGCCCACGGCAGCGCAACCCGGAGCTGAGCGAGCTGGAAGCCGCGGACGAGCGGCGCTCCCTCGTCCGGCAGCAGGCCCGCGTGCGCGGCGAAGTAGCCGGCGATCGCCACCGCGAACTGCGACACGGCCGCGTCGGCGACCTCGTCGGGCTGCGGGCCGCCTTCGAGCGTGAGGCTCGGCAGCCAGGCTGCGACGTCGAATCCGGGTTTCCCGAGGCACGCATGGTTCCAGTCGACGAGGACCGCTCGATCGCCACGGATGCAGAGGTTGTCGCTCCGCACGTCGCCGTGCAGGACGGCGGGGCCGGAGAAGGTCAGCGCACTCTCGGCGGCGAGCAGCTCCGGCAGCGCCCGGTCGAGCCACGCGGAGGACGCGATCCCGAGCGAGAGGAACGGCGCCGGATCGTCGGCGACCGACGTCCACTGGGGCCACGAGTCCGGGAACGACGGCAGCCCGTGGATGCGCGTCTCGGCGAGCTCGGCCAGCGTCGCCAGGACCGCCTCGACGTCGCCCGGCCGCCACAGCGGCGGGAAGTACGCACCACCCTCCGTCAGATCCTCCAGCACGAGCAGCGGCCGCTCGCCGTCCTCCCAGCCGAGCAGCCGCGGCATGAACGGGCCGGAGAGGCGGTCGTAGATCTCACGCTCCCGCCGCATCCAGGTCACGCTCGGCTCCAGCCAGGCCGACTTCGCGAAGGCACGCGCGCCGTCGTCGAGCACGAAGGTCCAGTGCTCGTTCCGCGCCCAGCCGCGGCTCTCGACGCGGGTCCACGACGTCGCGCGGCCGCCGAGCGCCCGCTCCGCACGTACCACCGCCTCCGGCTTCACCGGCCGGACGCTACCGCCTGACCGGGAGGATGAACACGCCGGCCTCGTCCTCGACGACGCGGACCTTCGCGCCGTAGTGGGCAGCGACGATCGGCGCGGACAGCACCTCCGCGGCCGTCCCCTCCGCCACGACCGAGCCCTGGTCGAGCAGGACGAGCCGCTCGGCGTACTGGCCGGCGAGCGTGAGGTCGTGCATCGTCGTGACGACAGTCAGTCCGTCGCCGCGCAGCGCGTCGACGAGCTCGAGCACGAGCTGCTGCCGGCCGAGATCGAGCGCTGTCGTAGGCTCGTCGAGGAGCAGCACCGGCGCCTCCTGCGCGAGCGCGCGGGCAAGCACCGCACGCTGCAGCTCGCCTCCGCTGAGCGATCCGAGCGGCCGCTCGGCAAAGCTCTCGAGCTCGAGGCGGCGCAACGCCCGTGTCGCCGCCTCGCGGTCACGGCGGCCCTCGCCCCCGAGGTACGCGATGTGCGGCGTGCGGCCGAGGAGGACGTACTCCGCGACGGTCAGCGCCGGCGGAGCCTCGGGCTTCTGCGGGACGAAGGCCACGAGCCGCGCGACCGCGCGTCGCCCGAGCCGGCGCGCGCTCCGCCCGTCCAGCAGCACCTCGCCGTCGTAGGCGGCGAGGCCGGCGAGCGCCCGCAACGCCGACGTCTTCCCCGCTCCGTTCGGGCCGATCAGCGCGGTCCAGCCTCCCACGTCCGCGCGGAGCGAGAGCCCGCGCACCGCGGCGACCGGACCGAACCGGACCCACAGGTCGCGCGTCTCGATCATCGGGCGGCCCTCGAGGTGCGGAGAACGATCGCGAAGAACGGCGCCCCGAGGAAGGCGGTGACGACGCCGATCGGCAGCTCCGCCGGCGAGAGGACGGTGCGCGCGACCACGTCCGTCACGACTAGGAACCCCGCGCCGGCGACCAGCGAGAGCGGCACGACGGCTCGATAGCTCGTCGAGACGAGGAGCCGGATCGTGTGCGGGACGATGATCCCGACGAACGCGATCAGGCCGCTCACCGACACGGCAGCCGCGGTGCCGAGCGTGGCAGCCACGACGATCGCGAGCCGCGCGCGCGCGACGTCCACGCCGAGGCTCGCCGCCTCGTCGTCCCCGAGGCTGAGAACGTCGAGCACCCGCCGGTGGAGGACGAGCACGAGCGAGCTCACGGCCACGTACGGCGCGCAGATCGCGACGTCCCGCCAGGTGGCCGTCGTGAACCCACCGAGCAGCCACGCGTAGACGTTCTGCAGCTGCTGCGTGTGCTGCTGCTGGACGAACGTCTGCACGGCGGCCGTGAACGTCGCCATCGTCACCCCGGCGAGGACGAGTGCCCCGGTCATGTGCGTGGCTCCGGCCGAGCGGCCGAGCGCGTAGGTGACGACGACCGAGGCGATCGCGCCGGCGAAGGCGGCGAGCGGCACCGTCCAGTTGCTTCCCGTCGCAGCGGCGGACGCGTAGACGATCGCGAGCGTCGCACCGAGCCCGGCTCCGCCGGCGACGCCCAGCAGGTAGGGATCGCACAACGGGTTGCGGAACACGCCCTGATACGACGCGCCCGCGACAGCGAGCATCCCGCCGACGAGCGCCGCGAGCGCGACCCGCGGAGCGCGCACCTGCCAGAGCACCGCCCGGTCGACCGCGTCGAGCGGCTGGTGGACGTGCAGGAACGGGACGTACGAAAGAGCCGACGGGAGAATCGAGCCGACCCCGACGCGGACCGGTCCGACCGCGAGACCGACGAGGAGAGCCGCGAGGAGAAAGGCGACGGTTACGAGGCCGGCCCGGAGGCCGACGCCCCGCGCCTCGACGCGGGGCGCAGCCTCCGCCCTTCCGGCCGTTGCCGTCATCCCTGCTTCGCGATCCGCGCCACCGTCCGCGCGAACTGCACGATCCGCGGCCCCCAGCGCGAGGCGACGTCGTCGTCGGCAGCCACGACGCGGTGGTGCCGTACCGCGGCGATCGTGCTCCAGCCGGGTCGCGCGGCCACGCTCGCGTACGACTGGCCGCAGCACTTCGTGTCGGCGAGGACGATGATCTGCGGGCTCTTGGCGATGATGTACTCGGCCGAGAGCTGCGGGTAGCCGTCGCCGGTCCCGCCCGCGCCGTCGGCGATGTCGCGGAAGCCGAACAGCTTGTAGACGCTGCCGATGAACGTGCTCGAGGTCGCCGAGAAGTAGTTCGTGTCGAGCTCGTGGTAGACGCGCAGGTGGCGGCGCGTCTTCGGCACGCTCCGCACGATCGCCGCCAGGTGCTTCCGCATCGAGTGCACCACCGCCTTCGCGCCGCGGTTGTGGCCGGTACGACGGCCGAGCCCGAGGATCTCCCGGTAGGCCTGCTCGAGACTGCTCGCAGCTGCCACGTTCACGACCTTGATCCCGAGCTTGCGGAGCTGGGAGGCGAAGTTGCCGGGGTCGTAGGAGATGAAGACGAGGTCCGGGTGGTAGTTGGCGATCGCCTCGACGTTCGGGGTGACGCCGGAGAGGTTGGTGCGCGGCGCGCGTTTCGGGTAGTTCGACTGGTTGTCGACGGCGACGACCTGCTTGCCGGCTCCGATCGCGAACAGATCCTCGGTCACGGTCGGCGACAGGGAGACGATGCGGTGCGGGTACCGATGCGTGGAGCGCGTATGCCGCTGGGCGGCCGCCGAGAGGGAGACGACGGCGAGCGCGGCCATTAGGGCCGCGAGGACAGCGATGGTCAGGCGGTGCACGAATCCTCCTTCCGCGAGGGGTTCGGGGTGTCGCGGCGGGCGGCAGGTCTTCTGACTCGGGGCTCCCTCCCCCGCCGCCTTCCCGGGTCGCAGACCCAGTGACGTCGTGGCGGGAGAGCGTCTCCCCTCACAGCGGCGGGACCGTCCCGGACTTGCACCGGAGTTCCCTCACCGCTCGCCGGTTTGTGGCGGGAATCTAGCATCGCCCCCGGTGGCCGGCGGACTCGCGATCGCGCTCGACCTCGACGGCGTGCTCGCCGACACGCGGCCGCTGTGGGACGCGTGGCTCGAGGATGCCGCCAGGCGGGCACGGGTCGACCTCGACGTTCCCGCCGACCGGGAGGCGGCGGCCGCCGTGCTCGACGAGGCGCTCGGCGACTGGCGTCCGCTGCTGGCGCGGTTCGCCGCCGACCGCGCACCGCTCTGGATCC
>DATFCX010000071.1:0-38662 GCA_035252585.1 Gaiellaceae bacterium
GGAGGCGCTCGCGTTCGGCAGGCCCGTGGTCGCAGCCGCCGGCGGCGCACTGCTCGAGCTCGTCGCCGACGGCGAGACGGGACTGCTCGTGCCGCCGCGCGACGCGTCCGCCCTCCGCGCGGCCGTCCAGCGCCTGCTCGCAGACCCGGAGCTACGGGAGCGTCTCGGCCGCGAGGCGCGCGTCCGCGCGCTGCAGCGCTTCGGCTGGGACGCCGTGATCGATCGAACGCTCGAGATCTACCGTGCCGCGACGGAAGCGAGCGCTGTCCGGGCCGGACGCCGCTAGCATCGCCGCGAATGAAGGGCGTCATCCTTGCGGGCGGCTCGGGAAGCCGGCTCGCTCCGCTCACGCGGATCACGAACAAGCACCTGCTTCCGCTCTACGACCGTCCAATGGTGACGTACGCAGTCGAGGCGCTGGTCGAGGCCGGCTTCGAGGAGCTGATGCTCGTCACCGGCGGCACGCACGCGGGCGAGTTCTTCCGTCTGCTCGGGAACGGCCACGAGTACGGGATCGGCCGGCTCTTCTACGCGTACCAGGAGCAGCCGGGCGGGATCGCCGAGGCGCTGGGCCTCGCCGAGCGCTTCGTCGCAGGCGACCGGTGTTGCGTCCTGCTCGCGGACAACATCTTCGAGCGTCCACTGAGTCCGGTCGTGGGTCGGTTCGCCGCCCAGGAGCGGGGGGCTCGGGTCGTTCTCTCGGAGATGGAGGACATCGAGCATCTGCGGCATCTCGGGGTCGCCGAGCTCGACGACGGCCGGATCGCAGGAATCGTGGAGAAGCCCGCCGAGCCGGCGAGCTCCTACGCGGTGACGGGCGCGTACTTCTACGACGAGCAGGTGTGGGAGATCCTGCCGACGCTCGAGCCTTCGGGCCGCGGCGAGCTCGAGATCACCGACCTGAACAACTGGTACGTGGAGCGCGGCGAGCTGGAGGCGGACGTCCTCGAGGGCTTCTGGGGCGATGCCGGCGAGTCGATCGACGCCTACTACGCCGTCAACGACTTCGTGCGCGCGAGGCGCAGCCGGTGATCGAGGGCCTCGCCCGCTTCCCGCTCGAGCGCCGCGCCGACGAGCGAGGCTGGTTCGCGGAGCTCGCGCGTGCCAGCGCACTGCCGAAGCCGATCCGGCAGGCGAACCTTTCTCGCTCCCGCCGTGGCGTGATCCGCGGACTCCACTATCACGAGCGCGGACAGGACGACCTCTTCGTGTGTCTCGCGGGAATGGTGCGTGTCGTCGTCCTCGACCGCACGAGCGGCGAGACGTTCTGCGAGGACATCGGCGACGACAACCCCGTGGCGATCTACGTACCCGGCATCCACGCCCATGGCTACGAGGCACTCACGGACGCACTGTTCGTCTATCTCGTCACGGAGGAGTACGACCCGGCGGATCCGGACGAGCAGGGCGTCCCCTGGGACGATGTCCAGGTGAAGCATCTGTGGAGCGTCGAGCAGCCGATTCTCTCGGCACGCGACGCCGCGACAGCCCAGGAGGTCCGATGAGGTTGCTCGTCACGGGCGGGGCCGGCTTCATCGGCTCGAACTTCGTCCGCTACTGGCTGGAGCAGCGTCCCGCCGACCGGCTCGCCGTCGTCGACCTGCTCACGTACGCGGGAGACCAGCGGAACCTCGACGGCCTCGACGTGCGGTTCGTGCAGGGCGACATCGCGGACCTCGAGCTGATGGAACGCGTGCTCGCGGAGGAGGCGATCGAGGTCGTGGTCAACTTCGCTGCCGAGTCGCACAACAGCCTCGCCGTGCTCGATCCGGGCCGCTTCTTCCGCACAAACGTGCTCGGCACGCAGACGCTCCTGGAGGCTGCCCGCCGGCACGGCGTCGCGCGGTTCCACCACGTCTCGACGTGCGAGGTCTACGGCGACCTGCCGCTCGACTCGGAGGAGGCCTTCACCGAGGAGTCGCCATACCGGCCGCGGACGCCGTACAACGCGTCGAAGGCGGCGGCCGACCACGCCGTCCGCGCCTATTTCGAGACGTTCGGGCTGCCGGTGACGATCACCAACTGCTCGAACAACTACGGGCCGCGGCAGTTCCCGGAGAAGGTGATCCCGCTCTTTCTCACGCACGCGCTCGACGACCGCGAGCTGCCGCTCTACGCCTCGACGCAGAATCGGCGCGAGTGGCTGCACGTGGACGACCATTGCCGGGCGATCGAGCTCGTCCTCGAGCAAGGCCGCGAAGGCGAGACGTACAACGTCGGCTCCGGGGTCGAGCTCTCGATCGAGGAGATCGCCGACGCGGTGCTCGAGCTGACCGGGAAGCCGGAGTCGCTGAAGACGATCGTTCCGGACCGGCCCGGCCACGATCGCCGCTATCTCCTCGACTCCTCCAAGCTTCGACGCGAGCTCGGCTGGGAGCCTGCGATCGACTCGGAAGCCGGGCTGCGCGCGACCGCCGAGTGGTACGCCGCCAACCGCGCCTGGTGGGAGCCGCTCAGGGAGCGGGCCCCGGTGCGCGAGACCGCGTGGAGCTGAGCCGCGGCGTCCTCGTCACCGGCGCCGGCGGGCAGCTCGGCACCGCCCTCCGCGAGGAGTTCGCCGACGTTCCCGTCGTCGCCCTGAGCCGGGCCGATTGGGACGTGACGCTGCCGCCGCCCGCGGACCTGCCCGAGCTCGACGTCGTGCTGCACGCGGCGGCCTGGACGGACGTCGACGGGGCCGAGGCTCAGCCGCAGGAGGCGGCCGCGGCGAACGTCGGCGGCACGCAACACGCGGCCGAGCTCGGCGCGCCGCTCGTCGTCTTCTCCAGCGATTACGTCTTCGACGGCTCGAAGCGCGAGCCGTACGTCGAGTCGGATGCGCCGAATCCGTTGTCCGTCTACGGCCGCACGAAGCTCCAGGCGGAAGCCGCAGCCGGCGACGACGCCTGGATCGTGAGGACCTCGTGGCTCTACGGCTGGACGAGCACGAACTTCGTCCGCACGATGCTCCGACTCGGCGCGGAGCGCGACGAAGTGGCCGTCGTCGACGACCAGCGCGGCTCGCCGACGTACGTCGGGGACCTGGCGACCGCGGTACGGGGGCTGGTCGAGCAACGCCCGCAGGGGCTGTGGCACCTCACCGCCGACGGCGACTGCACCTGGGCCGAATTCGCAGAGGCGATCTTCGAGGAAGCGGGGCTCGACTGCCGTGTCCGGCGCATCACGACCGCCGCGCTCGGCAGGCCGGCGCCGCGACCCTCGTACTCGGTGCTCCGGAGCGAGCGGGCGGACGCCCCTCGCCTGCCGCACTGGCGCGACGGACTGCGGGAGTGCCTCACGCGACTCGGCTCGTAGAGCGCGCTCGAGCACGGTTCTCATCCCGAGTAGCTACCTTGCTTGTCGGATGCCGCCCGCACCGGATGTCTCCGTGATCGTGCCGACCTACCAGGGGCGGCACCACCTCGAGAACCTGCTTCCGTCGCTTGCCGAGCAGACGCTTTCGCACGAGGTGATCGTCGTCGACAACGCGTCGACCGACGGGACCCAGGAGCTGCTGCGAGAGCGGTTCCCGACCGTTCGGGTGATCTCTTTCGACGAGAATCGCGGCTTCGGCAAGGCGGCGAACGCCGGTGTCGCGGCGGCGAGCTCGGCGACCGTGGTCCTGCTCAACAACGACACCGTGTGCAGGCCGACGTTCCTCGAGCGCCTCGTCGAGGCACTCGACCCGGAGCAGGGCGTCGTGATGGCGGCACCGGTTCTCGTCCGGCTCGGCGACGAAAGGCGCATCGATACGGCCGGCATCGTCGTCGACCGGACCCTCCACGGGTTCAATCACCTATACGGAGAGCCGGTGGAGGTCCTGGCGGGCGATGTCTTCGACCCTCTCGCCCCGTGCGGTGGAGCCGCGGCCTTCGATCGCGCCGCGTTTCTCCACGTGGGCGGCTTCGATCCGGCGTTCTTCGCGTATCTGGAGGACGTGGATCTGGCGATCCGGTGCGTCGCGCGCGGCTGGACGTGCCGTTTGGCCTCGAGCGCCATCGCCGTCCACGCCCACTCGGGAACCCTCGGCGAAGGCTCGCCGGCGAAGAATCGGCTGACCGGCTGGGGACGTGGCTACATCGTCGGCAAGTACCGCCTCCACCGCCGGCCGCAGATCCTTCTCTGGGCGATTGCAGGCGAGTTGACCATGGCGCTCGGGAAGGCGGTCGTCGACCGTGACCTGTCGAGCACGACGGCGTTCCTGACGGGCTTGCGTGCGGGCCTCCGGGCCGAGGCCGAACCCGCTCCGGCGCTGCCGGCCGGTCCGGCGAGCCTCTCGCCCTTCGACGGGTTCCGCCGCCGGCTCACGCGGCGCTTCAAGCTCGGCGCCCGGCCGCGGACGGTCACCGGATGAGCCACGTGACGGACCCGACCGACGCGTACGCGGCACAATCGCCCGCCCTTCGTGGTCGGCCGTTCGACCTGTCGCGACCGCTGGTGCGCCGCGCTGTCACCGCGCTGACGATCGGCTGCATCGCCGCGCTCGCCGTGCTGAAGGCGGGGGGCGTCGAGTCTCACCTCGCATCCGACGTCCTCGGCGGAGTTCTCGTCGTCGCGTTCATCGCCCTCACGCTCGTCGACTTCCGCGCGAGCGTCGCGGTCACGATCTTCGAGCTCGTCCTCGGCGGCGCCGGCGGCCATTGGATCGACTACGGCAGCCTCTCGGGTCGAATCTTCCTGATCTTCGTCGTGACCGTGCGTGCGGCCTGGCTCACGATCGCCGACTGGAGGCGAGGGATTCATCCCGTGCTCGGCAGGTACGGCGCTCACGCTCTCGCCATCGCGATCCTCATCCCGCTGATCTGGATCCCGCTCGGGCTGGCCGACGGCAACGGCCGCCACGACGTCGTCGCCGACGGAAACGGGTTCCTCTTCTTCGCGTTCGTTCTCGTCGTCATGACCCTGGTGAGGAGAGGGGAGGGTGCCTGGCTCCGGAGGCTCTTCTTCGCCGCCTGTGCGACGAATGCGGTCGCGTACTTCGCCCTGATCGTCCTGGCAGCATCCGGTGCGCTGAGCCTTGCGAGCGTCCACGAGTGGCTGGCCGCTCGTCTGGACATGGGCGGTGTCATCGGCTACATGCCGAACGGCGACTTCAGGCTCTTCACGGCCGGCAGCCTCTTTCTGGTGGTCGGGCTCGTCTTGACCGCGCAGCGGCTTCTCCTGCGGCCCCGCGATCTCCTGCTCTGGCTGCTCGGCGGAATCCTGGCCGTCGATCTGATCGCCACCTACACGCGCGGCCTCTGGCTCAGCGCGCTCCTCGCGGTAGCTCTCGTCCTCGCGCTCGAGGCGCGCAGCCTCAGGCAGTTGAGCCTCGGAGTGGTCATACCCGCAGCCGCCGGAGGGCTCGCGCTCGCGATCGCCCCGCTCCTCGGCTTCTCGCTCTACGGGTACGTCTTCAACCGTGCCGCGACGATCACGTCGTCCGGCCAGCCCACCCTGCAAGGCCGGGTCGCGAACCCCGGGTTCGAGCGGTCGCTGAGCGGATGGAAGATGCACGGCGTGAGTCCTCGGCCGCCGCACGTGCTGCGGACGGCGGTGGCAGCGCGCACGGGGACGCACAGTCTCCAATTGTCGAACGCGAGGGCCGACGCGGACGCGTACGCCTTCCAAAACCTCACCGTGAAGCCCAAGACGACCTATGCGGTGAGCGCGTGGGTGAACGCGCGAGGCTTCCGTGTCCCGGCGGCCGGCAGCAGAGGCCTGTTCGTCTGGGACGCGCAGGACGGCCTCGTGTACACGGTGCCGCTGACGCAGAGAACGCACGGCTGGGAGCACTTGTCGTTCACCTTCCCGACGCGAAAGCAGGCAGGCGACATCCAGATCAGGCTCTACTCACCCGAGGGGCGCGTCCTCTGGGACGACGTCCGGCTCGTGGCCCGCGGCCGGGCCGGTGTCGGTGCACGCGCTGCGGGCGGTCGTGTTCAGGTCGCGCGCATCCCGGCAACCTCGGCATCGCAGACGCAGGCTCTCGGGGCCACCGGCGGCGGGGGCGGCGGCGACACCGCCGGCGAGGCTTCGAACGCGTACAAGGTCGCCGAGGCCAAGGCGCTCTGGGGATACATCAAGCAGCGCCCGATCCTCGGCTACGGCTTCGGCAAGGTGGCCAGCGACTTCTCCACCGGCTACTCGTATGAGCTCTCCTATCTCGACCTCTTCCTCAAGGCCGGGATCGTCGGGCTGTTGTTCTATCTGTCGTTCCCGCTCAGGCTGATCGTCGACGGGCTGCGGCTCCGCCGTCCTCTGCGGGCATTGCCCGAGAATGCGCGGGGAGTCGGTACTGCCGGGGTCGTGGTGGGGGTCGTGGCCGGCATCCTGGCGGCCGGCGCGACGAACCCGTATCTCTTCGCAGCCTTCGGCCTCGTCTCGATCCTCGTGCTGGTGGCGTGGCTGGAGGAGGCGTGGCCCGTCGGCGGCGAACCGCCGGCCTAGCGCCTCCCGTCCTGCTCAGCCGCGCTCGGGCCCACGCGTGGCGATGATCCAGCCGCGCTGCTCCGTGCGGTTCCGGACGTCGCAGTGGAAGCCGGAAGCCTCCAGGTGCGAGACGAGGTCCGTCTCCTCGTTGTCCTTCCACAAGTCGAGGTGGTAGAGCACCAAGGCGTTGTCGATCCGTTCGAGGACCGACTTCGGAGTGCTGAGGAGAATCGGGAACTCCGACCCCTCACAGTTCATCTTCATGAAGTGACACCGCTCGATTCCGCTGCGGTCGAAGTACTGCGCCAGTGTCCAGCACTCGACGGTCTCGCTCGAAGCCGAGAGCTCGGCAACGGTGGAGTTCCCCCAGTTGCCGACGTCGTGGAAGAGCGTGCACGTGCCCTCCTCGTCCGCGAGCGCGAGATGGCGCGTCTCGACGTTGGTGCAGCCGTTGAGGGCGAGGTTGATCCGCATCAGGTTGAACGAGTCGAGGCTCGCCTCGACGGCGAACACGCGCCCGGCCCGCACCTTCGAGGCGGCGAGCAGCGAGAAGGTTCCGATGTGGGCCCCCACGTCCACGACGACATCCGTCTCTGCCGGCCGGTATTCCGGGAAGCCGGCGAAGAACAGGTCGTTGTCGAGACTCTCCGCGATGACGAGCTCGTCCGCCGTCCCCTCTCTGAAGGCGATCTCGAATCCCCCGAACGATCCGATCCCGATCGCCGAAGGACGGTCGGGGACGGGTGGGTGCAGCCTTTCTCTCACCGCCCGGCGGACCGGCCGGAGCAATGCTCTCAGCGGCCGGCTCCACTTCCGTAGGCGCGAGGGCGCGGTCTCGTCGAGTTGGCGAGAAGCGTCCGTCTCAGCGCTCCGGAGGTTCTGATTCCGCAGTGGCCACCAGCTGCAAGAGCTTCCGTCCGAGGCTCCCGTATTCGTACGCCTCGAGATCGAATTCCGGGTCGGCTTCGAACACGGTGCCGCCGGCCGCCCATCGCTCCAGGTAGCTCTCGAGCGCGGCGGCGAGCGACTCGGCGTCCGCGGGCTCGGCGACCGTGTGCGGCCCCGCTCGACCGAGAAGCTCGGCGGCCACGGAATCGCGTTCGGTGACCGCGAAGATCGGCTTGTGCGCTGCGAGGTACTCGAAGACCTTGGCGGTCGTCGCGCCGGCGCCGCCGGGAACCAGCAGGAGCCCGTCGGCGGCCTGCTGAAGACCGAGCGCGCGCGGGCGGGGCCACAGGCCCAGCACCCGCACGATCGTTCCGAGCTCGCCGCGCGTGAGGATCTCGCACTCGATCTCGCTCACCGGCCCGGCGACGACGAGCTCGAAACGGCTCGCGAACTGCGCGTCCCGCGCGAGGAGCAGCGTGAGGGCGTCGAGAAACATTTGCGTGTGCTCGCCTCGCTGGACCACGGGCCCCTGGACGTCGATCGCGAGCAGCCCCGTATGTACGAGTGAGAAACGGGCGGGATCGAACGCCGCTCGCTCGTCGGATGCGCCGGCGATCGCCGCCTTGTCGAATCCGTTCGAGATCGTGAACGCGGGCAGCCCGTGCTTGTCCGCGATCTCTCCGGCGATCGCCTCGTTCACCGCGGTCACCACCGTCGAGCGGCGCGCGACGAGCCGTTCGAGCGCGTGATCGATCGGGCGGAGCAGTCGGGGATGACGCACGTCCCTCAGCCAACCGTCGCGGTAGTCGGCGACCCAGCGAATGCCGAAGGCGCTCGCCACGAGTCCGAGCAGATGCGACGACTCCGGGCCCGACGTCGTGACGATGACGTCCGGCCGGTCGCTCCGGATCAAACGCAGGAGATGCACCAGTGCCTGGGGAAACCACGACAGCGCCGTCGGGTCGGGGACGATGTAGTTCGTCCAGCGGCGCGGTTTCGCGCGTACCTCGAGCGGCCCGTCCCGGTAGCCGACCAGCGTCTGGTACTGCGTGTTGATTCGCGTGCGGAGGTCGCCCGCTCTGATGATCCGCTGCTCGTCGTCGTCGTCCGCGTTCGAGCCCGAGATCTCGCTCGTCAGCACCGTCGTGCGGATGCCAGCCGAGGTGAACGCCCGTCGCAGTCCCGCGGGTCTATGAGCCGAGACGACGTTCGCCGGCGGGTAGAGGTACGCGACGATCAGGATGTGGTCGATCGAGTCCTCGGCCATCCGTCAGCCTCCGCCGCCGAGTGCCTCTTCGACCGCAGCGACGACGATCGGCTCGTTCTTCTCGGCGCAGAGCTCTCGTGCGGCCGCGTGGGAAGCGCGCTTGAAGGCGTCGATCGCAGCGGAGTCGAGTCCGTTCAACGCGGTCGCGAGCGTCTCCGGCTCGAAGTCGTCGGTGACGATCCCGCAGCCGTAAGTTCGAACGATGCTCGCCATTTCCGGCGACGGGCCGACTGCGATCGCCAATCGAGCCTGGATGAACTCGAACAACTTGTTCGGCAGGGCGTAGCGGCGCTGAAGATTGACGGGTGGGAGTAGGAAGATTCCGATGTCGTAGTCGTTGGTCGCCTCGACGAGCATGTCCATCGGCTGCGGATCCGGGAACTCGATGCGCGGATTGCCCGCAGCGAGCCGGATCAGGCGCTCACGGTAACCGGGCCAGCTCTCGACGAGCATGAAGTCGGTCGTGAACCGCTCGTCGAGCAACGCCGCGGCTTGCACCATCTCCTCCAGTCCCCTGCCCGGTTGCGCGCCTCCGTGGTGCACGATCCTGATGGGATCGTGCAGCGGTGTCGGCGCCAGATCCGCGTAGTGTGGAGCGTTCGTCACCACGGTCGCCCGAACTCGGAAGTCGCGCTCGTAGGCGTCCGCGATCCCCTGGCCGACGATCGTGATCTTGGCGGCCCGGGGGAGATACCTGCGGCACAGCCAGCGGATCCGGGTCGCATGGAGCGCTTGCCATCCGCGCCGCTCCGCGAACTGCGACGGCGCATGCTCATGCGCGTCGAAGACGACCGGGACCTGCAGCGCCAACGCGATCGGCAGGGTGTCGATGTCGTTCGCGAGCACGACGTCGGGGCGGACGTGCCGCAGCCGCTCGAGCGCTGCGATGTTCGACGAGCGTGTCCAGAAGTGCGTTTCGTAGCGTCGGGCCAGGGAGAGGGCGAGTCCCACGGCACGCTCGCGGAGCCGGCGCGGTGGCGGCGAGATGTCGACGAACTCGTCGACGGCATGTCGTGGCGGGCCGAGGCCGGCGGCGACGATTCGATGGTGAGGGAGCAGGAAGCCGATCTGCCGGTCCACGCGTGGGTCGCGACCCAGGTCGCTGAACGAGATCACGAGGACGCGCGCCACGTCTTCAGCGTCCGATCGGCGCCAGGCGCCGACTCAGGAACAGTCGTCCCTTGCGGGCGAGATGGCGCACGTTGCTTCGACGAAGCTGCGCCGCCGCCTCGCGGAAGCGACGCTGCTTGAGCAGCTCCACCGCGAGGGTCGCATCGCTGCTCGCCAGCGCGCGCTCGACCCGCACCCGAGCGTCCGTGGGAAAGTCGTATGCCGACGCGAAGTGCCGGAGCGCGAGCCGGTGACGCTCGACCATCTCGACCGCATCGGAGGAGTCGCTCGCATGGCCGCGGTAGTACAGCGCGAGCGGCTCGTCGAGATAGTCGAACCGCGTTCCGCGCAGGGCGAGCTTGAGCCACAGCCCGTAGTCGGCGTTCGAGGCAGTCGGCAGGCCGCCCTCGAACCCGCCCACGTCCTGCAGCAGCGTGCGCGAGGCGACGACCGTGATGTTCGGGATGAACGCCTGATCGAGCCAGTCGTCGATGAGCGGGAACAGGATCTCCCCGTGCCGCGGACGCGCCAGCGAGCTGTACCGCCGGCGTCGCCCGTCGCGCACGACATAGGAGTCGGTGTAGCTGAAGGACGATCCCAGCTTCTCCATGAAGGAGACCTGGTGCGCGAGCTTCTCGGGCAGCCACTCGTCGTCGGCATCGAGAAACGCGACCAGGTCGCCGGCCGCTTCTTCGAGCCCGTGGTTCCGGGTCGCGGCTTCGCCGAGGTGGGGCCGCCTCACGCAGCGGACGCCGCTGAAGCCGCGCGCGACCTCGTCCGTCCCGTCCGTCGAGCCGTCGTCCACCACGACGATCTCGAAGTCCGAGTAGGTCTGACGCTCGACGGAGCGGATCGCGCGCGCCAGGAAGGCCTCTGCGTTGTACGCCGGGATGATCACGCTCACTGCGGGCATCGGGCCGGCCTGACTACGAGGCGCCGGCGGCGTCGAGCCGCTGCCAGGCGCGCGCGGCGGCGGAGGACGCCGCCGAGGTGAGGAACTTGACCGCGATCCCGCAGTAGACGAGTGCGTTGAAGGGCGCACTTCGCTGCGCGGCGAGGTGCGTGTGGTAGTAGCGGTACATCCCGTAGTGGAAGGCGTAGTTGAGGCGCAGGCGGCGATGGTGGCCGCTCGTTCCGGCCTTGATGTGGACTGCGGCGACGGAGGGCTCGTACCACGTGATCCAACCCGCGCGCGCCGCCCGGTAGCAGAGGTCGAGATCCTCCATGTACATCCAGTAGCCCTCGTCGAACAGGCCGATCTCGTCGAGCATCGCGCGCCTCATGAGCATGAACGCGCCGTTGACGGCGTCCACCGGGCCCTCCTCGACGTCGGGTGCCCGGTAGGCCGTGAGGGCCGCCGGCGCGCGGCCCGAGCGGCCGAGCCGGAGGAAATGCCCGAGTGCCGAGGCCGGGGTCGGAAACGAACGTCGCGCCGCGTGGTCGGGAGTCCCGTCCTCCTGGAGGAGCCGGCAACCGGCGATGCCGATTCGCGGGTCGGCATCCATGAGGCGAAGCAGCGTGTCGAGGGTGCCTGCGCAGAGGCGTGTGTCGGGATTGAGGACGAGCACGTACTCGGCCGAGGTCTCCCGCAACACGAGATTGTTCGCCGCGCTGAAGCCGACGTTCTCCTCCAGTTCGACCAGTCTCACCTCGGGGAACTCGCGGCGTACGACGCCGGCCGTTTCGTCGCCCGAGGCGTTGTCCACGACCGTGATCCGAAGCCCTTCGGCGGGAGGATGCTCCCGCAGTGATTGAAGGCACCGGCGCACCATCTCGCCGCAGCGGTACGACACGATCACGACTTCAAGCACGGGCGTTTCACGGTAGCCGCTTCGGCTCGCGGCGGTCGAAGGCGCGTGGGGCCTCTCAGCGGTGGCGCTGGTGCCAGAGGCGCAGTCCGCTTCCCCCGAGGAGCAGGACCGCTGTGCCGGCCAGGATGATGAGGAGTGCCGTCGGGCCGGAGCCGAGATCGAATGCCGAGCCGACTGCGCTCGGCGTCGCGCCCTCCGAGTCCGAGGGGGTCGACTGGAGGAGGCGTGCGGGACCGGTCTCGGCGACATTCGCCAGCGCCCTCCTGTCCTTTCCCGCGCCCTTGATGACCTTCGCGGTTCGGGAGGAGACGGCGGGGGTCTGGGAACTGGTCTTTGTGCTCGGAGCGGGTCCGCCGGTGTTCTTTCCAGTGCCGCCGGTTTGCTTCGGACACTCCGAATAGACGTTCTCCGCCGACGGCCCTCCGCTGCAGGCCAATGCTGCTGGCGGCGCCACGAGCACGACGCCCGCCGCGACGGCGACCACGAAAAGCCGGGTCAGCCCTCCGAACACGGCCGTTACTGTAGCGGGCCGTGGCCCGGATTAGCGTAAAGGGAGGGCAAAGTCTGCTCCTGCGGGACGCGGGTGTGGGAATCGGGGTCGCAGCCACCGTTTTCGCGCTTTCCTACGCAAACGGCGGCTTTGCGCCCACTACGCGGGCCTACGCGGGCATTGCGGCCTGGTGGTTGCTCGGCGTCGGGGCGGCCATCGGCATCGCCTCGGCCCGGGCGGGCATCGACCGGATGGCTCTCGCCGCCGTCGGCCTGTTCGGGGCCTTCGGCGTCTGGATCCTGATCTCGATCCGCTGGGCGTCCGACGCCGAGCGCGCCTTCGCCCAGTTCAACCAGGTCGCGCTCTACGTCGCCGTGCTGGCGATCGCGATCGTGCTGGCGCGACTCGTGCCGGCGCCGGTGCTCATCGGAGGCGTGGCCCTTGCTCTCAGCGCCGTTGCGGTGGTTGCCCTCGTCAGCCGCTGCTTCCCGAGTACGTTCGGACTGCCGCAGGGATTCAAGATCTTGCTGCCGCTCAAGAACCGGCTCAGCTTCCCGCTCGGCTACTGGAACGGGCTGGGGATCCAGGTCGCGCTCGCCTATCCGCTCCTGTTGTCGATCATGGCCTGGCGGCGCTCCCGGGTCGCGAGCGCCCTGGCGGCGCTCCCGCTCCCCGTTCTCGCGGCGGTCATGTATCTCACGTCCTCGCGCGGCGCCTTCGTCGCGGCTGCGGTCGGCGTCGTCGTGTTCCTCCTGCTCACGCCGAGACGCTGGCCGGCCCTCGCCGCCCTGGCCGTCGCCGCCGCCGCCGGCGCGGTCGCGGTTGCCGTGCTCGTGCCGAAGAAGGCTCTCGTCGCCGGGGACGTGGACACCGCCCTCGGCGTGCACCAGGGCCACCACGCGGCGCTCTGGATCGGGATCGCGTGCGTCGTCACGGCGGTGGCCTGGGCCGGCTTGCGTGAGCTCGGGAAGCGCGTGCCGTCGCCGCCGCGGCGGGTCGGCCAGGCAACTGCCGCCGCGCTGGTGGCGCTCGTGATCGTCGCGATCGTCGTGGCGCATCCGATCGGGAGGTTCGACGCCTTCAAGCGAGCCCCTGCGCCCGCCAACACGCAGGACACGACCACCCATCTCCTGAACAGCTCCGGCAGCGGCCGCTGGCAGTTCTGGAGTGCAGCAGTCTCGGAGTTTCGGGCCCATCCCCTCAACGGCGGCGGCGCGGGATCCTGGCAGGCATGGTGGCTGCAACACGCCTCGCTGAACGTGTTCTCCAGCTTCGCGCACTCGCTCTATCTCGAGGCGATGGCCGAGCTCGGCATCGTCGGCCTCCTGCTGATCGTCGCCGCCGTGCTCGTCGCCGTCGTCGGCGCAGTGCGATCGGCGCTCTTCCTCGAGAGCGCAGAGGTCGCGGCGGCCGCCGCCTGTGGCACCGCGTTCTTCATCGCGGCTGCCTACGACTGGGTCTGGCAGCTGGCGGGTATAGCGGTCGTCGGTGTCGGGACGCTCGGCTTCGCCCTCGGGGCTCTTCCGTCCACGCGCGCGGCCGCGTGGCGGCGTTTCGACGCGCTCCGGCCGGCGCTCGCGCTGGTGGCCGTGGCGGCAATCGTCCCGCAATACGTCGTTCTCGCGGCCGGCAGCCACCTGCGCAACAGCCAGGCCGCCGTCGACGTCTATGACGGTGCGACGGCCCGCTCGGAGGCCCTCGCGGCCAAGGCGATCGAGCCCTGGGCAGCCAGCCCCTATCTCCAGCTCGGGCTCGTCTCGGAAGCCGAGGGGAACCTCGATCTGGCCGCCCACTGGGTCACCGAGGCGATCGAACGTTCGCCACGCGACTACCTGCTGTGGGTGGCCGCCGCGCGCATCGAGACGAAGCGCGGGAGGGTCGGTCCGGCGTTGCGCGATCTCCACGAGGCACGCCGGCTCTATCCCAAGTCGAGGGCTTTCGGCGGGTCACCGTGAGTGGCGGTCGTCGTGAACCGAAGCTACGGTGTCTGCGCCATTTCGGGCGTGTCCTGCCACCGCCGCACTGGAGGCCGCCGGCTTGACTGAACTCGACACAGCCGCTGAAGCCCGTACCGCCGGCCCGCAGGGCAGCCTCGCTGCCGAACGCCTTTCCGCGCCGTACGGCCCTGAACCCCTCCTCCGGCGGATGCTCGCCGCCGGCGACGTGTTCGCGATCGCCGCCGCGGCCGTCATCGTCGGACTCTGGGGAAGCGGCCCCGGAGCCGCGCTGCTCCTCGTCCTCTCCGCCCCGATCTGGATCGTCACGGCGAAGCTCGCCGGGCTGTACGACCGCGACCACCGCACACTGCGTCACCTGACGGTGGACGAGCTCCCGTGGCTCGTCGTGTGGACGTTGAGCAGCACGGCGCTCCTGACGCTGCTGGTCACGCCGTTCCCCGCGCTCGACCTGAGCTCCGACGACCGGCTGCTCGTCTGGGGCACTGCGCTCGGGCTCGGGTTCACGTTCCGCGCCGGCATGAGGGCGATCTGGCGGAGCGCGACCGCACCGCAGCGCGTGCTCATCGTCGGCGACGGTCCGCTCGCCCAGGCCGTCGTCCGCAAGCTCGAGCTCTTCCCCGACATCCACGCGGAGATCGCAGGCCGAGTCGAGAACTGCTCGGTGCTGCACGAACGTCTCGACGAGTTCGGCGAGAACGTCGACCGGATCGTCATCGCGTGCAGCGAGCTGAGCGAGGACCTGCTGGAGCGGCTTCTGCCGTTCTGCCGGCTACGCGCCGTGAAGCTCACGGTCGTGCCGCCGACACGCGGCATGTTCGGGACCGCGACCCATCTCACACACATCGCGGAGCTTCCACTGCTCGACTACAACACCTGGGACATCTCCCGGACGACGGTCGCGCTCAAGCGGGTGTTCGACGTCGTCGTTGCCTCGCTCGGCCTGGTCGCGGCGTTCCCGCTCTTCCTCGTCGTAGGACTTGCGACCTTGCTCGACTCCGGGCTTCCGATCTTCTTCCGCCAGACGCGCGGCGGCCAGCGTGCCCGCCCGTTCCAGATGCTCAAGTTCCGCACGATGGTTCGCGATGCGGAGGCGAGGCTTCCGAGCCTCGTGCGGTTCGACGAGCTCGCCGATCCGATGTTCAAGCTCAAGGCCGATCCTCGCGTGACGCGCGTTGGTCGCCTCTTGCGGCGAACGAGCCTGGACGAGCTGCCGCAGCTGATCAACGTCCTCCGCGGCGAGATGTCGATCGTCGGCCCCCGGCCGGAGCAGGTCGACCTCGTCGAGCGCTACGCGCCGGAGCACCGGTTCCGGCTGCACGTGAAGCCCGGCATCACCGGCCCGATGCAGGTGTACGGGCGTGGCGAGCTGACGTTCGACGAGCGCCTCGCGGTAGAGCGGGAGTACGTCGAGAACCTGTCGCTCGCCCGGGACGCACGCATCCTGCTCATGACCCTTCCGGCTGTGTTCGGGAAGCGCGGCGCCTACTAGGCCACCGACTCCAGCAGCCGGCAGAACTCGTCCCGAACGCGTGCCGCCTCGTGCCGCTCCCGGACGAGCTCCTGCGCCCGCGCCGCCCGCCCGGCGGCCAGCTCCGGGTCTTCGAGGAGCCGAAGCAGGGCCGCGCGCAAAGCCTGTTCGTCGGGAGTGTCCACGACCTCCGCGAAGCCGGCTTCGCGGCCGTACTCGGCGACGTGCGACCCGCGGGGCGCGTGCACGAGGATCGGTCGCCCGCTGGCCATGTACTCCGGGAGCTTGGCCGGCGCCGCCGTCCGGATGATCTCTGGGTACGCCGTCTCGAAGCCGAGGCCGAGGAAGAGCACGTCCGCCTGCTCGAGGCGCGGGCGGAACAGCTCAGGCGGCAGATCGGACTCGAGGCGGTCAGCCACGATGCCTCGGGCTCTCAGGGCCGCCTCGTCGCTCCCCGACCCCACGATCGTCAGGCGAACACCGTCGAGCTCTTGCGCGACGCGGCTCAGACGGCGAAGCGCGTCCTCCTGCGCCCAGTAGATCGCGCCCGCGAAGAGGATCTCGCGGGCTCCGTCGGGTCGACGCGGCCGGGGCGAAGCCGTCTGCCACGGCTCGACGGAGGTCGGGACGACCGCGCACGAGATCCCGTGCTTGGCGCGGTAGTGCTCCGCCATCTTGTCGTTGTGGACGACGACCCGAGCGGCACGGCGCAAGATGCGCGGCTCGAGCGCGTGGGCGAGCGCGCGCGCGAAGCGGTTGTACGTGTTCTCCTCCCAGAGATCGAAGACCATCACGACGTGCGGCACGCCCGCGAGACGCGTGCCGACGGCGCCGGCAATCACCGAAAACCCCTCGTCGGACACCGTGAGGATCCACCCCGCTCCGCGCCGGCGGGCGAGAGCCGCCGCGCGCAGGCCGGCTGCGACCGCGAGCCCTGAGTTCAGCGCGGTGTTGAGCATGCGTCCGACGGCACGGCGATTGCCCGCCGGCCCCTTGCGCCGTACGAAGTGGTAGGGGGCTCGCAGCACGCGCGGTCCGCCCTGGCGGACCTGATCGCGTAGCGCGGCGTCCGTCACCACCTCGAGCTCGTCCGAGGCCAGTCCCGACAACAGACGGTGGATCAGAACGGGCGTCCCGCCGCGGGTCGGCGGAGCGTAGGCGTGCAGATAGATCAGCGGCCGGCTGAGCACCCGGGTGGTGGCGGAGGCGTGCGGGGAGCCGGGATCCGGGCGGTCGGTCGCTACGTCCCCGTGCGCTCGGACGACGTCGCCTCCGGCATGCGGTCCGCGTAGACCGCCTGCATCCAGTCGATCGTGCGCGGCACACCGTCCTCGAGCCGCGTCTGCGGGTCATGACCGAGATCGCGACGCGCCCTCGTGATGTCCGGCCGCTTGTTCTGCACGTTGTGGAAGTCCTCGGGTAGGTAGCGGACGAGGGAGTCGTCCTTGCCGAGGTGGGCGAGAATCCGATCCGACAGCTCGCGGACGCTGCGGTAGTCCTCGCCGCCGATGTTGTAGACCTCACCGGCCTTGAACCGCTCGCAGACATTCGCGAGGGTCGGGATGAAGTCGTCGATGTACATGAACACGCGGTGGTATCCCTCGTAGACCTCGTAGGGCAGATCGAACATCGCGCGGTAGCAGAAGAGGCAAACGACGCTGCGGTAGGAGTGGTAGTACTCGCCCGGCCCGTAGGCGTTGAAGAAGCGACAGCGGACGATCGGCGAGCCGTGGCGCTTCTCGAAGTTCATCACCTGGATCTCGTTGACCCACTTGGTGACGGCGTAGTCGTTCTGCTGGATGATCGACTGCTGTAGCGGGATGTCCTCGTGGAGCACCGCTTCGTGGCGGTCGCCGTAGATCTCCGACGACGAGGCGAAGATCAGCTTGAACTCGTGCTCCCGCTGGAGCTCGAGCACGTTACGAGTGCCGATCACGTTCGTCTGCCACAGCGTCTCGTAGTACTCCTCGCCGTTCAGGCGGCCGAATTCGGCCGCGAGGTGGTACACGTAGTCGTACTCCTCGGCCCGAAAGACCTTCTCCAGCTGCCTGTAGCTCGAGATGTCCGCGCGGATGTACTGCTCCTCGCCCGCGTGTGGCACGTCGCACTGCCAGACGTCGTGGCCGCGTGCCTTGAGCTCGCGGACGAGCGGACGGCCGAGGGTCCCGAGTGAGCCGGTTACGAGGATCTTCGCCATGTACTGAGGTCTGCGGTGCTGAGGCCTGAGCCGGGGGCGGACCCTAGCAAAGGGCCTTCGCGGGCCCCGAAGGGTCCGTGCCGAGGCGGTCCGTACACTGCTGCGGATGTCTCCACGGGTCGTACACGTCGTCGGAGCGCGCCCGAACTACATGAAGGTGGCGCCGCTCTACGCCGAGTTGGAGCGGGCCGGGGACGTCGAACAGGTGCTGATCCATACCGGCCAGCACTACGACGGGCTGCTCAAGGACGTCTTCTTCGCGGAACTGCCTCTACCGCGGCCGCACGTGGAGCTCGCCGTCGGTTCCGGCTCGCACGCGGAGCAGACCGCGCGTGCCCTGGTCGGTCTCGAGGAGGCGTTCCTCGAGCTGGCTCCGGATCTCGTGGTCGTGCCCGGCGACGTCAACTCGACCCTCGCTGCAGCGCTCGCTGCGGTGAAGCTCGGCATTCCCGTCTGCCACCTGGAAGCCGGCCTCAGGAGTCACGACTGGTCGATGCCCGAGGAGCACAACCGTCGCGTCGCCGATCACCTGTCGACACTGCTGCTCACCCACTCCGAGGGCGCAAACGAGAACCTGGCGCGCGAAGGAATCGACCAGGCACGCGTGCGCTTCGTGGGCAACACCATGATCGACACGCTTCTGGCCACCGCGGACCGCGCCCGGGCGCAGGAGGAGTGGCGCAAGTGGGAGCTCGAGCCCGAGCGGTACCTGCTGGTGACCTTGCACCGGCCGGCGCTCGTGGACGACGCCGAGCAGCTGGCGGCCACGGTCGGCGCACTCGGGAATGTCGCGCGGGAGCTTCCCGTGATCTTTCCCGCGCATCCCCGCACCGCCGACCGCCTGGCGCGGCTGGGAGCCCCGATTCCCGCCGGGGTGACCCTGACCGAGCCGTTGCCGTATCGCAGCTTCCTGTCGCTGGAGACCCGCGCCGCCGCCGTCCTCACCGATTCCGGCGGCGTGCAAGAGGAGACCACGGCGCTCGGGGTGCCCTGCTTCACGCTCCGGGCGAACACCGAGCGGCCCGTGACGGTCACCGAGGGCACGAACGTCCTCCTCGGTCTCGACCCGGCGCGGATTCTCGAGATTCCGGATCTGCTCGGGGGCGAGGCGCAGGGTGGGCGGGTGCCGCCGCTGTGGGACGGCCGGGCCGGCGAGCGGGCGGCGACCGCGGTCCTCGAGCTCGTGAACCGAGAGGCGATGAGCTTGCACGCGGCCCGTGCGTAGCGAATCCGCTCCTCTGCGCGTACTCGTTCCCATCACGGCGTTTCCGGTGCCGGGAGGAATGGCGAGCGTGCTGGCCGGCGTCGAGCGTGCCATGGCCGGAGAGTGGGAGCTCGAGTATCTGACGCCGCATGTCGGCGACTCGGACGCGCAACGTGTGATCCACCGGTTCGGAACCGGCGACGTGCATCCCCGGAACGTGCCGCAGGTGTGGGAGTACGTCCGCTCCGGGAGCAAGGCGGTGGCCGAACTGCTGCAAAGCGCGCACTACGATCTTCTCCTGCCGCAGGATGGCGCCTACTCGGGCTTCTTCACGATTCGCGGCGCTGCGGGGAGCGGCATCCCCGTAGTCCCGATGGACCATGGCAATGTGACCCTGCCCGGCAGTCCGAGCTTTCGCGACGAGCGCCTGGCTCAGCCGCGGAGGCGGCTCACACCCCGGTCGCTCAGCCTCGCCCGTTTTGCCCTGTATCGCCGGGCGCTCGCGCGGATGGCGGCGGAAGTGGCGCGATCCGCCGATGCCTTCCTGGCCGCCGGTGACGACGTCGCCGCAGCCTGGCGCCAGTTCGGCGCGCCGGCGGGCCGGGTCGTGCGGTTCCCCTTCGCGCTCGACGTCGGCGCGTACGAGCCGTTGTCGAGCAGCGAGCGGATCGCGGAGCGCGCCCGGGCGGGCATCCCCGCCGACGCGGTCGTGCTCTCCATGGTCAACCGGCTGGTGCCCGAAAAGGTGCCCGTATTCGCGCTCCGGGCGATCGCCCGCGCCGCTTCGCTCCTCCCACAGGAGCAGCGGCGACGCTTACATGTGCGGATCGCGGGAGACGGCCCTCTGCGCGGCCAGGTCGAGGCGGAGATGCGCGGACTCGGGCTCGCCTCGACGTGCTCGCTGACCGGAGCGCTCTCCCCGGAAGGTGTGATCCGCCTTCTCCGGATCAGCGACGCGTTCCTGTATACGGCGAGCAGGGGCATCAACTCGCTCGCCGTGCTCGAGGCGATGGCTGCCGGCTGCGCGGTCGTCGGGACGACGACCCCGCTGCTGATTGCCGAGTATCTGGACGAGGGTCGCGGCATCGCCGTGCCACAGGGAGATCTCGAAGCCACCGCACGGGAGGTCGCGCGGGTCGTCGGCGACCCGGAGCTCGCCCACGAGATGGGGACCCGCGCGCGGGCATACGTCGTTCGGCACCACACCGACGCGGCGCTTCGCAGCAGCCTTCGGCATGCGGTCGCCGTTGCGACGGATGCTCGCCGAGGCACCCGTCCTGCGCAGGCGGTGCGTTGAGATGAGCCCGGAAGAGCAATCTCCCCAGCCGGGCATTTCTGCGGAGGGATTCGATCCGGACGAGTACTGGGAGGGAATGCACGTTCGAAACCGCGGCTTCGAGGCGGTGGGCTTCGGCGGCCTGGGAGTCGGCTTCAACTCCTGGATGTACCGCGTCCGGCGCAGGGTTCTCCGGCGCGCCCTTCGGCGGGCCGCCGTCATGGCAGAGGGCGCGAGCGTCCTCGACGTGGGGGCCGGCACCGGCTTCTACGTCCGGGAATGGCTGAAGCTCGGCGCCGCGAGCGTCACCGGCAGCGATCTGAGCGCTGCCGCCGTCGACACGTTGCGGAGCGAGCTCCCGGCAGCCGAGTTCGTGCGGGAGGACATCGCCGAGACGAGCCGACCGACGAGCGGCCGGCAGTACGACCTCGTCTCGGCCTTCGACGTGCTCTTCCACATCGTCGACGACGCTCGCTTCCTGCGGGCGATCCAGAACCTCGCCGACCTGACCCGGCCGGGCGGGCACTTCCTGCTGTCCGACAACTTTCTCCACGGTCCCGCGCTGCGCGCCCGGCACCAGGTCAGCCGCTCGCTGGAGGAGATCGACGGGGCGCTCGAGGCCGCCGGCTTCGAGCGCGTCGTCCGGCTGCCGATGTTCTTCTTGATGAACAAGCCCGTCGACTCGCAGTCGCGGGCCCTGCATGTTCTGTGGCGGGTGATCTCGCGCGTCTGCCGCCGGAGCCATCGAGCAGGAACGGCGCTCGGCGCGGTCCTGTTCCTGCCCGAGCTGCTCCTGACGGCGGTGGCGCGTGAAGGCCCGACGACGGAGCTCGTCGTCTGCCGGCGGCGCTAGCGGTCAGGCCACGCCGTGCTTCGCGCTGCGGTAGTACGCATTGCGGAGCTCGAGCTCGTCGAACGCCTCGACGGCGTCGAGCCGCCCGTCGACGAGCACGATCACGCGATCGCAGATGTCGAGAGTCGACAGCCTGTGTGCGATCACGAACAGGGTCAGGCTCCCTCGCAGGGCGGTCAGCGAGGCCTGGATCAGCCGCTCGGAGGTCGGATCGAGTGCGCTCGTCGGCTCGTCCAGCACGAGGACCTTCGGCCGGAGGACGAGCGCCCGCGCGAGGCAAATCCGTTGGGCCTGCCCCACGGAGACGGCGGCGGCGCGCGGTCCGACGATGGTGTCGTAGCCGTCGCTCCACCTGACGATGTCGTCGTGGATGCCGGCGAGCTCGGCGGCTCGCTGGATCTCGGTCCGCGGGACGTCCCGGTAGTAACCGATGTTGTCGGCGACCGACGCGTAGATGAGTTGCGGCGTCTGCGGGACGTACGCGACCAGCCTCGTCCAGTCGTCCATGTGCAGAGAATGCGCGGGGACCCCGTTGACGAGGTACTGCCCCGCATCGGGCTCCCGGAGTCGGAGCAGGAGCTGCGCGAGGGTCGACTTCCCGGCACCGGACGGCCCGATGACCCCGATGGTCTCACCCGCGCTCACCTCGAACGTGACGTCGGTCAGCGTCGGCGTGCGCGCGTCGTAGGAATAGGACACTCCGTGGAAGGCAAGGGCCTCCAACGACTCGAAGGGCTCCGAGCCTGGCGGCGCGGCCGCGTCTTCGTACCGCTCCGTCGCTGCTTGCAACCGCTCGATGAACGGCCGGGCCTGCTTCACCGACTGGTACGAGTTCTGGGCCATGTTCCCGTACGTTCCCGCCCGAACCAGCAGCAGGACGACGACACCGAGTGACGCGAGCCTGCCCCGGTCTACCGCGTAGATCAGGGCCAACCCGCCGAAGAGGAGCAGGAAGACGGCGCTCTGGTAGAGGTTCGGGACGATCCGCAGGTTGAACTGCGTGCGGAAGAACAGCTGCCGAGCGTGCTCGATCAGATGCTGCAGTCGCGCGTTCTGAGCAGAGGTCACGCCGAAGACCTGCGTCTCCTCTGCAAGGCGCGTCGCTTCGCTCACCCCGCCGGCGTGTTCGAGCAGCGTCGCCGAAAGCGCTTGTGCGGCCCGGCTGCCCGAGCGGGACAGGGGACGGAGCACCGCGAACAGGAGGACGCAGGCAGCCACGACGATGGCCGCGGCCTCCGGGCTGACGAGGAGCGCAGACACGATGAGGACGACGAACGAGAACAGGTACGTCAGGGCGTACGTCACCTGCACGACCCCTGTCGTCGCCGCGCCCACCTGATTCGTCATCAGCTCCTGGAACCGCCCTTCGCGGTCGGTCGACTTCACCGCCCAGCTCGCGCGAAGAAAGGTCTGGGCCAGACGCTCCCGCATCATCGCCTGCGAGTCGGCAGTGATGCTCGCCGCCAGTGACGACACGGGGAGGAAGAGGATGAGTCGAAGTGCCGCGAGCGCGCCGCCGGCGAACAGGAGTGTCCGGATCGACACGTGTACCGAGCCGACACCCAGGTGCGCGTCGACGACGTTGCGTCGTGTGGCCAGCCCTGCCGCGACCTGCGCGACGATCGCGAGCATGACTGCCTCGGCCAGTCCGATGACTGCGGACAGCGCGGCCAGGAGCGCGGGCCGCCGCCAGCCGAGGGCGAGGAGGTGAGAGAGCACGAGCCACTTGCGGCTGGTCAGAGCGGCATCTTCCGCTGCGCTGGCCGCCCGTGGCTCTTTCGCCTGAGCCGGCGCGTGCTGGGTCTCGGCTGGGCTGCTCATGGATTCGCGGGTCGTGTCTTCCAGCGCGCCGGGCCACGATACCGCTTCGGGGTCACGACCCGGCCAGCCGATCATCCGGCTACCATCGCGGGCGGTGCGGGTCGAGGGTCTTCCTTTCGCTGCGTCATCACGTGCTCGGATCGTGCGGCGCTTGTGGCGCTGTTCCGCCGTCTCGGCTGCGTGTACGACGGCCGTCGTCGTGGTCGCGACGGCGGCAGCGGCGAAGACGAGTGCGCGCCATGTGATCGCCACGCGCGGGACGCCGCCGCTCCGCACCGCGCTGTTCGATCCGGTGTTCTCGGGATCCGATCGATCGGTGGCGATGGCGATGACCCACGCCGCCGGTGCGAGCTACGTCAGGCTGCCTGTGCCGTGGAGCTCGATTGCGCCGGCCGCTCCCGCGGTCGGCTTCGTCGCCACGGACCCGACGTCCCCCGGCTACTCGTGGCGTGGGATCGACGCCGAGGTGGCGGGTGCGGAAGCGGCCGGACTGACACCGATCCTCGACGTCGAAGCGCCGCCCTCCTGGGCGAGCACGCTTCAGCCGAGCGGGGTGAACGCCGGCACGCCGAACCCTTCCGACCTCGGCGAGTTTGCGACGGCTCTCGCGATGCATTACGACGGCCTCACGCCGGACGCACCGGTCGCTCACGTGTTCGAGGTCTGGAACGAGCCCAACGTCAGCCTCTACCTGAACCCGGTCAAGGCGAGCGTGTACCGCGCGATGGTCAACGCGGTCGCGAACGCCGTCCACGCCGTCGACCCCGCCAATCTCGTGGTCGCAGGCGACCTCGACCCCTTCGGGCATCCGAAGAGCAAGAAGCAGAAGTGGTATTCGCTCGCACCGCTCGCCTTCATGCGCTCGCTGCTCTGCCTCTCGAAGGGGAAGCACCCTCACGCGACCTGCCACAACGCAGTCCACTTCGACGTGTGGTCACACCATCCGTACACCTTCGGCGGCCCGTTCGGCCACGCGAAGCTCCCCGACGACGTCGAGCTCGGCGACCTGCCGAGGATGCGGGCATTGCTGAAGGCGGGTGTCCGGCTCCATCGCGTGGTCTCGGCGCAGCCCGTCCAGTTCTGGGCGACGGAGTTCGGCTGGGACACGTACCCGCCGCGGAAGCACGCGGCGTCGCTCAACCTCGCGGGCCGCTGGACGGCAGAGTCGTTGCATCAGATGTGGCTCTCCGGCGTCTCCCTCGTGACCTGGTTCCTGCTCGAGGACTATCCGAGCCCGAGCCCGTATCAGAGTGGTCTGTATTTCCACTCCGCGTCGCTCGCGAACGCGCGGCCGAAGCCGACCCTGACCGCCTTCCGTTTTCCGTTCGTCGCCTACCTGCAGCGGAAGACCGTGAGCGTCTGGGGGCGCGACGCCACGAGCGACGTGGAGGTCGTCACCGTTCAGCGCCGGCACGGCAAGAGAGGAGCGTGGCGATCCGTTGCGCGCATTCGCTCGAACTCGAACGGGATCTTCCTGGCGAAGCTACGGCTGAAGGCGACGAAAAAGGATTGGCTGCGCGCAGTCGCGACGGGTTCGGGTGATTCGCTGGCCTTCTCCCTCACACGCCCGAAGGACCCGCACATCGGCCCGTGGGGGAAATGACCCGGGCGGCTCCGGGCCAGTGGTAAAGGTTCCGCAAAGGTCGGCACTGTCGGTTCAGAAGCTGGGTAGCCTGGCCGCGGTGCGGGTCTCCTTGCGTAATGCCCTCCTCGCGTGCACGGTCCTCGGACTGGCCGCCGCGACGGCATCCGCCGGTGCCGCGAGCGTGCGGCATCGAACGCATCGCGGGAGCCAGGTGCGCACCTACTCGACTCGTGGGACTGCACCGCTGGCAACGGCGCTCGACGACCCCTGGCTCTTCAACAACCGCGGTGCGCATACCGAGACCGCGTTCGCGATGACCCGGTCTGCCGGAGCGACCTACGTGCGGCTGCCGGCGAACTGGAGCGCGATTGCGCCGTCCACGCGTCCTCCGGGCTTCGTCGCCACCGACCCGACGTCTCCGGGCTATTCGTGGGCCGCCCTCGACGCGAACGTGGCGGCGGCGGACGCGGCCGGCCTGACGCCGATCCTCGATCTCCAGAGCGTCCCTCAGTGGGCGTACGCGAAGCGGCCGCAGGGAGTCAACGCGGGGACGCCCAAAGCCTCGGCACTCGGACAGTTCGCGGCCGCGCTCGCGACGCACTACGACGGAGTCACGCCGAGCGCACACGTGTTCGAGGTCTGGAACGAGCCCAACGTGAGCATCTACCTGAGCCCGGTCAGCGGGAGCGCCTACCGCGGAATGGTCAATGCCGTGGCCGACGCGGTACACGCCGTCGACTCGAAGAACATCGTCGTCGCGGGCAACCTCGATCCGTTCGGACACCCGAAGAGCAAGAAGCAGAAGTGGAACTCGGTCCACCCCCTCGCCTTCATGCGATCCGTGTTCTGCGTCTCCAAGGGAAAGCATCCGCATCGCACCTGTCACGCGACCGTTCACTTCGACGCCTGGTCGCATCACCCGTACACCTTCAACGGGCCCTTCGGCCATGCACGGAACTCTGACGACGTCACGCTCGGCGACCTGCCGAGAATGCGGTCGCTGCTGCGAGCCGGCGTCCGGTTGCATCACGTGATCTCCCGGCACCCGGTCAAGTTCTGGGTGACGGAGTTCAGCTGGGACACGAATCCGCCGCGCCGGCATGCGGCGCCGACGGGGCTGGCCGCCCGCTGGACGGAGGAGGCCTTCTACCAGATGTGGCGGTCCGGCGTCTCGCTGGTGACGTGGTTCGGGCTCCAGGACAGGGGAGGCAAGAGCCCCTACCAGAGCGGCCTTTTCCGCCATTCGGCGTCGCTGGAAGGCGCGAAGGCGAAGCCGGTGCGAACGGCGTTCCGCTTCCCGTTCGTCGCGTACCTCAAGGGCGGCACCGTCGGCACCTGGGGAAGGGATGCGACGAGCGACCAGCGCCTCGTGACGATCCAGCGCCGCCACGGTGCTCACGGACACTGGAAGACCGTGGCGAAGATCCGCTCCAACCGGCTCGGCATCCTGAAGGCGAACCTGAAGCTCGAGGCTACGAAGAAGGATTGGCTGCGTGCGACGGCGTCCGGTTCCGGCACTTCGCTGCCGTTCTCGCTCACGCGGCCGTCGCCGAAGCTCCGCTACGGTCCCTGGGGCAACTGAGGCCGCCGCCCGGTGCGGGTCTACTCTCGGTACGTCCTGCTTGCCGTCGCGGCGGTCGGTCTCCTGGCCACCGCGGCCTCGACCGGCCTCGCCTCGGGCAAGCGTCTGCGCACGTACACCACCGGCCCGACGCGCCCCATGCGGACGGCGCTGTTCGACGCGGTCCAGCTCAACCGGCCGAATGCACGAGGTTTCGCGCTCACGCGCAGCGCGGGCGCGCAGTACGTCCGCCTCATCGTCCACTGGCGGGGCATCGCGCCGGCCACGCCTTCCCCCGACTTCGACCCCTCTGATCCGAACTCCCCCGGCTACTCATGGGCCGGCCTCGACGCGACGGTGGAGGCCGCGGAGAACGCCGGACTGACGCCGATCCTCAACATCGGCGCCACTCCGAGTTGGGCGTACGCGAACAACCCCAGCGGCGTCAACGGAGGAACTCCGCAGATTGCCGCGCTCGGGCAGTTCGCACGCGCCCTCGCCACGCACTACGACGGGGAGAACGGCGACGGGGTGCCCGCGGCGAACGTCTTCGAGGTCTGGAACGAGCCGAACCTGAGCCTCAACCTGGCACCGGTCGACGCCTCCGTCTACAGGAACATGGTCAACGCGGTCGCAGATTCGGTCCACGCCGTCGACCCCGCGAATGTCGTCGTCGCAGGTGACCTCGATCCCTTCGGCCACGCGAAGAGCAAGAAGCAGAAGTGGTACTCCGTCCGCCCTCTCGCGTTCATGCGCTCGCTGCTCTGCGTGTCCAAGGGAGCCCATCCGCACGCGTCGTGCAAGAAGAAGGTGCACTTCGACGTGTGGTCGCACCATCCGTACACCTACGGCGGCCCGTTCGGACATGCCCGGCTTCGCGACGACGTGGAGCTCGGCGACCTGCCCGGGATGCGGGCGGTGCTGCAGGCCGGCGTGCGGCTCGGCCACGTGGTCTCGGACGACAACGTCCAGTTCTGGGTCACGGAATTCGGCTGGGACAGCAACCCTCCGCGGCCGCATGCCGCACCGATGGCGCTCGCCGCCCGGTGGACGGCCGAGTCGCTGTATTCGGCGTGGCACTCCGGAGTTTCGCTTCTGACGTGGTTCGGCCTGGAGGACCAGCGAAGCCCGAGCCCCTACAAGAGCGGCCTGTACTTCCACGGTTCGTCACTCGACAGCCTCCGCCCGAAGCCGGTGCTGACGGCGTTCCGCTTCCCGTTCGTCGCCTACCGGCATGCGGTGAGCGTCAGCGTCTGGGGTCGCGACGCGACGAGCGACACGGAGCGGGTGGCGATCCAGCACCGGCATGGCAAGCACGCAAGGTGGAAGACCGTCGGCTACATCGTCGCCAACGACAGCGGCATCTTCCGGGCGACGCTCAGGCTCAAGACCTCCAAGGCGGACTGGCTGCGCGCCGTCGCGCCGGGCTCCGGCAAGTCGCTCGCCTTCTCGCTCACGGTCCCGCACCATCCCAACATCGGGCCGTGGGGCAGCCACTGAGCCGATCTCGGCGCTAGCGTTGCCCCCGTGACCGCGGCTGTCGTCCTCTTCTGGGGCTCGCTCGCCGCGCTCGCGTGGACGCACGCGCTCTATCCGGCCACCGTGGCGCTCGCCGGCCGTGTCCGGGTGAAGCGCGTGGCACTCGACGACGCGTATCTCCCGTCCGTCGCTGTGATCGTGGCCGCCGTCAACGAGGAGAACGCGATCGAGCGCCGGCTCGAGAACCTCCGCTCGCTCGACTATCCGCCGGAGCTGCTCGAGCTCGTCGTCAGCTCGGACGCCTCCACCGACCGCACGGAGGAGCTCGCCGAGGCGGCAGGCGCCCGGGTGATCCGGAACCCGCGCGGTGGCAAGGTCGCCGCGCAGGACGCCGCCGTGCGTGCGACCGGGGCGGACGTCGTCGCGTTCTCCGACGCGAACGCGACCTGGGCTCCCGATGCGTTGCGCAAGCTCGTCCGCAACTTCGCCGACCCGCACGTCGCCTACGTCTGCGGGCGGCTGCGGCTCGAGACGCCGGACGGCTCGAACAAGGAGGGCGTCTACTGGCGCTACGAGCTCGTGACGCGCGAGGGCGAGTCGCGCCTCGGCTCGGTCACGGCCGGCAACGGTGCCGTCTATGGGCTCCGGCGTTCGGACTACGTCGAGGTCGACCCGCGCTTCGGTCACGATCTCGCGCTTCCGTACCTCATGGTCCAGCACGGCCGGCGTGCGATCTACGAGCCGGAGGCGCTCGCCTTCGAGCGCCCGAGCCCGACGAACGAGAGCGAGTACCGGCGCAAGGTGCGCATGTTCGAGCACGCCTGGCTGATCGTGCTGCGGGGGCGGATGCTCCGCGGCCAGCGCCCGGGCTACCTGCTCGCGCTCCTCTCCCACCGGCATCTCCGCTACGCGAGCGGGGTTCTGCACCTGATCCTGCTGGCGAGCTCGATCACGTTGCTCGGCCACGGCGTGGTCTACGCCGTCTTTCTCGGGCTGCAGCTCGGGCTGCTCGCGGCGGCGCTCGCCGGCGTGGGGATCGCCCGCTACTACGTCTTGATCACGTGGGCGACCGTCGTCGCGCTCTGGAACTACCTCCGGCGCGGCGTGCCCGCGACGTGGGCGCCGCAGCGGGAAGGCGAGCTCGCGTGAACCGCGTCGCAGACCTCGCGCTCGCAGGAGGAGCGCTGCTCCTTGCGTCGCCGGCCCTCGCTCTCGCCGCGCTCGCGATCAAGCTCGAGGACGGCGGCCCCGTGCTCTACCGCCAGACGCGCGTGGGCCGGGACGGCGTCGACTTCGAGCTGCTCAAGCTGCGGACGATGGTCGTGGGCGCCGAGACGATGGGCGCGGGCCTCTCCGTGAACCACGGTGACGCGCGCATCACGCGCGCCGGCCGGCTCCTCCGCAAGCTGTCGCTCGACGAGCTGCCGCAGCTCTGGAACGTGGTGCGCGGCGAGATGAGCGTGATCGGGCCGCGGCCGACGCTGCGCTACCAGGTGGAGCAGTACGACGAGCGGCAGCGGCACCGGCTCGACGTGAAGCCGGGCATCACCGGCTGGGCGCAGGTGAACGGCCGCGCCGCGCTGCCCTGGGCGGACCGGATCGAGCTCGACGTCTGGTACGTGGAGCACCGGTCCGCGCTCCTTGACGTGAAGATCCTCGCGCGCACGCCGTTCGCTCTCTTCCGCGGCACCTACAAGGGAGAAACCGGGGGTTGGAAGTCGGCGTCGTGAGGAGCCGGGGCTATCCTCGGAGCCTGTGGCGCCGCTGAACATCCTCGTCACGGGCGCCTGCGGCGTGACGCCGAGAGCCATCGCCCGCTCGCTGCGCGCGAGCGCCTCGTTCTCCGACGCAAGGCTCGTCGGCGCCGACCGGGGCGGCAACTGGTACGGCTTCTACGAGGGGCTGTACGAACGCGTCTACCGCGTCTCGCAGCCGAGCGATCCCGGCTACGCCGAGCTGGTCGCGGACATCTGCGAGCGGGAGCGCATCGACGTCGCGCTCGTCGCCCCCGAGGCGGAGGTGCTCTTCTGGAGCGCGCGGGAGTTTCCGGTCCCGAGCTTGCTCCCGCCTCCGGGGCTCGTGGAGATCGCGATCAGCAAGGGGAAGCTGTACGAGGCGCTTCGCGAGACGGGCCTCGTGCCGCGTCACCGCATCGCGAGCCGGGACGAGCTGCTCGCCCGCAGGGGGCTCGACCTCGACGGCGGCCCGGTCTGGCTCCGCGACTACTCCGACGCGTCGTCGAGCGGGATCGGCTCGATCCAGGTCACCGAGCCGGAGGAGGCCTACGCGTGGGCGTACCTGAATCCCGAGATCCCCAGCTACATGGTCGCAGAGCACCTGCCCGGCCGGAACATCGCGTGCACGCTCCTCTTCCACGACGACGAGCTGCTCAAGGCCGGGTGCTACGAGCGGCTCGAGTACTTCATGGGACATCTCGCCGTCTCGGGCGTGACCGGCAACATCAATCGCGGCCGCCTCATCAACGACGAGCGCGCGCGCACGCTCGCCGAGCAGGCGGTGCGCTTCGTCGGCGGGCTCACCGGGGAGGCTCCGCACGGCCTGCTCACGGTCGACCTGCGGGAGGACCGCACCGGTGCGCTCAAGGTCACGGAGATCAACGTCCGCCACGTCGCGGCGACCTCGGCGCTCGCCGCCGGCGGCGCGAACATGGCCGAGGCGCAGGTGCTCGCGACGCTCGGCCGGCTGGACGAGATCGGCGAGACCGTGCCTCACTTCCCGGACGACAACGTGATCCTGCGGGACATCGACGGCTTGCCGATCTGGCTCACCGACTACCGCGAGCTCGCGGTCGGGGAGCACGCGTGATCGCGCGCGTCCTCGTCGTCGCGGCTCTCGTCGCCCTGCTCGCGGCCTGCGGGAGCAGCCACCGGGAAGTCTTTCCGCCACCGGAGACGCACACGACGACGAAGCCGCAGCCAAAGCCGAAGCGGAAGCACCAGCACCCTGCGGTCGGCAAGCTGACGAAGCTCGTCGTCACGATCCTCGACGGCGACCGGCGCGTCCGGGTGCGGGGAGCGCGCGTGCGGCTCTGGCACAGGAGCGGAAGTACCAACAGGCACGGCGTCACGACGATCAAGGCTCCGCGGGGACGGCTCGTGGTCTCGGTCTCGGCGCCCGGCTACACGGAGAGCCGCACCCGGGTCGACTTCCGGCACAGCCGCTGGCAGACGGTGAGCATCTACCAACCGGGCCTGCAGTGGCCGATCTACGGCGCGACCACCGCGCGCACGCAGGCGCCGGAGCAGATCCGCCTCCGTCCGCCCTTCCACGTGGTCTGGAGCCGCGGCCTCGGCCACCTGATCGAGTTCCCGGCAGTCGTGGACAACGGCTTCGCGTACATCGGGAACGCCCGCGGAACCGTCCACGCGATCTCGATGCGCTCCGGCAGGTTCGCGTGGGTGCACCGGACTCCGGACGCGCCGAAGATGGCGTCGTCGCCGGCCGTCTACGGCGACGAGATCGTCTACCACACGATGAATGGCTGGGTGTACGTCCTCGACCGTACGAACGGCCGGCTCGCCTGGCGCTGGTACGCGGGCTCGCCGATCGAGTCGTCGCCGATCGTCGTGAAGGGGGTCGACTACTTCGGCGACTGGAACGGCGAGATGTACGCGCTCGACCTGCGCACGCACCGGCTGCGATGGCGTCGCGACCTCGGCGCGAAGATCACCTCGAGCGCGGCCATCGCGGGAGGACGGCTGTTCATCGGCGACTACGCGGGACGGCTCTGGTCGCTCTCGCCGGCCACCGGGTCGACGCGCTGGATCGGCCACGTGAACGGGAAGATCTACGGGACGCCGGCCGTCGCCGGCGGTCGCGTCTTCGTCCCATCGGTCGCGTATTCGCTCTGGGCCTTCTCCACGAGCGGGCGGTACCTCTGGCGTGTGCCGGCCGGCTCGTACGTCTACTCCTCGCCCGCCGTCGCCGACGGAGTCGTCTGCTGGGGCTCCTACACCGGCACGTTCTACGGGGCCTCGGCGGCGAGCGGTCGCATCCTGTGGGAGACCAGCACCGGCGGCGCGATCTCGGGAGCCGCCGTCATCGTGGACGGGGTCGCCTACGCCGGCAGCTTCTCGCACCGGATCATCGGCGTGAACCTCCACACCGGGCGGAGGCTCGTGACCTTCCCGCACGGCCAGTACGTTCCCGTCTCTGGCAACGGGATGCGCCTTCTCTTCAACGGCTTCTCGCGGATCTACGCCGTCGAGCCGCGCCGCTCCAAGCGCCGCCGGCTCGCGCACTGAAGCTGTTTCCTAAGAGCGCCCTCATGACCGTCAGATATCGTCGCCGCTCGTGACTGCGCCTGCTCCCCCTCAGCGCGGCTTCGACCCCGAGGCCGAGCAGGAAGTCGACTTCGCGCGCTACGTAAGGCTGCTGGCGGTCCGCTGGTGGCTGCTCGCGGCCGGGGTCGTCGCAGGGGCGGTCATCGGCTACCTCGTCTCGCTCGGCGGGACGCAGGTCTACAAGGCGATGGCGACGGTCTATCTCGGGCAGCCGTACACGGCGAGCGGCAACACGCCGGCGCTCGGCATCCAGACGAATCCGGCGGCGGTGAGCCAGGTCATCCACTCCGCCCTCGTCGACGGCATCGTCGCGCGGAAGTGCAAGACGACTGCTTCACAGTTCCGGAAGGGAATCTCGACGGCGGTCGTCAGCGGCAGCTCGGTTCCGAAGACGAACACGAACCCGCTCGTCACGATCACCGTCCAGACCCGGCACGCAAAGGTTGCCGAGTGTGCCGCCAACGGGCTCGCGAACGAAGTCGTCATCCGGCTCGGCAAGTACGCGGACGGCAAGATCGCGAACCTGAAGAAGGAGATAGCGGCCGACACGGCCGCCATCACCGAGGCCCAGAACAGCTTGACGAGCCCGTCGGTCTCGGTGACGAACAAGCTCCTCCTCCAGACGGCGCTGCACACGAACCAGCAGGACCTGATCACGGCGACCCAGTTCCTGCAGCAGGCGAAGCAGATCGAGAGGCCGCAGGTGATGCTCGGAGCGGCGGCGCAGCGGATCACGGCGCGCAGCCGGCGCAACACCGTCGTCGTCGGCGCGCTGATCGGTCTCATCCTCGGGGCGCTCGCCGCGCTCCTGTGGGACACGGTCGTGCCGCGGCTCACGCCGCGCAACGGCGAGTAGTTAGCCTCCGCACATGCTCGAGGGCAAGCGCGTCGGGGTCGTCGTGCCCGCCTACGACGAGGAGGCGCTGATCGGCGCGACGCTCGCCGGGATCCCGCCGCTCGTGGACACGATCATCGTCGTCGACGACGGCTCGTCGGACCGCACCTCGGAACGGGCGCAGGAGGTCGGAGACTCCCGCGTGGAGGTCGTCTCGCACGAGCGCCGGAGCGGCGTCGGCGCGGCGATCGTCACCGGCTACCGCCGCGCGCTCGCGGACGGGATGGACGTCGTCGTGGTCATGAGCGGCGACAATCAGATGGATCCCGAGGATCTACCGAACCTGGTCGGACCGGTCGCGCGCGGCGAGCTCGACTACGCCAAGGCGAACCGGCTCGCCACCGGCCAGGCGTGGCAGCTGATCCCGAAGACGCGTTTCTTCGGCAACGCGATCCTCTCGATGCTGACGAAGGTCGCGTCGGGGTACTGGCACGTCGCCGACTCACAGTCCGGCTACACGGTCGTGGCGCGCACGATGCTCGAGCAGATCGACCTCGACCGCGTCTACACGAACTACGGCTTCCCGAACGACATGCTCGTCCACCTCAACGTCTGGAACGCGCGCGTGCGCGACTTCCCGTCGCGTCCGATCTACGGAGTCGGCGAGCGCTCGAACATGCGCTACCGCCACGTCGTGCCGCGAATCGCGTGGCTGCTCGTGCGCGGCTTCTTCTGGCGGCTCTGGGAGAAGTACGTCAAGCGCGACTTCCACCCGCTCGTGTTCTTCTACGTCATGGGCTTCATCGCGACGGTCTCGGGGGTCCTCCTCGGGCTCGTCGTCGTCGGCTACCGGGTCGCCGGCTACTCGATCCCCATCGCGACCGTCGTCCTCGTCGCGCTCCTCGTGATCTCGGGGCTCCAGTTCACGCTCTTCGCCATGTGGTTCGACATGGAGTCGAACAAGGACCTCAAGTAGCTCAGCTAGCATCGCCCCGTGCCCACGTCGCTCGTGACCGGCGGAGCCGGCTTCCTCGGCTCGCACCTCTGCGACTACCTGCTCGAGCACGGCCACCGCGTCCTCTGCGTCGACAACCTCGTCACCGGCTCGCTCGCGAACATCGAGCACGTCCGCGACGACGCGTTCACGTTCCTCAACCACGACGTGACGGAGCCGATCGAGGTCGACGAGCCGATCGACTTCGTCTTCCACTTCGCGGCGCTCGCGAGCCCGGTGGACTACCTGCGGATGCCGCTTCACTCGCTCAAGGTCGGCTCGTACGGGACGCATCACGCGCTCGGCCTCGCGAAGTGGAAGCGGGCACGGTTCCTCGTCGCCTCGACGAGCGAGGTCTACGGCGACCCGCAGGTGCACCCGCAGCCGGAGACGTACTGGGGCCACGTGAACCCGATCGGCCCGCGCGGCGTCTACGACGAGGCGAAGCGCTATGCCGAGGCGCTCACGATGGCCTACCACGGCCAGCAGGGCGTCGACACCTCGATCGTCCGGATCTTCAACACGTACGGCCCCCGGATGCGGCCGAACGACGGGCGCGCGGTTTCGAACTTCGTCCGGCAGGCGCTCGCGGAGGAGCCGCTCACGATCTACGGCGACGGGACGCAGACGCGGAGCTTCTGCTACGTCGACGACCTGATCCGGGGCGTCGTCCTCCTCGCGCAGAGCGGCGAGCACCTGCCCGTCAACCTCGGCAATCCCGACGAGCGGACGCTGCTCGAGCTCGCGGAGCTCGTGAAGCAGCTCACCGGCGCCTCGAGCGAGATCGTCTTCGAGGCGCTGCCGATCGACGACCCGATGCAGCGCAAGCCCGACATCACCCGCGCGCGGCAGCTGCTGGGCTGGGAGCCGGACGTGCCGCTCGAGGAGGGGCTGCAGCGGATGCTCGACTCCTCGCAGCGCGCCTCGCTCGGCGTCTAGGCCTCTCCCGGCCGTGGAGCCGCTTCTCGTCCGTGCGCTGCGCCGCGAGCCCACGGAGCGGACGCCGGTCTGGTTCATGCGGCAGGCGGGGCGCTCCCTGCCGGAGTACCGCGCGCTGCGTGAGCGTCACGGCTTCTTCGAGATCGCGGGGACGCCGGAGCTGTGCGCCGAGGTGACGCTGCAGCCGGTGCGACGCCACGGCGTCGACGCCGCCGTCCTGTTCGCGGACATCATGTCGCCCGTCCTCGGCATGGGAGTCGACGTGGAGCTCGTCGAGGGTGTCGGGCCGGTCGTGGAGGAGCGGGTCGACTCGGCCGCCGCCGTCGAGCGGCTGCGAGTCGCCGAGCCGGAGGAGTGGGCGGCGCCGATCCTCGAGGCCGTGCGGCTCGTGCGCGGCGAGCTCGAGCCGGAACGTGCGCTCGTCGGGTTCTGCGGCGGGCCGTTCACCGTGGCCGGCTACCTCGTCGAGGGTAGGCCGAGCCGCGACTTCGTCCGGACGAAGACGCTCATGTACCGCGAGCCCGCGACGTGGCATGCGCTGCTGGAGCGGCTGACGGAGCAGTTCGCGCGCTACGTCGCGGCGACCGCGGCGGCCGGAGCCGACGCGATCCAGCTCTTCGACTCCTGGGTCGGGGTTCTCTCCGTCGCGGACTACAGGGAGTTCGTCGCTCCCTACTCGGCGCGCGTGCTCGCGGCGGCCGGCGTGCCGACGATCCACTTCGGCACGGGTGCGACGACGCAGCTGCTCGCGGAGATGGCGGCCACGGGAGGGACCGCAGTCGGCGTGGACTGGCGCATCCCCCTGGACGCGGCCTGGGACGTCGTCGGCGAGGAGCGCGCGGTGCAGGGCAACCTCGAGCCGGCGGCGCTGCTCGCCCTCTGGGAGCGGGTGGAGTACGCCGCGTTCGACGTTCTGCGTCGTGCGGGCGGCCGCCCGGGCCACGTCTTCAACCTCGGGCACGGCGTCCTGCCGCAAACCGACCCGGACGTGCTCACGCGAGTCGCAGAGCTGGTGCGCAGCTACCGTCACGCGGGATGAACGCTGCGGTGGTGCTCATGGCCTACGGCTCGCCGGAGCGGCTGGCGGACGTCCCGGCCTACTACGCCGACATCCGGGGAGGACGGCCGATCGCGCCGGAGCATCTCGCCGACCTCGTCGAGCGCTACCGGCGGCTCGGCATCGAGGAATCCTCGCCGCTCAACGCGATCACCGAGCAGACACGCGCGGCGCTGGAGGCCGAGCTCGGATTGCCGGTCTTCGCGGGGATGAAGCACTGGACGCCGCGGATCGCCGACGCCGCCGAGCTGGCGGTCTCCTCAGGAGCCGAGCAGGTGGTCGGACTCGTGCTCGCGCCGCACTACTCCGCGCTCTCGATCGCGGGCTATCGCGAGCAGCTCGAGCGTGCGCTGGGCCGCCGCGCGGAGCCCCGTTTCGTCGACAGCTGGCACGATGAGCCCGGCTTCGTCGAGTTGCTCGCCGATCGTGTCCGCGGTGCCGACGCCCATGTCGTCTTCACCGCGCACTCGCTGCCCGCGCGGATCCTCGACTCGGGCGATCCGTATCGCGACCAGCTGCTCGAGACGTCGCGGCTCGTCGCCGAGGCGGCCGGCCTCGCGGCATGGACGTTCTCCTTCCAGAGCGAGTCCCCGACCGGCGAGCCGTGGCTGGGGCCGGACATCCTCGACCACCTCGAGTCGTTGCGCCGGCAGGGCGTCGAGCGTGTGCTCGTGTGCCCGGTGGGCTTCGTCTCCGACCACCTCGAGATTCGCTGGGACCTCGACGTCGAGGCGCAGGAGAAGGCGGCCGAGCTCGGCCTGCAGCTCGAGCGCATCGGGATGCCGAACGCCGATCCGGCGTTCGTGCGCACGCTCGCCACGATCGTGAGACGGGCGCTGTCGGTACCGTCACTCGCGTGAGCTCCCGTACCTGTCCCGACTGGCCCGAGCTGATGGAGATAGCGCCCGAGCTCCAGTTCAAGCACTACACGGTCGCCGAAGCGAAGCTGCCGGCGGACGCCCTGATGCACGTCCCCGACATCCCGCTCTCCGAGGTCGCCATCTGCTGCGACCTCGAGCGACACGTCTTCCACGTCGGCCACACCGACGAGCAGGTCGCGGATGCGCTGCGCGCGAGCCACTGGTTCGAGGTGCGCGACTGGATCGCGGCCGGCCGGCCCGGCGCGCTCTAGGCCGAGACCTCGTTCGGCAGCGGCCGGCCTTGGAGGAAGGCGAGCACGTTGTCGACGAGGACTCGCGTCATCGCCGCTCGCGTCTCGACCGTCGCGCTCGCGACGTGCGGGGTGAGCACGACGTTCGGGAGACCGAGGAGGCGCTCCGGCACGTGCGGCTCGGCGGCGAAGACGTCCAGTCCCGCGGAGATCCGTCCCGACGCGAGCTCGTCGACGAGAGCCTCCTCGTCGACGATTGCGCCGCGCGCGGTGTTGATCAGCGTCGCGCCGTCCCGGAGCAGCCCGAGTCGCTCTCGCGAGACGAGCCCGAGCGTCTCCGGCGTCAGCGGAACGTGGAGCGAGACGACGTCCGCCGCGACCATGAGCTCGTCGAGCGGGAGGCCGTCGCTGCGTCGGTGGTGGACGACCTGCATCCCGAATGCGTCGGCCCGGCGGGCGACCTCGGAGCCGATCCGGCCCATCCCGACGAGTCCGAGCGTCGCGCCGGCGAGGTCGCGCCCGAGCAGCTCGGGCTCCGCCCAGCCGCTCCGCCATCGCCTGTCGCGGACGAACCGGTCGGCCCCGACGAGGTGGCGGCGGCACGCGAGGATGAGCGCGAGCGTGAGGTCGGCGACCGCCGCGTCGAGGACGCCGGGCGTGTTGGTGACTGCGATCCCGCGCTCCCGGCAGGCCGCGACGTCGACGCCGTCGTAGCCGACGCCGTAGTTCGCCACGAGCCGGAGGCCAGGCAGGAGCTCGAGCTCCTCGGCGCCGACTCGCACTGCCGCTTCAGCCAGCACCTCGACCCCGGCGAGGGGCTCCGCGGGCGGCCAGCTCCCGAGCAGCGTCACCTCCGGCAGCTCCTGCCAGGCGGGTCCGGGGAAGCTCTGCGTGGCCGCGACCGTCACGGGCGGAGTATCTCCGCGAGCGGGCGCGTGTTGAGGACGTCGCCTGCGGCCGCGCGGCCGCGCCGTGCCGTGGTCACCGAGAGGTGCATGTTGCCGAGCCCCTGCACAGAGTGGGCGTCGGTGGAGCAGACGATCGGCACGCCCGCCTCGACGGCGAGGCGCACCTCCTCGTCGCGCAGGTCGAGGCGGTCCGGCAGCCCGTTCGTCTCCAGCGCCACACCTGTCTCGAGCGCCACCTCGATCGTGCGCTCGAGGTCGAGCGCGTTCGGCGGGCGGTGGTTGAGGATCCGGCCGCGCGGATGGCTGAGGCAGCGCACCGCGGGATGCCGCATCGCCTCGGTCACGCGGGCCGTCAGCTCCGCCTGCGGAAGACGCTGGCCCGCGTGGAGCGAGAGCTGCACCCATTCGAGCTCGGCGAGGACGTCGTCCGGCAGGTCGAGGCTCCCGTCCGCGCGGATGTCGCACTCGGCGCCGCGCAGCACCCGGAACGGCGCCAGCTCCTCGTTCGCGGCGGCGATCTCCTGCGCCTGTCGCCGCAGCGCGTCGGCGTCCAGGCCGGGCACGACGCGGACGTTCGGCGTGTGGTCGCAGATCGCGAGGTACTCGTAGCCGCGGTCGCGCGCGGCCGTCGCCATCTCCAGCACCGACGCCTTGCCGTCCGACCACGTCGTGTGGCAGTGGAGGTCGCCTCGGACGTCGGTCTCCTCGACGAGCGGCGGCGGCTCGCCGCGGAAGGGCGACTCCCGCAGCTCGGGCGGCAGGACGGGAACACGGAGTCCCGCGTACACGGCCTCCTCGGTCGTGGCGGCGGGAAGCGGCTCGAGCGCTGCGACGTAGGCCTCCGAGCCGGTCGCTCGCACGAGCGCGGTGCCGAAGCTCTGCGGCGGGACCGAGATCAGCTCGACCGGGATCCCGTCGACCGTGACGCCGATCGCATGGCGCTCGTCGCGCTCGAGCACGGCCACGACCTCCGGCTGCGCGACGAAGCGTTCGAGCGCATCGGGCCGCTGCGAGACGAGCACGAGCCGGTGCACGAGCTCGCAGCCGCGGCGCAGCTCTCCGGCCTGGACGGCTTCGAGCGGGGCCGCGATCGCGCCGGCCAGCGCGAGCGCCCGGTTCCGGGTCAGGCCTCGTGGCGCCGGCCCCGGCTCGCGGG
>DATFCX010000072.1:0-4410 GCA_035252585.1 Gaiellaceae bacterium
CATCCTCATCGCCAACTCGAAGATCGGCGCGGTCAAGGACCTCCTGCCGGTGCTCGAGCAGGTCATCCAGTCCGGCAAGCCGCTGCTGATCGTCGCGGAGGACGTCGAGGGCGAGTCGCTCGCCACGATCGTCGTCAACAAGCTCCGCGGCACCTTCCAGGCCGTCGCCGTCAAGGCGCCCGGCTTCGGCGATCGGCGCAAGCGGATGCTCGAGGACATCGCGATCCTCGCCGGCGGCGAGGTGATCACCGAGGAGATGGGCCTCAAGCTCGAGAACACGAAGCTCTCGCAGCTCGGCCGCGCCCGCCGCGTGGTCGTCGACAAGGACACGACGACGATCATCGACGGGGCCGGTGACACCGAGGCCATCAAGGGCCGGATCAAGCAGCTGAAGTCCGAGATCGAGAACACCGACTCCGACTTCGACCGCGAGAAGCTCCAGGAGCGGCTCGCGAAGCTGTCCGGCGGCGTCGCGGTGGTCAAGGTCGGCGCGTCGACCGAGACCGAGATGAAGGAGAAGAAGCACCGCGTCGAGGACGCGCTGCAGGCGGCCCGCGCGGCTCTCGAGGAGGGCCAGGTCCCGGGCGGCGGCGTCGCGCTCATCAACGCGGCGGACGCTGTCGGCTCCGACGTGCTCGGCAAGCTCGAGGACGACGAGCGGACCGGTGCGCAGATCATCCTCCGCTCGCTCGAGGAGCCGCTCCGCCAGCTCGCGTACAACGCGGGCCTCGAGGGCTCTGTCGTCGTCCAGCAGGTGCGGGGCGCCGAGAAGGGCCACGGCCTGAACGTCGAGACCGGCGAGGTCGAGGACCTGCTCAAGAGCGGGATCGGCGACCCGACGATGGTCACGCGCTCGGCGCTGCAGAACGCCGCGTCGATCGCGAAGAACATCCTCACCACCGAGGCGGTCGTCGCCGAGGCCCCGGAGAAGCAGCCCGTGGGCGCCGGCGCCGGCATGCCCGACATGGGCGGGATGATGTAACGAGCCTCTGGGCTCACGCTCTGAACGCGAAACGGCGCCTCGAGGGCGCCGTTTCGCGTAGGGGGAGGTGGTTCCCCGCCTCTATCGGCCGCTCGACGCCAGGCCTTTAACCCGTTTGAGGGGAAGGGCGCACACCCGCTATGGGGGATGCGGACCCGGGTGGCCGATCGTCCCTAGAAGCCGTACCGCTCCTCCTGCCAGGGATCCGCGTCGTTGTGATAGCCGTAGCGCTCCCAGAACCCGGGCCGGTCGGCCCCCGCCAGCTCGATCCCGTTCAACCACTTCGCGCTCTTCCAGAAGTACCGCGACGGGACGACGAGGCGCACCGGCCCGCCGTGCTCGGCTGTCAGCGGCTCGCCGTCGGCCTCGTACGCGACCATGGCGTTGTCCTCCTCGAGCGCCGCGAGCGGCAGGTTCTCGGTGTAGCCGGCCTCGGCGTGCGCGACCGCGAAGCGCGCGGACGGCCTCGGGCGGCAGAGCTTCGCGAGCTCCCGCCAGTGGACGCCGCGGAAGCCGGCGTCGAAGCGGCTCCAGCGCGTCACGCAGTGGATGTCGGTCGTGATCTCCGTCGCCGGCAGTGCCCGCAGCCCGTCGTAGTCGAGCGTGACCTCATCCTCGACCTCGCCGAAGAGCCGCAGCGTCCAGGTCGCGGCGTCGATGCGCGGGACGTCGCCGGCGTGGAGGACGGGCCACTTCTCGGTCAGGTACTGGCCCGGCGGCAGGCGCGCGGGGTCGTAGCCGGCGGCCCGCACCTTGTCCTCGGCCTTCGAGCGGAAGAGTGGCATCGCCGGGCACACTAGACGGCATGGAAGTGGCTGCGAGACAGCGCGAGTTCGTTCGCGTCGCGGGGCCGGACGCGGCCGACTACCTGCAGCGGATGGTCTCGAACGACGTCGAGGCGCTGGAGGCCGGGGAGTCGTGCCCGGCGCTGCTCCTCACCGCGAAGGCGCGCGTCATGGCACCGCTCGTGGTGCTGCGGCGAGCCGACGACGACTTCCTGTTGCTGACGGAGCCGGGGCTCGGCGGAGTGGTGCGCTCGCATCTGACCCGGATGCGGCTGCGCGCGCAGTGTGAGATCGAGCCGGAGGAGCACGAGTCGGCGCTCGTCTTCGGCAGCGCGGACGGCTTTGCGACTGACTGGTCGGGCGCGCGGGAGATCCTCGACGGCGGGCTCGAGCCCACGTTGGCGGAGGAGGAGCTCGAGCTGCGGCGCATCGAGAGCGGCGTGCCGCGCTGGGAACACGAGATCGACGACCGGATCCTCCCCGCCGAGGCGGGCCTCGACGCGACGCACATCTCCTTCTCGAAGGGCTGCTACCCGGGCCAGGAGCCGGTCGCGCGCCTGCACTTCCGCGGGCATCCGAACCGCGGGCTGCGCGTCCTCGAGCTCGACGAGCTGCCGGACGCCGGCGCGCCGCTTCTCCACGACGGGCGGGAGGTCGGTCGCGTCACGAGCGCGGCCCGCCGCGACGACGGCACGGTCGCCGCGCTCGCGTACGTGCGGACGGAGGTGCCCGATGACGCGCCGCTCGCGCTCGCGGCTCGAGCCGGCTGAGTGGTACAGCATCCGGCCGGTGCGGAGCCTGAAGCCGGCGACGTACACGTGCCCGCTCTGCGGCTACCGCCTCCACGCGATGAGCGACCACGTCCTCGTCGCACCGGAGGGGGACACGAGCCGACGTCGCCACGCGCATCTCGAGTGCGTCGCCGCAGCCAACCTGCCGGGCCGCCCCACGCGGCCGGGGTTCCTCTCGCGGCTGCTGGGCCGCGGCCTGTAGGCCGCTACACTGACCGTCCCGAGCGCCCGTAGCTCAGGGGATAGAGCGCTGCCCTGCGGAGGCAGAGGTCGCATGTTCGAATCATGCCGGGCGCACTTCTTCGCGCCGTTCTCCAGAATCGGGTCGTGCCCCTCTATCTGACCGAGCAGGACGTCGCGGAGCTCCTCACGCCGGCCGACGCCGTCGTGGCGATCGAGGCTTGCTTCCGTCGCATGGCCGCCGGGTCCGTGGAGAACCGGCCGCGCTACCGGCTGGCGCTCGAGGAGGGAGCGCTCGCAGTGATGGCCGCCGCCGACCTCGAGCTCGGCTACGCAGGGGCCAAGGTCTACGCCGGCTTCCGCGACGGCGCTCGCTTCGCCGTCCTCCTCTTCCGCGCCGACTCGCCGGAGCTGGTGGCCGTCCTCGACGCGGACAAGCTCGGCCAGCTGCGGACCGGTGCGGCGAGCGGCGTCGCGGCGAAGCACCTGGCCGCGAGCGGCGCGCGCAGCCTCGGCGTGATCGGCTGTGGCTGGCAGGCCGAGTCGCAGGTCGCCTGCATCCGCGCCGCGCTGCCCGGCCTCGAGCGCGTGGTCGCCTACTGCCGGAGCGAGGACCGCTTGAGCGCGTTCTGCAAGGAGCACGGCGCCGAGCCGGGGGAGAGCCACCAGGATCCCGCCGCCTGCGACGTCGTCGTCACGGCGACGACCTCCCCGGATCCGGTCCTGCGCGGCGAGTGGCTCGGTCCCGGCGCGCTCGTCTGCGCCGTCGGCGCGAACGACGGCCGCCGCCGCGAGCTCGACAACGTCGTCCTCGAGCGCGCTGCCTTCGTGTGCTGCGACTCCCGCGAGGACGCGAGGCTCGAGTCCGCAGACCTGATCGAGCCCGTCGAGTCCGGGGTCCTCGACTGGCTCGAGGTGCACGAGCTGCAGGAGGTCGTGGCGGAGCAAGTTCCGGGCCGCCAGTCCGGCGACGACATCGTCGTCTTCAAGTCGAACGGCCTCGCCGCCTGGGACGTCGCCGTCGCGGCCGCAGCCGTAGAGCGTGCGAGGGCGGCGGGGGCCGGACGCGAGGTGTCATAGTCCGGCCGTGAAGGCGTCCACCGACCGCGGTCGGTTCGCGGAGCGCGTGCTCCACGGCGTCGACTCGAACGGCGATCCCGAGACCGTCGTCATCTGGATCGAGCGGAAGGAAGGCGGTGTCTGGGCCGTCGGGCGTGCCGTGAATGCGGATCGGCGCGCGTCGAAGCAGCCGCGGCCGGAGGACTACGTCTTCGAGGGCTACGAGCTCGGCGATGCGCTGCAGGAGGCGAACGAGACGCTCGAGGACGATTTCACCGTCTCGGAGCGCGACGGCCATGCCGAGCACGTCCGGCCGTTCACGCGCGAGGAGCTCCTGAAGCCGCTGGAAGCCTGGTTCTTCGGCCGCTCGTGAAGCTCCGCTTCGGGTTCACGCCGTGTCCGAACGACGCGTTCGCGTTCCACGCGCTCGTGCACGGTCTCGTTCCCGCGCCGTTCGAGGTCGAGCCGGCGCTGCTCGACATCGAGGAGCTGAACCGGAGAGCGTCGGGCGTCGAGCTCGAGCTCACGAAGCTCAGCTTCGGAGCCGCGGCCGCCGCCGGCGACCGGTACCGGCTGCTCCGGAGCGGCGCGGCCCTCGGCCGTGGCGTCGGGC
>DATFCX010000073.1:0-13159 GCA_035252585.1 Gaiellaceae bacterium
CGCGAGCCCGAGGTCGCCGACGCCGCGGCGGCGGAGTGCGAGGCTCCCGGCGACCGCCGTCGGCAGGATCACGAGCAGGGACGTCGCCTCGGCGGAATGCTGGGAGAAGCCGACGGCCAGCGTGAGGAAGGGCACGACGAGCGTCCCGCCGCCGACCCCGAGCAACCCCGACGCCACGCCGACGACGACGCCGAAGGCCACGAGCGCGACGTAGAGCGTCGGGCCCGTCACCCACGCGCTCCGAGCAGGACGGCGACGCCGACGAGGAAGGCGCCGAACACGAGCTTGAGCAACCGCTCGTCGATCCGTGCGAGCCATCCGGCGCCGATGCGGGCGCCCACGATCGACCCCGCGGCGAGCCCGAACGCCTGCCAGTACCTGACCTCCCCGGCCACGCCGTAGGTCGCGATCCCCGCGATGCTGATCGGGATGATCGCGCCGAGCGAGATGGCGTGCGCGTCACGCTGCGAGTAGGTGGCCCAGAGCACGAGCAGCGGCACCATCACGATCCCGCCGCCCACCCCGAGGAGGCCCGAGAGGAGGCCGCCGCCGAGCCCGATCGCGAGCAGCTTCGGGTCGAGGGCGAGCGACCGCATGCGGGAGCGGCGACGCGTATCGAGAGTGTCGGCCGTCGCACGCACGGCCCCGCACACTAACATTGGATCCAGTTGACCCCAGAATGGATCCCGTCTAGAGTTGCGCCCTTCACGCGCGTCGCCCTCCCCGAAGGAAGGAAGATCCAATGAAAGGCAACCGCATCGGAGTAGCCGTCGGCGCGGTGCTTGCAGCCGGGCTGCTTACCTTCTCCATCAGTGTCGCCTCCGGTGCTTCGGCCAAGGCGCCGAAGTTCAAGAAAGGCGGCACGCTCACCGTCGCGATGACGCAGGGCGAGCCGGACGCGCTCGACCCGACGCTCGCGCGTACCTTCTCCGGCCGCGAGGTCTTCCTCACGATGTGCGAGAAGCTCTACGACCTCAACGCGAAGACCCACATCGTGCCGCAGCTCGCAGCGGCGCTACCGAAGGTCTCGAAGAACAAGCTCAGCATGACCGTCAAGCTGCGCCACGGGATCAAGTTCAACGACGGGACCACCTTCAACTCGGCCGCCGTGGTGAAGACGATCAGGCACTACCTGACCGCAAAGGGCTCTGTGCGGGCGAGCGAGATCTCCGCGGTGAAGAGCATCTCGGCGAAGGGCAAGTACGCCGTCGTGTTCCATCTCAGCGCGCCGTACGCCCCGCTGACCGCGCAGCTCGCGGACCGTGCGGGAATGATCCTGTCGGCGAAGCAGCTCGGCAAGCTCGGCCTCAACTTCGCCCAGCATCCGGTCTGCGTGGGGCCGTTCATGTACAAGGGCCGGATTGCCGGCGACAGCATCACGGTCGTGAAGTCGCCCTTCTACTACAACAAGTCGAAGGTGCACTTCTCCAAGATCGTGTTCAAGATCTACAACGACACGACGGCCGCGGCCCAGGCGCTGAAGGCCGGGACGGTGCAGGCGATCGACGCGCTCGCTCCGACGGACATCGCCGGCATCAAGGGCGACAAGTCGCTGCGCGTCACGAAGGCCGCCGGGCTCGGCTACGGCGGGATCACGATCAACATCGGGAACAAGAACGGCCTGCTCAAGCTGCCGTACCAGAACGTCGGCACGGATCTCGCGAAGAGCCCGGCGCTGCGCAAGGCGTTCGAGATGGCGATCAATCGCAAGACCCTCGCCAAGGTCGTGTTCGACCACACGGTGCTGCCGGGCTGCACGGCGGTCTCCCCGTCGAGCTCGTGGTTCGACAAGAGCATCAAGTGCACGCCGTACAACCCGAAGCAGGCCAAACAGCTGGTCCAGAAGTCCGGGATCAGCAACCCGACCGTGAACCTGATGGTTCCGACGGGCACGGTGGCACTGCGCGAGGCGCAGTTCATCCAGGCGGAGGAGGCTGCCGTCGGCATCCACATGAACGTGCAGTCGACCGACTTCGTGACCGCGCTCTCGAAGGCGGACGCGGGCACCTACGACGCGTTCCTCATCGGCTGGTCGGGCCGCGTCGATCCTGACGGCAACATCTACGGCTTCGTTGCCACGCCGGGGACGCTGAACGACTCCGGCTACTCGAAGAAGACCGTGGACAAGCTGCTCAACAAGGCGCGGCGGGCCGGCTCGACCAAGTCGCGCCGCACCGACTACCACGGGGTGGAGGCGCAGATCCTCAAGGATCGGCCGCTGATCTACCTCGACCATCCGATCGCCAACGCCGGCATCGCGAAGAAGGTCGGCGGCGTCAAGATGTATCCGGACACGCTCCTCCGGGTCGCGTTCGCCGGTTACACGAAGTAGGAGATAACGACACGGGCGGCTTCCTGATCCGCAAGGCGGGAGCCGCCCTCGTCGTGCTCGTCCTCGCGAGCATGGTCGTGTTCGCGGGCGTGCGTGCGATTCCCGGCAACCCGGCCATCGCGCTCGGCGCCGAGAACCGGGATCCGGCCGTGATCGCGGCCGTGAAGGCCAAGTACCTGCTCGACAAGCCCTTGCCGGTGCAGTACGGGCACTGGATCTGGCTCGCGCTGCACGGCGACCTCGGCGTCGACCAGCGCGACCTGGCCGTCGGGCACACCATCGCGCAGCGGCTGCCGATCAGCCTCGAGCTGACCTTGCTGAGCATGATCGTCGCGGTCGTGGTCGGCATCCCGGCGGGGGTGATCGCGGCCGTCCGCCGCGGCAAACCGAGCGACTATGCGGCGACGGGCGTGGCGCTCGTCGGTCTCTCCGTGCCCCACTTCTGGCTCGGGCTCATCGTGATCATCTGGTTCGCCGTCGACCTGCACTGGCTGCCCGCCGGCGGCTACACGACGATCCACCACCCGCTGGCGAATCTCCAGCACCTGATCCTGCCGGCGGTCGTGATCGGGGCCGGCCTGGCCGCCGTGCTCATGCGCCAGATGCGCTCGTCGATGCTCGACTCGCTCGGCTCCGACTACGTGCGGACGGCCCGGGCCAAGGGGCTGTCGGAGTGGTCGGTCGTCTGCAAGCACGCGTTCCGCAACAGCCTGATCACCGTCACGACGGTCCTGGGGCTCCAGCTCGGTGCTCTCATCTCGGGCATCGTCACGATCGAGGTGGTCTTCGGCATCCCGGGCTTCGGCTCGCTCACGATCGACTCGATCATGCAGCGCGACTACACGCTCATCCAGGGCGTCGTGCTCGTCGTCGCCGCCGGCTACGTGATCGTGAACCTGCTCGTCGACGTCGTCTACTCGCTCCTCAACCCGAGGATCAGGGCGATATGAGCATCGTCGCGCAGGAGGTCGACGCACCGCGTGTGGCGGACTCCCGCCGGCGGCTGCGGGTGCTCGGGAAGCGCTTCCTGCGCCGGCCGATGGCGGTCGCGGGTCTCGTGGTCGTGCTCGGCTTCGTCGTGGTCGCGATCTTCGCGCCGCTGCTCGCTCCCTACCCGGTCGGCTACACGGACTTCAACGCGATCCTCGTGCACTCGTCGTCGAAGCACCTGCTCGGGACGGACGACCTCGGCCACGACGAGCTGTCGCGGCTGATCTTCGGCGCGCGCGCCTCCATGCAGGTCGGCGTCCTCGCGACGCTGCTGGCGATGGTGGTGGCCGTCCCGATCGGGATGCTCGCCGGCTACTACCGGGGCTGGGTGGACCACGTGATCGCCCGCCTGACCGACGTGCTCCTCGCGTTCCCGTTTCTGATCCTCGCGGTCGGTCTCGCGGCGATCCTCGGCCCCTCGCTGCTCAACGTGACGCTCGCGCTCGGGATCGGCAGCATCCCCGGCTTCATCCGGATCGCGCGGGGCGAGACGCTCGCCCTGCGGGAGGCGGACTACGTCCCCGCCGCGGTCCTGAACGGCGCCAACGACGCGACGATCATCTTCCGTCACATCCTCCCGAACATGACGAACACGCTCATCGTGCAGGCGACCTTGACGATTCCCGGCGCGATCCTCGGCGAGGCGATCCTCTCCTTCCTCGGCCTGGGAGTGCAGCCGCCCAACACGTCGTGGGGGACGATGCTCTCGTCGGCGGAGCCGTTTCTGACGCAGGCGCAGCGGCTCTCCGTCTACCCGGGCCTTGCGATCATCCTCGCCGTGCTCGCCTTCAACGTCCTCGGCGACGGGCTCCGCGACGTCCTCGACCCGAGGACGACCCGTTGAGCGCAGAGCCCCTCCTCGAGGTGAGCGACCTCTCCGTGCGGTTCGACACCGACGAGGGGCCGCTGCAGGCCGTCGATCGCGTCTCGTTCGCGCTCGCTCGGAGCGAGGTGCTCGGCATCGTGGGCGAGTCCGGCTGCGGCAAGAGCGTGACCTGCATGTCTCTCGTGCGGCTCCTGCCCGAGACCGCGAGAGTCAGCGGTAGCGTCCGTTTCGGCGGCGCGGATCTGCTCGCGCTCGGCCCGCGGCGCCTGCGGCGCGTGCGTGGACGGGAGATCTCGTACATCTTCCAGGAGCCGATGAGCTCGCTCAATCCGGTCTTCACGGTCGGGGACCAGATCGGCGAGGTGGTGCGGAGGCATCTCGGCCTCTCGCGCCGCGACGCGCGGCGGCGCGCCGTCGAGTTGCTCCAGCTCGTGCACATCCCCGCGCCGCAAAGGAGGGTCGACGAGTATCCGCACCAGCTCTCCGGCGGTATGCGGCAGCGCGTGATGATCGCGATGGCGCTCGCGTGCGACCCGAAGGTGCTGATCGCGGACGAGCCGACCACCGCGCTCGACGTGACGATCCAGGCGGGCATCCTCGACCTGATGCGCGAGGTGCGCGAGAAGCTGGGGACCGCGATCGTGCTCGTCACCCACAACCTCGGCGTCGTCGCGGACATCGCGGACCGCGTGATCGTCATGTACGCCGGCCGCAAGGTGGAGGAGGCGGCTGCCGGCGAGCTCTTCGCGGCGCCGCAGCACCCGTACACGGTCGGCCTCATGGGCGCGATCCCTCGCCCGGGCGAGCGGCGCGAGCGGCTCGAGGAGATCCCGGGCCGCGTGCCCGTCAGCTCGAAGCCCCTCGAGCGCTGCGTGTTCGCAGACCGCTGCCGCTACGCGGACGAGACGACGCGCACCCAGGTCCCGGATCTGCGCCCCGTCCGGCCCGGCCACCTCGTGGCCTGCTTCCATCCCGAGGCCGAGCGCGCGGCGTGAGCATGAGCGCGACGCCGGTGCTCGAGGTCGAAGGCCTCGTCAAGCACTTCCCGGTCGGCCGCGGGCTCGTCGGCGGCAGCGGGACGGTGCACGCGGTCGACGGCGTCTCGTTCGAGCTCCGCGAGGGGGAGATGCTCGGGCTCGTGGGCGAGTCGGGCAGCGGCAAGACGACGCTCGCGAACTGCGTCGTCCGGCTGCTCGAGCCGACGTCCGGCTCGATCCGGCTGCACGGCCGGGACATCACGCATCTGTCCCGGCGCGAGCTCCGACCGCTGCGTCGCAGCCTGCACATGGTCTTCCAGGACCCTTTCTCGTCACTCAACCCGCGCATGACGGTCGGCGAGATCGTGGCCGAGCCGCTGCGCCTGCACCGCCTCGCCGGGAGGAAGACACGGCAGAGCCGCGTGATCGAGACCTTCGAGCGCGTCGGGCTCGGTCCGGAGCATCGCTTCCGCTACCCCCACGAGCTGTCGGGCGGCCAGCGGCAGCGCGTCGGCCTCGCGCGGTCGCTCATCCTCGAGCCGAGCGTCCTCGTCGCGGACGAGCCCGTCTCCGCTCTCGACGTCTCGGTACAGGCGTCGATCCTGAACCTCCTCCGCGACCTCCAGCGCGACATGGGCTTCTCGTGCCTCTTCATCACCCACGACCTCGCCACGGTCGAGTTCCTGTGCGACCGGATCGCGGTCATGTACCTCGGCCAGCTCGTCGAGGTCGCGAGCCGCGACGCGATCTTCCGCGATCCGCAGCACCCGTACACGCAGGCGCTGCTCTCGGCGGCGGTCGTCCCGGATCCGGCGGAGCAACGGAAGCGCAGGCGGGTCGTCCTCGAGGGAGACCCGCCGAGCCCGCTCGCACCGCCGAGCGGCTGCCGCTTCCACACCCGCTGCCCGCTCCACGACCTGTCCGCTCCGAAGAGCGAGGAGATCGAGCCCGAGCTCCGCGAGTTCGCTCCGGACCATCTGGTCGCGTGCCACCTCGCGGCGCCGGGGACCCGCGCGCCGCGCATCACCGGCACGGCCGCCGGGGTCGCGTAGCATCGGGGCATGTGCCGGAACATCCGCGTTCTCTACAACTTCGATCCACCCGCGACCTCGGAAGAGGTGCACTCCGCGGCCCTGCAGTACGTGCGCAAGGTGAGCGGGATGAACAAGCCGTCGCAGGCCAACGAGGCGGCGTTCGATCGTGCGGTGCACGAGATCGCGCACCTCACGCAGCACCTGCTCGAGGATCTCGTGACGACCGCAGCACCGAAGGACCGGGAGGCCGAGGCGGAACGTCGCCGCGCCCGGGCCGTCGCGCGGTTCGGCTGAATCTCTCGTTCCTCCGAGAGGGGTTTGACAGGCGGGGGAAATGTGAAAGACTCCTTGTGAAAGGTGTCTTTCAAGAGAACCCGCAATGACCAGCTCGAGGTCACCGACCCGCGCGCGATGCGGGCGCTGGCGCATCCGGTCCGGCTCGATCTGCTCGCGACCCTCGCCGGCGGCCCCAAGACGGCGACCGAGTGCGCCGAGGCCGTGGGCGAGAGCCCGCAGTCGTGCAGCTACCACCTCCGCACGCTGGCGAAGTACGGCTTCGTCGAGCGGGCCGAGGCTTCGAACGGGAAGGAGCGGCCCTGGCGGAAGGTCGCGCGCGGGCTCCGCTGGTCGGGTTCGGACGACGCCGACGCCGCACGTGCGCTCGCCGGCACGTTCCTGGCGCGCGACTTCCGGCTGCTCCGGGAATACCTCGCCGCGCCGCCTGCCGACTGGCCCGAGCCGATGTATGCGCAGTCGACTCTGCGCCTGACGCAGGCCGAGGCGGAGCAGCTGGGCGAGGCGATCCTCACCCTCCTCGAGCCGTACTTCCCGGCCGTGCGAAAGGACGCGCCGGCCGACGCGGTCGACGTGTGGTGGGCGAGCTTCGGCGTCCCGAACGCGCGATGAGCCTCTGGCGCGACCGCGACTTCGTCCGGCTCTGGGCGGGACAGACGGTCTCGGTCTTCGGCTCGCAGGTGACCGAGCTCGCGCTGCCGTTCGCGGCCGTGCTCACGCTCCAGGCGAGCGCGTTCCAGATGGGGCTCCTGTCGGCCGCGGGCATGGCTCCGTGGATCGCGTTCGCGCTGCTCGTCGGGGTGTGGGTCGACCGCCGCGCTCGGCGGCGCTGGATCCTGATGGCCGCCGACCTCGGCCGCGCCGCGATCCTCCTCTCGGTTCCGGTGGCCGCCGCCTTCCACGTGCTGACGCTCGGGCAGCTGTTCGCGGTCGCCTTCGCCGCCGGCTGTCTCACTCTCGCCTTCAACGTGGCGTGGGGCTCCTACCTCAACGTGCTCGTGCCCCGGGAGCAGCTCGTGGACGGGAACGCGAAGCTAATGGGGAGCTACGCGACGGCGCAGATCGCCGGTCCCTCGATCGCGGGCCTGCTCGTGCACGCGATCACGGCACCGTTCGCGATCCTCGTCGACGCTGCCTCGTTCCTCGTCTCCGCGTTCGCCCTGCGCTCGATCCGCGCGCCCGAGCCGGAGCGGCGGCTGGAGTGCGGGTCGTCGCTCCGGCACGACCTCGTCGCCGGCCTGCGTTATGTCCGGGACGACCCGCTGCAACGCGCGATCGCGGGCAGCGCGGCGACCCTCAACTTCTTCGGCCTGGCGATCTACGCCGTGCTCGTGCTCTACGCGGTGCGAAAGCTTCACCTCATCCCGCTGCTGATCGGTCTCGCGTTCGCAGCCGGCGCCCTCGGCGCGCTCGTGGGAACTCAGCTCGCGCCGCGGCTCGCCCGGCGGCTCGGTGCGGGACGGACGATCATGCTCGCCACGATCGGATTCCCGCCGGCGCTCGCGATCGTGCCGCTCGCCTCACCCGGCCAGCCATCGTGGCTCGCGGTGACGATCCTCGCCGTCGCCGAGGCCGTGGGCGGGATCGCGGTGATGCTGTTCGACGTCAACACGGCGGCGCTACGGCAGGCCGCGACGCCGGAGCATCTCTACGGGCGGACGGCGGGCGCGATGAGCTTCCTCACGCAGAGCGCCAAGCCGCTGGGCTCGCTGTTCGGCGGCGCGGTCGCCACGGCGGTCGGCCTGCACGCGACGCTCTGGGTCTGCGCGGCGGGAGGCCTGCTCGTGATCCCCTGGACGGTTCTCTCGCCGCTGCGCGCCCGTCGCGGCTCGGGGCTCCCGGCCGCCGGAGCGGCTCAGCTCTCGCCGGGCTCGAGGTAGCGGCCGAACCAGTCGAGGATCGCCTCGAACCTCTGCACGCGGTGCACCGGCGAGCCCGAGCGGGAGAGCTCGTGCCCCTCGGCCGGGAAGCGGAGCATCTCGACTTCCTTGCCGAGCAGCCGGAGGAGGGTGAACAGGTGCTCGCCCTGCTCGACGTTGCAGCGCAGGTCGTTCTCGGAGTGGACGACGAGCAGCGGCGTCTCGATGTCCCGCGCGTACGTCGCGGGCGACATGCGCAGCCACTCGTCGACGTGCTCCCACATCGGTCCGCCGAACTGGCGCTCGAAGATCCAGAAGATGTCGCTCGAGCCGAAAGCGCTCACCATCTGGTTGACGGCGCGCTCCGACAGAGCCGCCTTGAAGCGCTGCGTGTGGCCGACGATCCACGACGTCATGAAGCCGCCGTAGGAGCCGCCGAGGACGCCGAGCCGGTCGGCGTCGAGGAACGGGAACCGTTCGAGCGCCGTGTCGACGACGCCCATCAGATCCTCGTAGTCGACGGTCCCCCAGCCGGGGCCGGCGCCGTTGCCCGGGCCGCGGATCGCGCGTCCCCACTCCTCGGAATGGCCGGAACCGCCGCGCGGATTCGAGAAGAGGACGCAGTAGCCCGCGGCGGCGTAGACCTGCACCTCGTCGAAGAAGCCGGTCCCGTACTGCGTGAACGGGCCGCCGTGGATCGTCAGCAGGACCGGATAGCGGCGCGCATCGTCGAAGCCGGGCGGACGCACGAGCCACGCGTCGACCTCGGTGCCGTCTGCGGAGGCGGCGGTGAACCGCTCGACGTCCGCGAGCTCGCGTCCCGCGACGAAGTCGTCGCAGACGGACGTGATGCGCTTCCCGTCTCGCGTGAATAGCTCGTGCGGTCGTGTGTGGGTGCTGGCCGTGTAGACGAGGACGCCGTCGGCGAGGTCGTACAGGCCCGTCAGCTGCTCGCCGCCGACGAGGAGCTGGGGCTCGCCCGAGCCGTCTGCCGCAACGGTGTAGAGGTGGACGTTGCCGCCCTCCTCCGCCGCGAATGCGACGCGGTCGGCGTCCCAGACCGGCTCGCGAGCGAGCGGATACGGAGCGCACTGGCGGTCGAGCGACGCCGTGAGGATCCGGCGGTCGCTCCCGTCGCTGCCCATCACCGCGATCTGGCTGTGATGCGGAGTCGTGCCGTCCTCCGGCGTGTGCACGTAGGCGATGAGCGATCCGTCGGCCGAGAACGAGGGCGAGCCGGCTCCCTCGTCCGGCTGCGTCAGTCGTCTGGGCTCGGCCCCGTCCGAGTCGACCTCGAGCTCGTACAGCGCCTCGACGAGCTCGACGTCCCAGCGGTCGCCGCGCAGGGAGGAGAAGACGATGCGCGCGCCGTCCGGTGACCAGGCCGGCTCGTTGTCCTCGTAGTCGCCGTCCGTGAGCTGCCGTTCGTCGTCGCCGTCGAGCCCGACCACGAAGACGTGCTTCCGGCGGTCGCCGGTCCAGCCGACGCCGTCGAGCTTGTAGAAGAGGCGGTCGAACCGGCGCGGCGCACGCCGTTGCTCGTCCTCCTCCTCGTACGCCACGTCGCGCACGCGGCGCGTGAATGCGATGCGGCGCGAGTCGGGCGACCACGCGATCGAGTCGACGGACTCCTTGCTCTCGGTCAGCCGGCGCGGCTCGCCGCCGTCGGCGGGCAGGACGTAGAGCTCCGCGTGCGCCTTCTTCTCGTCCTCGCCGTCGCGATTCGAGACGAAGGCGAGCCATTGCCCGTCCGGCGACCAGCGCGGGGAGTGGTCGCTCCGCTCGCCCGAGGTGAACCGGCGCGGGTCCTCCGATCCGTCGAGCGATGCCACCCAGATCGCGGCGCCGTAGGCGTTCGCCTCCGCGTCGATCCGGTTGACGACGTACGCGACGCGCCTGCGGTCGGGCGACAGGCGCGGGTCGGCGACGCTCGTGAGCGCGTAGACGTCCTCGGGCCTCATTCCCGCCACAGCCGCGCGACTCTAGTACGTGCGGGCGACCGCCGCCTATCCTGTTCTTCGGCGCGGGCGTGGCGAAACTGGCAGACGCGACGGGTTTAGGTCCCGTTGGGCCGAGAGGCCCTTGGAGGTTCGAGTCCTCTCGCCCGCACCTCGGACCCTCACGCACGGACACGTAGTGCGTAGACCATCGCCGAGAAGATCAGGAGCCAGATCGCTCCGGCCAGGCCCAGCAGGCTCGCGTTCCACGCGCTCACGTGCCTCGATCGTTCGACCTCGCCCGCCTGCTCCCTGCTTGAATGGACCGCGTGCAGACCCAGGTCGAGGAGCTGCCGGAGAACCGGGTCCGGCTGACGGTGCAGGTGCCGTCGCACGACGTCCACCACGCCGTCGAGCACGCAGCCGAGGACCTCTCGCAGAGCATCAAGGTGCCGGGCTTCCGCAAGGGGAAGGTGCCTCGCCAGGTGCTCCTGCAGCGCGTCGGCCGCGAGCGGCTGATGACGGAGGCGGTGGAGAGCCACATCGGCGGCTGGTTCTGGAACGCGGCCGCGCGCAACCGTGTCCGCCCGGTCGAGCAGCCGGAGTACGACTTCGAGCTGCCCGCCTCTGCGGACAACGACTGGGAGTTCACCGCGACCGTTGCGGTGCAGGCGAAGCCGGAGCTACCCGACTGGAAGGAGCTCGAGGTCGGGGTGGCCGAGGTCGAGGTGCCGGAGGAGCTCGTCCAGCACGAGCTCGACGCGCTGCGCTCGACCGTCGCCGAGCTCGTCCCGGTCGAGGGCCGTCCCGTGGCGCCCGACGACACGGTCGTCGTCGACCTCGTCTCCGAGGAGGAGACGCGGCGCGACTACGTGGTCGAGCTCGGCCGCGGCGCCGTCGTGGAGGAGGTCGAACAGGGGCTCGTCGGGATGAGCGCCGGCGAGACGAAGGAGTTGACCTTCGAGCTCGCGGACGGCGCGACGCAGACCCTTTCCGCGACGGTCAAGGAGATCAAGGAGAAGGTTCTGCCGCCGCTCGACGACGACCTGGCCCGCGCCGCGAGCGAGTTCGAGACGTTCGCCGAGCTCCGGGCCGACGTCGAGTCGCGCCTGCGCGAGCAGATCGAGGAGGAGGTCGAGACGCGGTTCCGGGCCGACGCCGCCGACGCGCTCGTCGCCGCCTCGAAGGTCGACGCCGCCGGGCCGCTCGTCGAGTCGCGCACGAGGGAGCTCCTGCGCGGCCTCGCCCGCCAGGTCGAGGCGCGCGGCGTCGATCTCGAGACGTTCCTCGCCATGAGCGGCCAGCAGCCCGAGGAGCTCGTCGCCCGCCTTCGTGACGAGGCCCGGCGCTCCGTCGCGCGCGAGCTCGTGCTCGACGCGGTGTCGGCGCGACTCGGGTTGGAGGTGCCCGACGCGGAGGTCGAGGAGCTCGTCCGCGAGCAGGCCGAGGCGCTGGGCGACGACGCCGGCGAGATGCTCGTGGCCCTGCGCGAGAGCGGCCGCTTCGAGTCGCTCCGCGAGGACCTGCGACTGCGCAAGGCGCTCGACCAGGTCGCCGCAGAGGTGCGGCGAATCCCGCTCGCGCAGGCCGAGGCCCGCGAAGCGATCTGGACGCCCGACAAGGAGAATCCACCGACCGAGACGAAACTCTGGACCCCCGACCAGCAGCAGAGCGAAGAAGGAGCCCGATCATGAACCCGCCGACGAATCTCGTCATCCCGTCCGTCATCGAGCAGACCTCGCGCGGCGAGCGCTTCTTCGACATCTACTCGCGCCTGCTCAACGAGCGGATCATCTTCCTCGGCACCCCGATCGACGACCAGGTCGCGAACCTCGTCGTCGCGCAGATGATCCATCTCGAGTCCGAGGATCCCGACAAGGACATCAACATCTACATCAACTCGCCGGGCGGCTCCGTCTACTCGGGGCTCGCCATCTACGACACGATCCAGTTCATCAAGCCGGACGTGGCGACGACGTGCGTCGGCATCGCGATGTCGATGGGCGCGCTGCTTCTCGCGGCGGGCACGGAGGGAAAGCGCACCGCGCTGCCGAATGCCAAGATCCTGATCCACCAGGTCTCGGGCGGCTTCCAGGGCCAGGGCACCGACATCGAGATCCAGGCCAAGGAGACCATCAATCTCAAGCGGCGCCTGGAGGAGATCATCGCCCAGCACACGAACCAGCCCGTCGACAAGGTCTCGAAGGACATGGAGCGCGACTACTACATGACGTCCGAAGAAGCCGAGCAGTACGGCATCGTCGACCAGGTGATCGCGCACCGGTAGAGCCCGGACACGTAGACGAAACCCCCGGACCGAGGTAGAAGAGAGATATGGCACGCGCGACAGACGGCAACGAGCAGCTTCTCTGCAGCTTCTGCGGCAAGAGCCAGCGCCAGGTGAAGAAGCTGATCGCGGGCCCGGGCGTCTACATCTGCGACGAATGCATCGATCTCTGCAACGAGATCATCGACGAGGAGCTGACCACTCCGGCCCAGCTCGACCTCGACAACCTGCCGCGCCCCCGCGACATCTACGCCGTGCTCAACGACTACGTCGTCTCGCAGGAAGAGGCGAAGCGGACGCTGTCGGTCGCCGTCTACAACCACTACAAGCGCGTGCAGATGGGACAGGAGGACGACGACGTCGAGCTCCAGAAGTCGAACATCCTCCTCCTTGGGCCCACCGGCTGCGGCAAGACGCTGCTCGCGCAGACGCTCGCGCGGATCCTCAACGTCCCGTTCGCCATCGCCGACGCCACCGCGCTCACCGAGGCCGGCTACGTCGGCGAGGACGTCGAGAACATCCTCCTCAAGCTGATCCAGGCCGCGGACTTCGACATCAAGAAGGCCGAGACCGGGATCATCTACATCGACGAGGTGGACAAGATCGCGCGCAAGGCGGACAAC
>DATFCX010000074.1:0-32983 GCA_035252585.1 Gaiellaceae bacterium
ACGTAGGGGACGCTCCGGCCGGCGACGCGGCGTCCGGAAAGGCGCCGCCGCCGCGACCCTGCAGTCGCGGCGGCGGCGGTGGTGAGCGCAGTGGGTCCGCTCCCGCTCAGAGCGGCCCTAGGACTCGTTCAGGGTCTGGGCGATGTTCTGGCTGGCTGTCTGAGCGGCCTGCTTGACGCTCAGACGACCCGTGAGCAGCTGCCCGAGCATCGTCTTGAGGATGTTGCCGTTCTCGACGTCCACCCAGTGCTTCGCCTGCGGCACGAACCAGCTGCGAGCCGCGGCCCGCTCGTTGACGCTCGTCCCGAGCAGGTTGGTCGCGTTCGGGATGTTGCCCTTCTTCTCGAGCGCCTTCTCGCTCGCGGTGCTCGTGAAGTCGGCGATCCACGCGGTGGCCTGCGACTTCGAACCGCTCTGCGCCGGCACCGCAAGGTCCGAGCCGCCGAGGAAGCCCGGCATCGGCTTGCCCTTCACGTGGCTCGGCATCACGAACTGAGCCACCACCTTGGTGTACTTCTTGCCGGTGCAGCACGTGTACCAGGCGGGGCCGTAGTTGGCGGCCGTCCGGCCCTGCGAGAAGACGGTGTACGGGAAGGGGTTTCCGGCGCCGAGACCGCTCGCGTCCAGGGTGGCCGTTCGCTTCGCCTGCGTGGCCTTGAAGAACGCCTTGAACCTCTTGAGGCCTGCGATCGACTTCTTCGAGGAGAGCGTACCGACCCACTTCCCATGCGACTTCTTCGCGATCGAGCCGCCGGAGTCGAAGACGAAGCTGAGGGCCGTGTACCAGTCCTCGCCGCCGACGTAGAGCGGCGAGAAGCCCTTGACGTGCCTGTTCATCTTCCCGACCTTGACGAGCTCGCCCTGGAACTGCTTGAGGCTCTTCGGCGGCTTCTTGAAGCCTGCCTTCTTGAACAGGTCGGTCCGGTACGTGATCACGCGGGAGCCGGCGTAGTACGGCACGCCGAAGAGCTTCCCGTCGAAGGTGGACGACGCCCTCAGGCCGGAGAGCCACTTCCCGGAGTTGGCGAACTGGCCCTTGCTCGAGCCGAGGTTCGCGAACGCGCCGGCGGCCATGTACTTCGTCATCTCGGTGTTGCCCATCTCGATGACGTCAGGCGTGTCGTTGCCTGCGATCGTGGCGTCGAACTTCTGCAGGTGGTCCGTCCACTGCTGGTACTGGACGTTGACGTTCCAGCCCGGATGCGAGCTCTCGAACTGCTGGTTCGCAGCCGCGACGATCTCCGGCCAGCCGTTCTGGGCGTCCACCTGGAGCCAGACGGTGAGCGTGTGTGCCGTCGCCTGCTTGCTGCTCGCTGTGGCCGTCGCGACGACGACCGAGAGCGCGACCGCGGCGGCGACCACCGCGAGTACCCGGTATCTCATGCTAGATCTCCCTCGAGGCGTCGACGCGCTGGCGGGGCGTCCGGGACGTCTGTGGCCGGAAGACACGGAACGTCCACCGGTGCGTCGAGTGGTCTATACCAATCGGCCACGGCCGGAATCTCCCACACCAGACCACTCTTGTCAAGGTCCGGTGACGGAGAGGTTACGACGGCGTCAGCTCGGAGACGATCTGGTAGCGGTCGCCGCGATAGATCGAGTGGACGAACTCGAGCGTGCGGCCGCCTGCGTCGCGGCTCGTGCGTTCGAAGAGGAACGCGGGCGAGTGGAGAGGGACGCCCAGCGCGTCCGACTCCTCCTCGTTCGTCACCGTAGGCTCGATCGTCTGGGTGGCCGTCGCGATCTCGATGCCGTAACGCGTGCGCAGGAGCTCGTAGAACGAGCCTTCGAGATCGCGGGGCTCGACGCCCGGCACGACTTCGGCCGGAATGTGGAGCGTCTCGATCGCCATCGAGACGCCGTCCGCGAGCCGAAGCCGCTTGACCACCACGATCTCCTGTCCAGGAGAGACGTTGAGGAACCGCCCGAGCCGCGGCCCGGCGAGCTGGCGCGTGAGCGAGAGCGTGTTGCTGCTCGCCACCATCCCCCGCCGGCGCATGTCCTCGCTGAACGAGGTCATGGTGAGCTGCTGCGCGATCTTCGGGTGCTGGACGTAGGTGCCGCTGCCACGCCGGCGCACGAGATAGCCCTCGCGCGCGAGATCGTCGAGCGCGGCGCGAACGGTCAGGCGCGAGACGCCGAGATCCACGCTGAGCTGGCGCTCGGAGGGAATCGCGGTCCCGACGCCGAGCCGCTCGATGAGCTCCAGCACCTGCTGCCGCGCCGCGCTCTGCTTCGTCATCTTCGGCTGGGCTCCGATCACTTCCATCGTGCAGGCGACTATAGAGGCAGTGGGCGAAGTGGTCAATGCCATTGCCTTTCGCTTCCGATTGCGGTATAGACTCCACGATCCTTTCGCGTGGCAGAGATCGTCCTCGACAACGTCAGCAAGGTCTTCTCCGGCGGAGTGGTCGCCGTCGACGGCGTCTCGCTCACGATCGGCAGCGGCGAGTTTCTCGTCCTCGTGGGGCCGTCGGGTTGCGGGAAGTCGACGCTGCTGCGCATGATCGCGGGCCTCGAAGAGGTGACGGCAGGGACGATCGCCATCGGCGAGCAGGACGTGACCGAGCTGCCGCCGCGCTCTCGGGACATCGCCATGGTCTTCCAGAGCTACGCGCTCTATCCGCAAATGACCGTGCGCCAGAACCTCGGCTACGGCCTGAAGGTGCGCAAGACGCCGAAGCACGAGATCGCCGAGCGCGTCTCGCGGGCGGCGGACCTCCTCGGCCTCGACCAGCTGCTCGACCGCCGCCCCGCCGCGCTCTCGGGCGGCCAGCGGCAGAGGGTGGCGATGGGACGTGCGATCGTGAGGGAGCCGAAGGCCTTCCTGATGGACGAGCCGCTCTCGAACCTCGACGCGAAGCTCCGCGTCAGCATGCGCGCCCAGCTCGCCGCACTGCACGGCCGGCTCGCCACGACCACGATCTACGTCACGCACGACCAGATCGAGGCCATGACTCTGGGCCAGCGGGTCGCGGTCATGCGCGACGGCCGGATCCAGCAGGTCGACACACCGCAGGAGCTGTACGCCCGGCCGGCCAATCTCTTCGTCGCGGCCTTCATCGGCTCGCCGGCGATGAACCTCGTCGAGGCGGAGATCGGCGACGGGCAGGTGCGGTTCGGCGGCTACACGATCCCGCTCCCCGCGGCCCAGGCGTCCCCCGCCGGCTGCGTGATCGCCGGCATCCGGCCGGAGGCCTTCGAGGACGGCGCCTTCGCGGACGCATCGCTGCCGCGCATCGACGTGAACGTGGAGGTCGTCGAGGAGCTCGGCGCGGACACCCACGTGCTCTTCTCCGTCGCCGCTCCGCGAGTCGAGGTGAGCGAGGTGCGCGCGGCAGCGGGCGACGAAGACGCCGCGCTGGCGACGGTCGAGGGCTCGCTGTTCACGGCGCGCGTCGACCCGGGGACGTCTGCCAGGCCCGGGACACCGCTCCGGCTCGCCGTCGACCCGGCGCGCTTCCACTACTTCGACACCGAGACCGGACTCCGGCTCGAGCCGGCCCGCGCGCTCGCCACGGTCGGCGCCTAGCCGCCTTCGGCGCGGCTCGCGTCGGCGTCCCGGCTGACGCGCTCGAAGCAGTCCGGGCAGATCCCGTGCGTCGAACGTCGGACGAGCTGCTTCGCGATTCGGGTCTGGCCGCTGCCGATCGCGTCGAGCCTGAGCCACTCCTCGCCGACCTGCAGCCTCCCGCACCATGCGCAGTGGACGAGCATCGTGCCGCCGGACCCTGCTTCGCGCAGGATCCGCGCGAGATGCGAGACGCGCGCGGCATCGACAGTGAGGGAACGCGCCCGCGGCTGCGCTGCGAGCGCCCTCGCTACCAGATCTTCGTACTCTGGCACCCCAAGGCTCCTCGCGAGGATCGCAGCCGCCACCTGCGCGGCAAGACGGGCTCGCGCGCGGCTCTTGCCCGGCTCGTCTAGCTCAGAACGGGCACGCCGCCCGGCACTACCGAGCAGTCCGGTGAGCGGACGATCTCCCCGGCCTCGCGCAACTCGACGAACGTTTCCGGCGCGAGGACGACCCGCCTGCCGCAGTCCTCGCCGCACTCGCACAGGAACTCCCCCGGCAGGTCCGGATCCGCCGACTCGAGCAGCTCGTAGATCCGGTCGTTGACCTCGCAGAAGAGGGAGCGCCGGTCGCCGGTCATGCCGAGAGCATGCTCCTCGCACCACGCACGCCGGAAGAGGAAGAGCAGTGGGCTTACCGACGTTTTACGCATAGGCGTCGCTGTTTGCGATGCCTGCAACGCGAGCGCTAGGGTCGCTCGAAAGGAGGAGGTACTGGATGGAACTGACGATCGGCGACACCGCGCCGGACTTCGAGGCGCAGACGACGGAGGGCACGATCCACTTCCACGACTGGATCGGCGGCTCCTGGGTGGTGCTGTTCTCGCACCCGAAGGACTTCACGCCGGTCTGCACGACCGAGCTCGGCTACATGGCGAGCATCAAGCCGGAGTTCGAGCGGCGGAACGTGAAGATCATCGGCCTCTCGGTCGACTCGGCGGACGACCACGAAACGTGGGCGCACGACATCGAGGAGACGCAGGGCACCGCCCCCAACTATCCGCTCATCGGCGACCCGTACCTGACGGTCGCCAAGCTCTACGGGATGTTGCCCGCGGGCGTCGAGGGCGAGGCGCAGGGACGCACTCCGGCCGACAACCAGACCGTCCGCAACGTGTTCGTGATCGGCCCGGACAAGAAGATCAAGCTGATCCTCGTCTATCCGATGACGACCGGCCGCAACTTCGACGAGGTGCTGCGGGTGATCGACTCGCTCCAGCTCACCGCCGAGCACAAGGTCTCGACGCCGGCCCAGTGGCAGCCCGGCGAGGACGTGATCATCTCCGGCTCCGTCTCGAACGACGAGGCGAAGGAGCTCTTCGGCGAATGGCGCGAGACGAAGCCCTACATCCGGATCGTCCCGGACCCCTCCCGGGTGGCGACGAAAGCCTGAGCTGACGCCAGCACGCGAGCCGGCGTCCCTGCTACGGCACGGTTTGGCGCCGGCTCGCCGGCGGTAGAAGAGCGGCATCCGGCACAAGGAGGTTGGTTGCCGTGGTGCATCCGCACCTGCCGCATCCGCATCTGCCGCACCCGCACGTCCACGCCGGCTTCGACGAGCACCCGTGGCGAATGCTTCCCGCCGCGCTCGGGACGATCGTCCTCCTCACGGCAGTGCTCATCGCGGTCTGCTTCGAGCTCGCGAAAGCCTTCACCGGCCAGGCGTACTGAGGTCTCGCTCCGGATCACCGGGGTACCCAAACCGGGGGCTCGATACCCCGTCCGGGGGAGGCCTCACGGCCCGAGAAGGCCGATTCCGTGTCAGTGTCTGCGGCGCCGCTTGCATTCCGCGAGTACGACGAAAACGACCGCCTCCCCCCGGACGAGGTCGCCCGTCGCTACCGCACGCTGATCGACCATCTGCCGCTCGTCGTCTACGTCGACGCGCTCGACTCGGTCAGCTCGAACATCTACACGAGCCCCCAGATCGAGCCGCTGCTCGGGTACAGCGTCGAGGAGTGGAAGACCGCCACCGATCTCTTTGCGCGCCTGCTCCACGAGGACGACCGCGAGCGGGTGCTCGCCGCCCACGCGCACACCCATGAGACGCACGAGCCGCTGAGCATCGAGTACCGCCTCGTCGCGCGCGACGGCCGGATCGTCTGGCTCCGTGACGAAGGCGTCATCGTCCTCGACGACGACGGCCGGCCGCTCTATCTGCAGGGCTATCTCCTCGACATCACCCGCGAGCGCGAGGCGGAGCTGCAACTGCGGCAGCAGGCGCTCTACGACACATTGACCGGCCTCGCGAACCGCGCCTTCTTCCACGAGCGGCTGCGCCACGCGATCAAGCTTCGGCACGAGGAGGGCGAGGCCACCGGGCTGCTCTACGTCGACCTCGACGACTTCAAGGGGATCAACGACCGGTGGGGCCACGACCTCGGGGACGAGGTGCTCAGGGAGATCGGACGCCGGATCGAGCAATCGGTCAGACCCGGCGACACGGCCGCCCGCCTCGGCGGCGACGAGTTCGCGGTCGTCCTCACGGAGCCGCTCACGCCCGAACAGGCCGTGGGAGTCGCCGAGCGGCTCCTCAAGGAGGTCGGCAAGCCGCTCGAGAGCGGCTCCGGGCCGCTCTACACGAGCGCCAGCATCGGCATCGCGTTCGGCGACCACGACGAGACGCTGCTCAAGGAAGCCGACATCGCCATGTACCGGGCGAAGTCTCATCCCGATCTCGGCTACGCGTTCTTCGATCCGGAGCTCGACCGCGCCGCACTCGACCGGTCGAAGCGGATCGGCGAGCTGCGCGAGGGAATCGTCCGGGGCGAGTTCCGGCTCGACTACCAGGCGGTCGTCGATCTCGGGCAGAGCCGGATCACCGGCTACGAGGCGCTCGTCCGCTGGGAGCACCCCACGGCCGGCGAGCTCCCGCCCGGCGAGTTCATCCCCCTCGCGGAGGAGACCGGCCTCATCGTCGGGCTGGGCGAGTGGGTGCTGACCGAGGCGTGCACCGAGGCCACGCGTCTCTGCCAGCTGCACGGCCGGCCGATGCACATGTCGGTGAACGTGTCGGCCCGGCAGCTTCACCATCCCGACTTCCTCCGCCACGTCACCCGCGCGATCGACGCGTCCGCGCTCCTGCCCAGCCTGCTCACGCTCGAGCTCACGGAGAGCACGCTGCTCTCGTCCGACGAGCGCGTCGCGGAAACGCTCCGGACGATCAAGGACCTCGGAGTCGTCCTCGCGCTCGACGACTTCGGGACGGGCTACGCCTCGCTCTCGTATCTGAGGCAGTTCCCGATCGACGTCGTCAAGATCGACCGGAGCTTCACGGCGCACGTCGGCACCAAGGACGGCGACCTCGTGCTCCTCAAGGGCATCATCGACCTCGGCCACGCGCTGGAGCTCAACCTCGTCGCAGAGGGAATCGAGACCTCCGAGCAGCACACGATCGTGCGCAAGCTCGGCTGCCAGCAGGCGCAGGGGTTCTACTTCGGACGGCCGTCGCACCCGGCGCAGCGGGATCTCGACGCGTCGATCGGCGGCGTCTAGGCGGGCTAGCGCGCCTTCCCTTCGGGGTACCGCTCGAGACCGTCGTCGGGGATCGGCTCCCACTCGCAGGCGTAGTCGACGTACGTGTGCCACTGCGGCCTGATCCCGTGGCCGGGATCGAACAGGCCGAGGCGGACGCTCCCGACGGCGCCGCTGTCCGGATCCTTGCTCCAGAGCGCGCTGCCGCACGCGGAGCAGAAGCACTTCGGCCACCCGTCCTCGGGCGCGTACTCGCGCACGAGCTCCTCGCCCGAGAGAAGGCGGAACGAGCCGGGCGCGAGCCGCGCCTGCGCGGAGGCTGCGGTTCCGGTGCGCCGCTGGCAGCGCGTGCAATGGCAGTAGCCGGCGCTCAGCGGCTCCTCGGTCACCTCGAAGCGCACGGCTCCGCACATGCAGTGCCCGGTGTAGGGCGCGCCGGCCACTACAGGAGCGGCGACGGCGGGATGCGGGTCTCGCCGGCGATTCCCCCGATCGCGAGCCCCACCTCGTCCACGTAGCACCAGCTCCAGTCCTCGCCGGGCTCGAGCGAGCGGACGATCGGGTGCGAGGTCGCGTGATGATGGGCGGTGGCGTGGCGATTCGGGGAGCTGTCGCAGCAACCGACGTGGCCGCAGGTCAGGCAGATGCGCAGGTGGACCCACTTGCCGCCGGTGCGGAGGCAGTCCTCGCAGCCGTCCACCTCGCCGGGAAGCTCGCGCACGGCGATCTCGTCGAGATGCGTGCAGCCGCCTGCGCTCATCGGACCCCCGCCGGTTGCGCCGCGAGATGCGCGTGGACGAACTGCACGGCCATCGACCCCTCGCCCACCGCGGCCGCGCAACGCTTGGTCGAGCCCGAGCGGACGTCGCCCGCGGCGAAGATCCCGGAGACGCTCGTCTCGAGGAGGTACGCGGCTCCGGCCGCGTCGCCGGTGAGCACGAAACCGTCCTCGTGCCGCAGCACGGAGTCGCCGAGCCACTCGGTGCAGGGCCGCGCGCCGAGAAAGAGGAAGAGGAACGAGAACGGCAGGCGGCTCCCGTCGGTGAGGGTCACCGCTTCGAGTCGGCCGCCTTCCCCGTGGAGCTCGGCGATCTCGCTCCGGTCGCGGACGACGACGCCGTAGCGGTCGAGCTCGCGGATGAGGTAGTCGGACATCGTCTCGCGCAGGTCGCCGCGGCGATGCAGCAGCGCGACGAGAGCGCCGCCGCGGGCGAGCCACACCGCTGCCTGGCCGGCCGAGTTCCCACCGCCGACCACCGCGACGCGCGATGCGCCGCAGATCTGTGCCTCGGGCGGCCCGGCGGCGTAGAAGACACTCGCCCCCTCGTACGCCGACAGGTCCGGGAGCGGGAGGCGCCGGTAGTCGGCGCCGGTGGCGAGGACAACGGCTCGGGCCACGACCTCGTGTCCCTCCTCGAGGTGCACGACATGGCGCCCGTCACCGGGTTCGAGTGCGGTCGCCCGGTACGGCGTGGCCGGCCGGGCGCCGAACTTGCGGGCCTGGGACACGGCGCGGCTCGTGAGCTCTGCGCCGCTGATCCCTGCCGGGAAGCCGAGGTAGTTCTCGATCCGGCTCGAGGATCCGGCCTGGCCGCCGAGCGCGGTTCCCTCGACCAGAAGCGTCTGGAGGCCTTCCGACGCTCCGTAGACCGCCGCGGCGAGCCCGGCCGGTCCGCCCCCGACCACGAGCAGGTCTACGTCCTCCCGAGGCTCGAGCTCCCGGCCGATCCGGAGCGCGCGGAGCACGTCCCCGCTCGACGGGTGCTTCAGCTCCACGCCGCCGGGGAGCCGCACGAGTGGAGGCTCCTCTCCGTCGCCGGGCGATTCGTCATGCCACGTGAAGGGCAGCCGGTTCGCGCGAGCGAAGTCGAGCATCCGCATGGTCGGCTCGGACGAGCGCGGCCCGACGATCTCGATCCCGAGGCCCTCCACACGCTGCAGCGCCGCGCGCCGCGCCATGAACGTCGTCAGCACCAGGTCGCTCAGCGCACCGTCCTCGAAGAGCAGCCCTCGCAGGACGTCGCGGTCGACGGCGACGTAGCGCAGGGGCTGGGTCGCGACCACCGTCACGAAGACGGTCTGTCCCGACAGGAGGTTCAGCTCGCCGAGGAAGGTCGACGCCCCGTGCCGGACGAGCTCGTTGCCCGCCGCGTCGAGCACCGCGACCTCGCCCTCCTGGATCGCGATGAACGGGTAGGTCGCGTCGCCGACCTTGTAGAGCACGTCGCCGACGCGAGCTGTGCGCTCCTCGCCGAGCCCGGCCAGCATGGCGATCTGCGAAGGCGAGAGGTGCGGACTGCCGGAAGCGTGGGCCGCCACCGAGCGAGCCTAGCCGCGCGCTCCAATTCTGGGGTGGCCGTGCTTGACGCGGCTCCGCGCGGCGTGCCACTGTCCGGCCTTCGGGGAGAGGAGCGGCGATGATGCGGCGGCTGTTCGCGGCGCTGTACGACACGGTCAGCAGGGGGTCCGAGGCGGCAGGCATGCGCGACCAGCGGCGGCGGCTGCTCGCGGCGGCCGGCGGCGACACGATCGAGATCGGCGCCGGCACCGGGCTCAACCTCGAGCACTACCAGGAGGCGGTGACCCGGCTCGTTCTCGTCGAGCCCGACGACCACATGCGCCGCCGTCTCGGCCGGCGCCTCGAGGCACTCGGCCGGACGGCGGAGATCGTCGACGCCACCGCCGGCGCCTTGCCGTTTCCCGACGCGAGCTTCGACACGGCGGTCGCGACCTATGTCCTGTGCAGCGTCCCCGACCAGCAGGAGGCGCTGGCGGAGATCGCGCGCGTCCTGAAGCCGAAGGGCCGCTTCCTCTTCCTCGAGCACGTGCGGTCGGAGGACCCGAAGCTCGCGAGGCGCCAGGACCGGATCAGACCGCTCTACAACCTCGTCGGCTGCAATCCGAACCGGGACACGCTGGCCGGGATCGAGTCGTCCGCGCTCACGGTCGAGTCGGTCGAGCACGGCGAGGTGCCGAAGGCGCCCAAGGTCGAGAGGCCTCTGATCGTCGGCACGGCGCGCAGATGAGACCGCGGCTCGTCGGGATCAACCACGTCGCGCTGCAGGTGGACGACATCGAGGAGGCGGTGGCGTTCTACACCGACCTCTTCCAGCCGACGGCCGTCGATCGCGGCGTTCCCGGCGCTGCCTTTCTCGAGCTCGGCGACCAGTTCCTGGCCCTGTTCGAGCGTGGCCCGCGTACCGAGGAGCCACACTTCGGGCTCGTCGTCGACGACAAGGAGGCCGCGCGCCGCGCATTGGAGGAAGCAGGCGTGGAGGTGCTGCCGGGACGCTTCTTCGACATTCGCGACCCGAGCGGCAACCGGGTGCAGATCGTCCAGTACGACGAGATCCAGTTCACCAAGACCGAGCGCGTGCTCGAAGGAATGGGCCTCGAGCTCGGCAAGTCCGAGCAGGCGCTCGCCGAGCTTCGAGAGAAGGGTCTCACCGACTAGCGCACGAGCTCGGCCAGCTGCCGGCGCGTGAGCTCGACCTCCCGCTCGAGGCCCGGCGCGTAGGCGCCTGCGGCCTCGAGCAGGAGCTGCCGCCGGCGCTGCGCGTCGATCTCGCGCAGGAGCTCGTCGACGCGTTCCCGGTGCAGCGGCCGCCCGCCGCGGCCGATCACGCGGCCTCCTGCAGCTGCACCGCTTCGGCCTCCGCGGCCTGCTCGGGGGCCGGCCGGAGGAAGACCGAGGCGACGACGATCGCCGCGACGAGCAGGCTGCCGAGCACGACGAACGCCGTCTGGAAGCCGTCGACCGTCGCCGCCGCGCTCGAAACTGCGAGCGCGTGCGCCTGTGCGTAGCTCGACGTTGCGCTCGCCGCGACGGTGCTGATGGCCGCGAGGCCGATCGCGCCGCCGATCTGCCGGCTCGTGTTCACGAGACCCGAGGCGACGCCAGCGTCGGCGCGCTCGACGCCCGAGAGGCTGGCGATCGTGACCGGCACGAAGGAGAAGCCCATCCCGGCACCGCCGAGCACGAAGGCCGGGAAGAGATCCCGGAAGTAGTGGCCGTCCACCGGGAGCCGGACGAGGAGGGCGATGGAGGCGATCGCGAGCGCCAGGCCCCCGCTGAGCGTCGCCCGGACTCCGGCGCGGCCGACCACGACCTGCGCGAGGTTCGAGGTGACGACGACCGCCAGCGCGAAGGCGCTGAAGGCGACGCCGCTCTGCACGGCCGAATAGTGGAGGACGTCCTGCACGTAGAGCGTGAGGAGGAAGAACTCCGAGAACGTGACAGCACCGACGATCGCCATCGTCGCGTTCGCTGCGGTGAGGGCCCGGAGCCGGAAGATCCGCAGCGGCAGGAGCGGCGAGCGGGAGCGAGACTCGATCGCGAGGAACGCCGCGACGAGAGCAGCTGCGCCGCCGAGCAGCCCGAGCGTGACCGGTGACGTCCAGCCGTCGCTCGTCGCCCGCGTCAGCGCGTACACGAGCAGCATCAGCCCGCCGGTCACGGAGGTCGCGCCGGCGACGTCGAAGTGGCGGTGCTCCAGCTCCGCACGGCTCTCGCGCAGGAGGTACGGCGCGAGGGCGATCGCGACGGCGCCGACCGGGACGTTGAGGAAGAAGATCCACGACCAGCCGAAGTAGGACGTGAGTACGCCGCCGAGCAGCACGCCCACCGCCGCACCGCTGCCCGATGCGGCGCCGTAGATCCCGAGCGCGAGGTTGCGCTCGCGGCCTTCGGCGAACGTCGTCATCAGCAGCGAGAGCGCAGCCGGGGCGAGGAGCGCGCCACCGAGTCCCTGCAAAGCCCGGAAGCCGATGAGCGATCCCGACGACCACGCGAAGCCGCAGAGGAGGGAGCTGAGGGCGAAGAGCGCCAGGCCCGCGACGAAGATGCGCCGCCGGCCGAGCAGGTCGGCGAGGCGGCCGCCGAGCAGAAGCGCGCCGCCGAACAGGATGGCGTACGCGGTGATCACCCATTGCAGCCCCGTGCGCGAGAAGCCGAGGTCCGACTTGATCGAGGGGAGCGCGACGTTGACGATCGCCACGTCCAGAATGACCATGAACTGAGCGGTGACGATGAGAGCCAGTGCACTCCAGCGCCGCCGCGGAGAAACAGGATGAAGCGTGCGAAGCAAGCAGATCCTCCAATCGTTGGTATTTCCAACTATACAGCAGGAGAACGCTTGGGCGCGCTACCATATTCCGGGAAATGGACACGGGCTTGAAGACGTCTCTGAAGACCGAAGGCTGTCTGCCGGCCGAGCTCGTCGCGTCCAGCCTCTTCCTGCTCAAGCGGCTCGGCTTCGCCGCCAAGCAGCGTGCGCTCGACGAGTACGAGCAGACCGGCCTCGGCCCCTATCACCACGCGATCCTCGCCCTGCTCGACGAGAGCGCTCGCGAGACGCAGGCGGAGATCGCGGACGCGCTCGGCTACGACCGGGGCACGCTCGTCGGGCTCCTCGACGAGCTCGAGGAGCGAACGCTCGTCGAGCGGCAGCGCGACCCGGAGGACCGCCGGCGCCACCTCGTGCGTCTCACGGCGGAAGGCAGGCGCATGCTCGGGCGGTTCCGCGCGCTCGCCCGGCGCGTGGAGGACGAGTTCCTCGCTCCGCTCGACGCCGAGCAGCGCGAGCAGCTGCACGCGCTTCTGCTGGTTCTCGCGGCGCAACACGAGCCGCGCTGCGCCTGGGCTCCGCCGGCGAGCTAGCGCAACGCGCGGAGCCGCGCCCTGGCGGCCGCTTCGAGCCCCGGCAGCGGTTGGCAGATCACGCAGTGATAGACGCGCGCGGTGCCGTCCTCGCTGCCGGTGAGGATCCAGTGCCCGTCCGGGCTGAAACTCGCACCGGTCAGCGGCTTCGTATCGCGGCCGAGAAAGAAGAGGAGCTGCCCCGTGCGTGCGTTCCAGAGGCCGGCCGTGAACTGGCTGGAGGTGACGATCCACTGGCCGTCGGGGCTGAAGCTGCCGGCGTTCACGGGGAACGAGTGGCCGACGAGGACCCGGAGCTGCCGTCCGCTGCGGACGCTCCAGATGCGGCCCTTGTGGTCGTCGCTGACCGTGACGAGCTGGAGGCCGTTCGGCGAGAACTCCGCGTCGGTGACCGCGGAGCTGTCGGTGACCGCGGAGCCGTGGGGGTGCAGCGTGTGGAGGAGCTTTCCGGACGAGGCATCCCAGAGCTGGGCGACCTTGCCCTTCGTCGTCGCCACGCCGAGCCCGCCCGGCGAGAGGACGGCGTGCACCGCAGCGACATGAATCCTGCTGATGAGAGTCCCGTCGTCTCGGTAGACGTTGACCTCCTGCGCAAGTCGGACGAGGAAGCGGCCCCCGCCGGCCGAGAGGCCGAGTACACGGCCCCCGACCCGACGGAGTACCGGATTCCCGTCTGCGTAGCCGACGGTGCCGCCGCGGCCGAGGAGCAGTCGTCCGCCCTTCACGAAGACGAGCGCCGTGGCCCCGACGCCCCGGGTCAGCTTCACCGCCCCGCCCCGGTCGATGAGCAGGTGGCCCGACCGGTCCGAGAGGGCGACGGTGCTACCGGCAGCCGCCGCAGCGACGATCGGCGCCGGCATCGTCAACTGCCGGATCACGCGACCCGACGTCGTGAGGACGCGCGCCCGCCGTCCCTCGACGCTGACCGGATGACGGCCCGCCCACAGCGCCTGCACCGGAGCCGCTCGCTCGTCGATCGGGATGAGCGTCCCCGGCGGTAGAGCGTCCCAGAGACGCGCGCTGCCGTCGTCGCTCCCGGTGACGATCGTTCGGCCGCTCGGATCGAAGCCGATGCTCGTCACGGCAGCGCCGTGGCCGGCGAGCGGCGCGAACATCTTTCCGTTCTGGCTGAGGTAGAGGCGCCCGAGCCGATCCGCCGAAGCCGTCGCAATCCTTGTTCCATCCGGGCTGAAGGAAGCCGCGTTGACCGCAACCGTCGCGTCGACGAGGAGTAGCTCGCGCCGGCCGGTGGCGACGTCCCAGACGTAGGCGGCGCCGTCCTGGCTCGAGGTCACGAGCGACTTGCCGTCGGGCGAGAAGCTCTCGTCGTACACGTAGCCCCGGTGCGGCAGCACTTGGAGGAGGCGCCCGGTGCTCGCATTCCAGATCCGGGCGGTGCGGTCGTAGCTGCCGCTCGCGAGCAGCTTTCCGTCGGGGCTGAACGCGAAGGAGTGGATCCCCGGGTCCGGAAGGCGAGCGATCGCGCGACCCGTGTCTACGCTTCGAATCGACGCGCTCGTGGACTTGCCGGCCCGTGTGGCGACTGCGAAGAACCGTCCTGTCGGATCGAGCAAGGCTGCAACAACGGCACCCGGGAAGCCGACCGTCTTCGTCTTTCCGCTCGCCAGGTCCACGAGACGGACGTGGGTGCCGCTCGCGACGAGCAGCGTAGTCCGGTCGAACGAGAGCGCGGCGACCGGCGCCGGCGTCGAGATCGTGCGAGTCGGGCCGTCGAGCCCTACCGGCCAGACCGAGACGTTGCCGTCGAACGTCCCGGTGGCGAAGAGCCGCCCGTCCGGGCTCCACGCCGCCTCGGTCAGCCTGTGCTGCCGCGGGAGCATCCCCAGCTTGTGCCCGGAGCGGTCGTAGAGGCCGGCCCGTCCGTCGCTGCTCGCGACGAGCAGCCGCTCGCCGCGCGGCGCGAAGGCCGCCGTGACGATGGTCCCGTCGAGCTGGAGGATGCGCGTCGCGCGCATCGCGGCCAGGCTGTTGCGAAGGACGTCGGCGGTCTGACGACCGGGGGCGAGCGCCGCCGCCCGCAGCGCGAGCTCGACGCTGACCTGCGGATTGGTCGAGATGTCCGCCTGCGCCCGGCCGGCGAGCTCGCGTCCGTGAGCGCGACGCGCCTGCGTACGTGCATCGCTCCGTTGCACGAGGGCGTACGCAGCCACGCCGGCGACGATCAGCAGCGCGACGAGGCTCGCGCCGATGACCGCGAGCAGGCGGCGGCGCTGCTGCCGAGCGCGGATCCGCTCGCTGCGCAGCTGGTGCTCGGCCTGCCACGCGAGGATCGGCGGCCCGAGGACGTCGTGGAAGATCTCGTAGCGAGTCGGCGACCCCTGCATGCCGTTGACGCCGCGCACGATGCGCTCCCGGCCGAGCGTCTCGAGCAGGTGCCGCAACTGGACGCTTTCGACGGCGGCGTACTCGGCGAGGTCGGACGGCTCGTGCGACACCTTCCGGCCGGACGGCGTGACGAGCTGGCGCACGACCCGTGCCGCTGCCTCCTGCTCCGCGAGGGGCAGCCGCTCGAGCGCTCCCCGGACGTGCTCGCGGACGACCGCCCGCGCGCCCCCGATCGCGCGGAACGTCGCGAGACGGAGCACGCGCGAACCGGCCTCCCGCTCGCGCTCCCACAGCCGCTCCATCACGAGCTGGAGATACGGCGCCTCGACGCCCGCCTCGGTCGACGCCTCCTCGAGCACCGCCTCGACCAGCGCATCCTCGGCCGTGAAGCTCTCGCCTGCCAGCTCGCCGTAGCGGCGGAGCGGACCGAGGATCGCGTCGCGCCCCGCCTCCCGGTCGAGCCGGTCGAGGCGGAGCAGGTTCGAGAACAGCTCGGGAATCCGGCCCGCGAAGTCGTCGAGCTCCGCCAGCGCGTCGTCGCGCAGTGCGAGCAGGATGTTGACGCGCAGGCCCGCCCGGCGCAGCAGCTCCGGCAGCGTCTCGCTCAGGGGCCCCTCGAGACCGTGGTACAGGATGTACTCCTCGAAGTTGTCGAGCAGCAGGTGCAGCTCGCCGCTGCGGTACGCCGCCGCCGCGACCGTGTCGACGAGCCCGGCCGTCGCGCCGAGCTCGCCGCACTCTGCGTGGACGGACGCGATCAGGCGGGCCGCCGGGTCCTCCGCCCACGAGTCGTGCACGACGACCGGCGCGCCGCTCAGCTCTCGCAGCCGCCGGGCGACTCCCGCATGGAGGAGCGAGCTCTTGCCGACGCCGCTCGGCCCGTAGAGAACGGTCAGGCGGTTCGCGAGCACGTTCGCCGCGACGGCTGCGACCTCCCTCTTGCGGCCGAAGAAGAGGAGCGCGTCGAGCTCCGAATCCTCGAAGGAGGCTAGGCCCTTGTACGGGCTCTCCGGGACGCCGGTCATCGCGCCGCCGCCCTCTCGAGGGCCCGTTCGAGCTCGGCGACGTAGGCCGCTGGTGCCATGTCCACGACTTCCACGTCGCGCCGTCGCCAGAACTCCCGCTCGAGCGGCTGCGGCCCGGGGTGCACCGACCACGACCGGTAGGGAAGCGGCTCGCTTCCCCAGAACCGCTCGAGCACGACCCGCAGCGTCCAGGTCGAGAGCGTGTAGCCGAGCAGCAGGAGGTGGGTGCGGCGCAGCCGCGCCGCGAGCGAGACGGGGAGGCGGCGGGCGACGTCGCCGTAGTGGATGAAGTCGTCCTCGGTGACGGCGAAGCTCTCCCAGGCGCGGTCGGTGGAGCGGTCGATCCGGCCCTGCAGGTGGAGGAGCACCGTGCGCTCGTCGAGGGCGAGCTCGCCGGTGTACGCGTTCGGCCGCTCGATCACGTTCGCGGCGCCGGTCGGCGCGATGTGGCAGAAGCTGCCGCGCATCTGGCCCGAGGCGAGATAGCAGACGGTCTCGTACGGCTCCTCGGCCTCCTCGAGCGCCCGCTCCAGCGCCAGCTCGTAGCCGGTCGTGACGAGGAGCGGCTGGACGGCTTCGTGCTCGCGCAGCAGCGCCGGCAGGCTCGCGAGGAAGCGGTGGACGGCGGACGGCTCCCCGTCTCCCTCGACGAGCGTGTGGAGCGTGTCGTAGAGCGGGCCGGCGCCGTTGAGGACGGCGACGGCCTGGGAGACGCGGGCGAGCTCCGGCGTGACCGCCTCGACGCCGAAGCGGCGCGCGAGCTCCGAGGCGAGCGGCTCCGAGTCGGAGCCGACCACGATCGTCACCTTGCCGGCGAGGAGGGCGGCGGCGACCTCCTCGAAATGCTCCACCTCCGGGATGGCGCCGCGGCCGACCGCAAACGTCTCCTGGCGCAGGATCGAGGCGTGGACGCCGCGCAGAAGCGGGCTCGGCTCCAGGCCCAGCTCCTCGACGAGGAGCGCGCGGCCTTCGCGATAGACCTCGAGCGCCTGCGCCTGCCGGCCCGAGCGGTAGAGGGCGAGCATGAGCTGCGCGCGAAGCCGCTCGCGGAGGGGATGGGCGTGGACGAGCGCCTCGAGCTCGTTGACGAGGTCGGCATGGCCGCCGATCGCCAGCTTCGCCTCCGCCCGCTCCTCGACGAGCGTGAGGTGGAACTCCTCGAGCCTCGCGATCTCCTCCCGCGCGAACGCCTCGTAGCGGAAGTCCGCCAGCGGCTCGCCGCGCCACAGGTCGAGGGCCTCGTCGAGCAGCGCGGCCCGGCGCACGGGCTCGCTGGCGCGCGCGGAGTCGACGAGGCTCCGGACGCGCGCGACGTCGAGCTGCTCCGGCTCGAGCCGGATGACGTAGCCCGGCGAGCGCGTCTCGATCGCGTCCGTCCCGAGCGCCTTGCGCAGCTGCGCGACGAAGTTCTGGAGCGACGCGACGGCCGTCGCCGGCGGCTCGCCTTCCCACAGCGCCTCGACCAGGCGGTCGAGCGAGACGATCCGCCCGGCCTCGAGCAGGAGCATCGCCAGGAGCGCCCGCTGCTTCGGGCCGCCGAGCGGGATCTGCTCGTTTTCTTCCCGAGCCTCGAGCGGGCCGAGGATGGCGAATTCGACCAATGCGTGGACGTTCTAGCACCCCCGCAGGAGGGCTTCCCGGCGCCGTTAGCGGCCCGTTAGGGCGCGGTTGGCGCCCCCGCCGACGGTGGCGCCATGGACATCACGCCGAACCGCCTCCGCGCACGCCGATCCCCACACTCGCCTCGAGCTCGCCGGCGGAGCACGGCGGCCGCCTCCCTCGCCTCGGGAGTAGCGGTCGCCGTCGCGCTCGCAGTCGTCTTCGGGGCCGTCCTCGGCCAGGGTCGGGCCTCGACCTCCCCGCTGCTGGCCGGCTTCCTGGCGCGCAGCTACGCAGCCGGACAGATCGCGACGCTGGACGTTCGCGGCGGCGACACGAACCGCGCGACCCTCCAGATCTTCCAGGCCGGCGCGTCCGGGACGCCCGGCCCAGCGGCCGCCGGCGGCTGGGACAAGCGCACCTTCGGCAAGCCGGCGACGGCGCCGCAGCAGGTGCGCCGCCCGGCCGGGAACGAGCGCTGGCTGGTGCGCATCCGCCTCGGTTCGAACTGGGCGAGCGGCGACTACGTCGCCCGCCTCAGCTGGGGCGGCCAGACCGACTACGCGCCCTTCGTGCTCCGGCCCCGCCGGCTCGGAAGCGCACCCGTGCTCGTCGTCGAGCCGACGAACACGTGGCACGCCTACGACGTCGTCGACGGCGACAGCTGGTACCTCGACCCGTCCGTCCACGTCATCAACCTCACGCACCCGTTCGCGAGCTCGAGAGTGAGCGGGACGCGTGTCCCCGCCGGGCTGCCGGAGCAGTTCTCGCGCTTCGACCTCGGCTTCCTGCGCTGGTACTGGCACAGCGGCTACCGGGCCGACTTCATCTCCGACGACGACCTCGAGCACGTGGCGAGCGCGAGCCAGCTGCGCCGCTACCGGCTGATCGTGTTCGCGGGCCACGAGGAGTACGTCACGTCGCACACCTTCGACGTGATCACGCGCTACCGCAACGCCGGCGGCAACCTCGCCTTCCTGTCGGCGAACAACTTCTTCTACAAGGTGACGGTGTCGGGGAACACGATGACCGGCCGGACGCGGTGGCGCGATCTCGGCCGGCCCGAGGCGGCGCTCGTCGGCTCGCAATACGCCGGCTGGGACGAGGGGAAGTATCCGAACCGGCCCTACCGCATCACCGACACCGCCGCCGCGCCCTGGCTGTTCGCCGGCACGGGCCTCCACGACGGCAGCAGAGTCGGCAACTACGGGATCGAGGTCGACGAGCCGAATGCCGCCTCGCCCCCGCACACCCACGTCCTCGCCGTGATCCCGAACGAGCTCGGCCCCGGCAAGCCCGCGGAGATGACCATCTACACTCGGGGCCGCTCGACGGTGTTCGACGCCGGCGCGATCAACTTCGGCGCGAGCGCGCACTGGCCGGCGCTGTCACGATTCTTCTCCAATCTCTGGACTCATCTCAGCGGAGAACGCAGCGATAACTAGGAGCCTCGCGGCCCTCGGGGTGATCGCGGCGGCCGGCGCGCTCGCCTCGTGCGGGAGCAGCCGGCCGCGGACGCAACCGACGACGACGCGTCCCGCTCCGACCACGACGACCGCACCGGCCACGACGACGGTGACGCGGCCGAAGCCGCCGCCGGTGCGGAACGCCGTGCTGCCCTGGCCGACCTACGGGGCCGACAACGCCCGCCTTCGCGCGGTCGACGAGCCGGGTCTGCGGCCGCCGTTCAGGCGCCTGTGGACGTTCCACGGCCGCCATCTGCTCGAGTTCCCACCCTCGGTCGGCTACGGCAGCGTCTTCCAGGAGGTGTTCGACGGGCGGCTCTACGCGCTCGACCCGGCGAACGGCCATGTGCGGTGGCGGTACAACGCCCACCGCTGCGGATGGTCGTCGCCGGCGCTCGGCTACCACCTCGTCTTCGCCACCTTCATCGGCAACCACGAGTGCCACGCTCAGCTCCAGGGCGGAGAGCTCCTGGCGTTCTCCCCCCAGACCGGCCGCATCCGCTGGCGGCGCGCGATCGGCCCGTCCGAGTCGTCGCCCCTCGTCGCGAACGGGACGGTCTACGTCGGCGACCAGGACGGGTACGTCCGCGCGTTCGCCGCGCGCACGGGACGGGCGCGCTGGCGCTTCTACACCGGCGCGCCGGTCAAGGCCTCGGCCACGCTCGCCTACGGGAGGATCTACATCGGCAACTACGCCGGGGAGATGTTCGCGCTCTCGGCACGCACCGGCCGGCTGCTCTGGCGGAGCGTCGGTCACGGCAACTTCTACTCCACCGCCTCGGTCAACGCCGGGCGGGTCTACGTGGGATCGCTCGACGGCCGCGTCTACGCGTTCTCGGCCCGAAGCGGCGCGATCCTCTGGAGCTTCGGGACGCGGGGCTACGTCTACGCGTCCCCCGCCGTCTCGCACGGCCTCGTCCTCGTGGGCTCGTACGACCACGACTTCTACGCGATCACTGCCGGCACGGGCTCCCTCCGCTGGGCCCACCGCGTGACGGCGCCCATCTCCGGCGCGGCCTCTGTCGTCGACGGCCTCGTCTACTTCTCGACCTTCGCGCGCCGGACGTACGCGCTCGACGCCGCGAACGGGCGCATCCACGCCGAGTGGCCGGACGGCGAGTACTCGCCCGCCGTGGCGGCCAACGGCAGGCTCTATCTCGTCGGCCTCGGCCGGCTCTACGCGCTCAAGGCTCGATAGGCCGGGAAGAGCTCCTCGAACCGCGCTGCCGCGTCGCACCGCTCGCGGCCGGCGAGGTGAGCGGCGAGGTCCTCGACATGGACCTGGATCCCCGCCCCGTACGGAGCGAGCATGTCCTCCGGCATGCCCCGTTCCTCCCAGACCACGAGGGTCGCGTCGCCCTGGGACGCGAGCGTGACCTCGATGGCATGCTCGAAGGCCGCGTCGGGCTCGTCCTCGTCCCGCGTCAGCACGAGCAGATGCCGCGGCGGCTCGCACGCCTCGATCCGACCCGTCCCCTTCCAGCCGCTGGCCAGGAAGTGCGCGCGGAACTCGCCGCCGGCGCGCAGGTCGCCGTCGATCTCGCCGAGCCAGCGCGCGAGGCGGCTGGGATCGGTCAGCGCCGACCACACGTCGTCGATTCCCGTGGCCACACGGTCTTCCATGCGCACCCGGCCCTTGCCGTCGGCAGTGTCGACTGTGCCCAGGATCCGGTCGGAGGGACTCATCGCTCAGGCCGAGACGGTGACCCGATCGGCGACCGGAAGCTCGAACGTGAACGCCGCTCCCTTGCCCGGGTCGGACTCCACCCAGATCCTGCCGTTCATCGAGCGGACGAGCTCGCGACAGATGTAGAGCCCGAGGCCGCTGCCGCCGATGCCGCGCCGGTGGTCCGGGTCGAGGCGATAGAACTTCTCGAAGATCCGCTTCTGCTCGCCGAGCGGGATGCCGAGGCCTTCGTCGCGCACGGTAAAGCGCGTGTGCGCACCGTCGGCCTCGACGCCGAGCTCGATGCGGCCACCCTCCGGCGAGTACTTGATCGCATTGTCGATCAGGTTCGTAAGCACCTGGCGCGTGCGGCCCGGGTCGCCCGCGACCTTGGGCAGCACGGCGGGAACCGACACGTCGATCGTCGTGTCGTCGCCGGCCCGGAGGCGGGCGGCCGCGGCCGCGCTCCAGACGAGCTCCTCGGCATCGAACGGCTCGGTGACGACGCGCAGCGAGCCGCTGTCGAGCTGGCCGGTGAGGAGGATCTCCTCCACGAGCTCGGCGAGGCGCTTCGACTGGACGGAGATCATGTCGAGCAGGTCGCGCCGCGTCTGTCCGCCCAGCTCCTGCTCGCGATCGAGCAGGGTGAGGGCGGCGCCGTGCAACGAGGCGAGCGGCGTGCGCAGCTCGTGCGAGATCGTCGCGACGAACTGCGAGCGGAGCTCCTCGAGCCGCCGTTCGCGGGTCACGTCGCGGAACGCGTAGACGATGCCGTCGCCGAGGGTGACTCCGACGATCGAGAGCCACACCTCCCGTCCGCCGATGTCGAGCGGGACGGTCTCGGCGCTCGAGGCGTCGTCGGCGTCGCCGGGGCGACTCGCCACCGGGACCCTGGCCGCGATCTCGGACCAGCCGGGGATCGTCTCCTCCGCCAGCTGGTCGCAGAGAGCGTCGGAGCGCAGACCCGTGATCGCCTCGGCCGCCGGGTTCCAGAGGCGGATCACACCGTCCCGGTCGACGAGGAACACGCCGTCGCCGACGTGCGCGAGGACGCGCTCGGCCCGCTCGCGCTCCTCCCTCGACACCCGGGTGCGCGCGATCGACGGCGACATCGTGTAGGCCATGGCGAGAAGCGCCGCGATGAGCGCGAAGCTGAGGCCCATGACGCGCCAGCGGGCGGTACCCGCCTTGGAGTCGATCGAAGAGCTGCTCTGCAGCACGACGAGCTTGATCCCCGAGGTGGATCCGAGATCCCTCGCGACCGCCCGGTAGTCCCTGCCGCCCACGCGGATGTCGCTTGGATTCCCGTTGGAAAGGAGCAGCCCGGACTCGATCCGCTGCGTCTCCGCCGTCCCGACGATCTTGCGGCCTACGGCGAGACCGAGCCGCTGGTCGCCTCCGTGCTGCCCCCTGGTCAGCAGGTGCGCCACGGTGCGGTTGGGCGCCACGAAGACGACGACCTGCCCGACCGTTCGCCCCTTGGACGTGACGCTGACCTTCCGGACCGCCGCTGCCGCGGGAAGCGGCGAGAGCCAATGGCTCAAGCCGACGCTGCCGTCCGGCCGCAGCACCATCTTCCAGACGAGCTCGTTCGATTTGCGGTGCAGGAAGCGGAGCTGCACCCGCCGCTTCTGCGCGAGCCGAGTGGCTTCTGCCTCCGCCCTCGAGGCGATGCTGCGGTAGGCGCTCCCGCCGACGGCGTTGAGGGTCGCGGCGAGCCCGGAGTCGGCCTTGTTGCGCTCGCGCTGGGCCGCGTAGCCTCCGAGCCCCCAGGCGGCAACGGTGAGCGGAGCCGCGAGCAGCAGGAGCGCGGCGATGAGCCGGACCCGGCCCGGCCGGGTGGTTATCTCGCGCCTCCTCGGCCGTGGGCTGCGGCCCGGCCGTCCGAGCCCGCAACCGCCTTCTTCGCCTGGCCCGGCGGAACGGCCGGCGGTCCGGGCGGGACGTCAGCCGGACGGCCGAGCGCCTTGCCGTGACCGCCGGCACTGCGGACGTTCTGGCTCGGTTGAACCGTGGGCTTCGGGGCGGCGTTCTTCACGTGCCCCAGCGCTTTGGCCTTTCCGCGGCCGTGATTCGCGGGGGACACGGGCGCTGCAGGCGGCGCGGAGTGCGTCGTGACGTGGGTGCGCGTAACCGGACGCGTTTGCGGCACGTGCCTGTGGGCCGTGTGTCTGTGAGGCGCCGAAGAGGTTCGCTTGGCGACCGATGTCGCCTGCGACCTCGTCCCGACCGGCGTCGTCGCGGGCCGCGCCGGGCGCGAGACGACGGAGTTCCGATGCCGGCGCGCCGGCCTCGCGACCGTGTGCACCGGCGTCTCGACCGCGGCCACGACGTTGCCGGCGACCGCCTCGAGCGCAGGCGCCAGGCCGGACGAATGCGCCGGAGCCGCCGCGCCCGGCAGCAGAAGGAACGCCAGCGAGATGGACGCCGCTGCCAGCGCGGCTGGGGGGAACGCGGTGGTGACTGTCGCTTGGAGCTTCATCCTGGGCGTGCCCCCGCCGGCCGCAACGAAGAGGCGATCGATCTTGCAAAACCGTAGCGCGCAAGTCGGCGCTTTTCCAGCCGCCGCCCGGAGGAGTGGCTCCCCGCACCAGCCGACGCGGGCAAGCCCGCGTCGTGACGGTCGCGGCTCTAGACCGCGACCGTCACACGCAGGTAGGCAGCTTCGATGACGGTTCCCTCGCCGTCTGCGATGTTGTGCTCGTCGACGAGAGCCCCGAGCTCGGCGTGCAGCTCGGCGTCGCGGCCGTCGGCCGCAGCGGCCGCGTACGCGTTCATCGTCGGCCCGTAGTAGTCGCGGAAATCCGCGAGGTACTCGGCCGGCGTCCCGTCGTACTCGAACCTGAACAGCACCCGCTCGCACGTCACGTTCTCGGCCGGGATCCCGGCGGCGCCGAACCGCTCGAGCACGTGCTCCTCGATCCCCCAGGTCATCGGGCTCACGAAGCCCTCCGGAGGCGGCGGCGAGTACGCCATGCTGACGCGGAGGAGCTGGGCGACGAAGGTCGGATCGTTCGGGATCCAGTTGCCCATCACGATCCGGCCACCCGGCCGGGTCACGCGGACGACCTCCTTCGCGACGTCGAACGGCCGTGGCGCGAACATCGCGCCGAAGATCGAGACGACGAGATCGAAGCTGTCGTCCGCGAGGTCCTTCAGGTCGGTCGCGTCGCCCTGCTGGAAGCGGAGGTTGTCCAGACCGAAGCGCTGCGCCCGCTCGTTTCCCGCGGCGACGAGGTTCTCGGCGATGTCGACTCCGAGCACGTTCGCCCCGAGCTGCGCCTCGGGCACTGCGGTCGTGCCGTCGCCGCAGCCGAGATCGAGGACGTCGAGGCCCGGCGTGATCCCGAGCGTGGCGACGAGGGCCTCGCCGCTCTTCCGCATCGACGACTCGGCGATCCGCGTGAAGTCGCCCTTCTCCCAGAGCGCCTTGTTCGGATTGACGGGAGGGTCGGTCTGGATGGTCATGGCAGGTTCGGCTCCTTTCGCGTCGTTCCCGCCCGATCATCGCCTACTTCGAGAGCGGGGCGCAACGAACGATCGACGCGCGGCTAGGGGACCGAATGGAGACGCCGGACGGTTCTGGGACCGCGAGAGCCGGCCGCCAGGAAGGCCGTGCCGACGAACAGCTCGGTCCAGGAGAGGTCGGCCAGCTCGGCCTGCATGGCCGCGCGAATCGCCTCCCACGGACGGCGCATCGTCCAGTCGTCGATGGAGGCGAACGGCCGCACGATCGCGGTTCCGAGCTGCGTCAGCCACCGAGGCGTGCTGTCGGGCACCTTCAGATCGAGCACGACCCAGCGTCCGCCTCCCGAGAGGGCCGCGGCGCCGTGGGCGATGACCTCGCCGCACTCGGGCACCTGCGTCAGGGCGTACGTGGACAGGATCGCGTCGACCTCGGCCGGGAACTCGAACGCGGCCGCGTCGGACTGCACGAGGCTGACGTTGCGCCAGCCGTTCGCCTCGACCCGCTCCTGCGCCTGGGCGAGCATCGCGTCGGTCAGGTCGACCCCCACGATCCGGCCGTCCGGTCCGATCCGCTCCTCGAGGAGCGCGAAGTTCAGGCCCGTGCCGCAGGCGACGTCGACCACGGTGTCGCCCGGACGAAGACCAAGCGCCTGCACGGCGCGGAGACGTTGTGCCCGCTGCGGATAGCCGGGAGCGGGATAGAGCCGGGAGGTGACGTCGTAGTGCTTCGCCTTCCTCCGGTAGGTCTCGATCAGGTGCTCTCGCGTCGCGTCGATCTGGCTCACGCCGCGCCCCCCGTGCCGGACTCGACCGCAGCCTTGATCAACACCATCTCGAGGTCGCTCACACGCTGGATCCTGCGTTCGAGGAGCCTGCCGGGAATCGCGCGCATGGGGCCAGCGAGGTGGACTTCGATCCACATCATGGCGTGGGTGTGCCTCTGGGTCTCCGGCTCGAGCTCCATTCCCCAGCGCGCCCTGGACGTACCCAGCGGCCCGGCGAACGCCAGGCGGCGGTGCTTCTCGACGGCGGTCACCTCCTGGGCCCGGCCGCGCGACGTCCCGAATGGCCCCCTGGCCCGCTGTTCCACCCGCGCGCCCGGATGCAGCGGTGCATCTCCGCGAACCCGGGCTTCCAGAACCGTCGGAGCCCACTCCGGCCAGCGTCCGACGTCGCACAAATACCCCCACACGTCGTGGACGGCGCCGGCGATCCGGATGCGGCTCTCCGTTCTGAACGTCATCACGCCGACTCTACGGCCGCGAACCAGGACCGGATTGTCGGGAGCAGGCGAGGCGGAAGCGGTCGCGCACCCTGCCGTCGACGGTCTCGTACCGGAAGCGCGCCTTGCGGCCGGCGACGTCCACGCGCAGAGCGCCGAAGTGACCTTGGACGATGCGCGCGGAAGGGATCGTGAGCTTGCGGGCGTCGAAGTCCAGCGCGGCTCCGCCCGTCCCGACCGCCACGTAGACGACTCCATGATGCGGGCGACTGCGGGCGTAGGCGTGCAGATGTCCGAGGAAGACGACCCGGACGCCGCTCCTCTGGACCAGCGGCACGACGTGACGGCGGAGACCCGGGCTCAGCGGCTGGCCCCGCGGTTCCCACGGCGGGTGGTGCCAGGCCGCGAAGCGGAAGCACGAGCGGCGCCGCAACGCGTTGCGGGCGAAGCGCAGCTGCTGCGAGCCGGGCGCGACGGAGGTGTCGGAGTCGAGCACCACGAAGGCGGCGTTGCCCCAGGTGAAGCGGTACCAGCGCTCCTTGCCGAGGGAGTGGAACGCCGCCAGCTCGGGCTTCCCGTCGTCCGCCTTCACGTCGTGGTTGCCGAGCGCCGGGAACCATGCCGACTCGCGCATGGCCGCCGCGTACGGCCCGAAGATGTCGCGGTCGAGCAGGTCCTTCGACCCCTGCGGATATGCGTTGTCGCCGACCGTGAGCACGAAGTCCGGATGCCACGACCGGATCAGGGACGCGACCGCCGCCTCGTTGCTCGTCCCGCTGCCGAAGTCGCCGACGACTGCGAAGGTGAACCTGGACGGCCCGGCCGGGGCGGCTCGGAACGTGCCGGTGGCGAGAGCGCCTGACTCTCCTTCGATCGTGTACCGGTAGCGCCTCCCCGGCGTCAGGCGCGTCAGCCTGGCCACATGACCGACTCCCGTGCCCGCGTCGATGCGGGCCCCGTTCCGAAGCAGCACGAAGTCGTGGTCCCTCGCCGAGGTGCGGAACGAGATCACGGCACTGCGGCTCGTGACGCTCTCGGCCACCGGGCCCCGGGTCAGCATCACGGCGGCGACGGCCTCGGCGATCACGCGTCCCGCTCCGCCACGAGCGCGAGCTTGCGGACGCGGCCCGTCGCCAGCCAGTCCCTCCACAGCTCGTGGGCTGCGAGGAGGTCGTTCAGCGCTCGCCGGCCGATCCGAGCCGCGATCGCCGTCGAGTCGGCGGAGTACGCGTCCACGAGCGCGGCGGCGACCTCGGCGTGCGGCTCGCTCCAGTCCTCTTCCCAGCGAACGGCGAGACCGGCCCGCAGCAGCAGCGCGTGTACCTCGTCGAGCGGCGTGAGCCAGACGGTGTCGGCCGCAGGCATCCGCGCACGCTCCGGCTCGGTCAGCGGCGCGCCCTCCTCCAGCGTGAACGCGAACCGCCCTCCGGCCGGGAGTGCGTGGGCGACCTCGTCCAGCAGGGCAGCCTTGTCGCGGAAGGCGAGGAACGTCTCGAGCAGGAGCACCACCTCGAACGTGCCCGGCGGCAGCGGCGGGACCTCCGCGACCTCGAAGCGGCAGCCGAGACCGCGGGCGCGCTCTACCGCGACGGCGACGGCGCCGTCGCTCGAGTCCACGCCGAGATAGACGCAGCCGAGCTCCCGCGTGAGGAACCGGCCGGGGCCCGCGACTCCGCAGCAGAGGTCGAGAACGGAGACACCCGGCCCGAGTCCGGCCTGCGCCGCGAGCGTTCGGATCTCGGACGCCCGGACGAAGCTCTCCTGCTCGACGTACTCGCCGGGACCGAAGGCCGCCTGCTGGGCTCGCCGCAGGGCCTCGACGAGGGAGCCGCGCTCCTCCCGGCTCACGGCCACTCGACAAACCGATGCATTCCGGGCACCGTAGTGCCCTTCGGATGGTCGAGCGGGGAGCAAACCTGCGGGCCGCACGGAGCCCGCTCGCCGAGCTCGGCAACCGGCTCGGTCCACTGGCCGGGCTCGCCGGCATGCTCCTCCTCCTCGCCGTGCTGGCGGGGACGGTCGGGCTCGGCGGCGGCGGCTGGTTCGTCGGCCTCCTCAGCGGGCTGACGCTGAACGCGGCCCTCGCGCGCGCTCTCTGGCGAGACTCGTCGGAGAGGCTCGGTCCGGCGGGCTGGGTGACGCTCCTCCGCGGGACGCTGGCGGTCGGCGTCGCCGCCCTGACGGCAGCCTCGTTCGAGCGGGACGTAGCGGTCGCGACGCTGGTGACGCTCGCTTCGGTGGCGCTCGCACTCGACTTCGTCGACGGCTGGCTCGCGCGGCGCACGGGGACGGAGTCCGCGCTCGGTGCGAAGCTCGACGGCGAGGTCGACGCGTTCCTGATCCTCGCGCTCAGCGTCGAGGTGGCGCCGACCGCGGGCGCCTGGGTGCTCGCGATCGGCCTCGCGCGGTACGCGTTCCTCGCCGCCGGATGGGCGTTCCCGTGGTTGCAGGCCCCGCTGCCGCGGCGCGAGTGGCGCAAGACCGTCACGGCGTCGCAGGGGATCGCGCTCGTGATCGCGGCCTCGGGAGTCGCGCCGTCGGCCGTGAGCCGCATCCTCCTGGCCGTCGCGCTGGCCATGCTGGCCGAGTCCTTCGGCCGGGACGTCTGGTGGTTGTGGCGTCACCGGCACGAGACACCGGCCCGCGTCGGCCCGGCAAGCGCGCGGCATCCCGCCGTAGCCGCCGCGCTCACGGTGCTCGCCGCGGCGGTGGTGTGGACGGCGCTCGTGGCCCCGATCCGGCCGTGGCTCTTCAGTCCGGGCTCCTTCGTCCGGCTGCCGCTCGAAGGGCTCGCTCTCGTCGTCCTGGCCGTCGTCCTGCCGGGCCGCGCAGGTCGCGTCGTGCCGTGGGTGATCGGACCGCTGCTCGGACTGCTGATGCTCGTGAAGCTCTTCGACCTCGGCTTCTTCATCGCCTTCGACAGGCAGTTCAACCCGATCGAGGACTGGACGTATCTGTCCATCGGAGTCGGGACGGTGCGCGACACCTTCGGCAACCGGGACGCCGATCTGGCCGTGGCGGTGGGCGTCGCGCTCGGCCTCGCGGCGCTCGTCGTGCCGGCGCTGGCGGTCGGCCGGCTGACGCGAACGGCAGCGCGCCACCGCACACGCTCCCTCGGCGTGGTCACCGTGCTCACCGCCGCCTGGGCAGTCTGCTGGGCATTCGGCGCCCAGGTCTCGGGCGCCGCGGTCGCGTCGACGAGCGCCGCCCGCTTCGCAGTCGACGAGGTGAGCGCCGTGCAGGCGGACCTCCGCTCCGAGGCGCGCTTCAAGGTCCTGATCGCCCGCAAGGATCCCTTCGGCAGCACGCCCCGGAACCTGCTCCTCAAGGGCCTGCGCGGCAAGGACGTCCTGCTCGTGTTCGTCGAGAGCTACGGGCAGATGGCGGTGCAGGGAACGTCCTTCTCGCCGGGCGTCGATGCGGTCGTCGAAGCGGGACAGCAAGAGCTCCAGGCCCACGGCTTCTCCTCCCGGAGCGGCTGGCTCACCTCGTCCACCTACGGCGGCGGTAGCTGGCTCGCCCACGCCACGCTGCAGTCGGGAGTCTGGGTCGACAGCCCCGGCCGCTTCTCCCAGCTGATCGACAGCAAGCGCCTCACGCTCGCCACCGCGTTCCGGCGCGCCGGGTGGCGGACGGTCGCCGACGTGCCGGCGACACACGGCGCCTGGCCGGACGGCCACTCCTTCTACCGCTACGCGAAGATCCTGGATCGCGACAACCTGGGCTACCGCGGCCCGAAATACGGCTTCTCCCCGATGCCGGACCAGTACGCCCTGCAGGCGCTGCAGAAGCGCGAGCTGAGGAAGCGGCAGCGGCCGCCCATCTTCTCCGAGATCGACCTCACGTCCAGCCACGAGCCCTGGACGCGCATCCCGCCGCTGATCTCGTGGAAGCGCCTCGGCAACGGGTCGATCTTCGACCGGCTCCCGATCGACGGCGCCGGCCTGACCGACACCCAGCAGGGGTACGCGGAGTCGATCAAGTACGCGCTCCGTGCCCTGTATTCGTTCGTCGATCACTACGGCACCAAGAACACCGTGCTCATCGTGCTCGGCGACCACCAGCCCTCGAGAGTCATCGAGCAGGCGGATCACGTCGTGCCGACCACGATCATCGCCCACGACCCGAAGGTGATCCGCAGGCTGGCGGGCTGGGGATGGACGCCGGGGATGCTGCCCGGCCCGACGGCGCCGACCTGGCTCATGAGCGCCTTCCGGGACCAGTTCCTGAACGCGTTCGACCACTGAGAGCCGCCGCGAAGCCGACTACGACAGCGCGGTCGCGCCGGGCTCCGCCGCAGGAGCCTCGCTCGAGTCGAGCACGTCGCGGAGATCGAGGGTGTGGCGACCCCGCCTCGCCTTCGTCTCCAGATAGCGCCGATTCGCGTCGGAGACGTGGACGCCGGTCGGCACCTGCTCGACCACGGTCACGCCGCAGGAGCGGAGCTGCCGGGCCTTGTCGGGGTTGTTGCTGAGCAGGGCGACCCTCGAGGCGCCGAGAGCGTGCAGCATCTGCGCGGCCGCGAGGTAGCTGCGCTCGTCCTCGCCGTGACCCAGCGCCAGGTTCGCCTCGTACGTGTCGGCTCCGTCGTCCTGCAGCGTGTACGCCTCGAGCTTCGAGTAGAGCCCGATGCCGCGGCCTTCCTGACGGAGGTAGAGCAGATAGCCGCCGGCCTCGGCGATGCGCTCGACGGCTTCCCGCAGCTGCGGCCCGCAGTCGCACCGCTCGCTGCCGAACACGTCGCCCGTCAGGCACTCGCTGTGCGGCCGGATCAAGGGCAGGAGGCGCCCGTCCGCCGGGAACGGCGCCGCGCGATCGCCGAGCGCGAAGGCGAGGTGCTCCCGGCCGTCGACGAGCCCCTCGAAGGTGAACGCCCGCGCGTCGGCCTCGAACCCGTCAGCGAATCGCAGCGGCAGCTCGACCTGGGTGCGGATCGTCGCGACCGGCAGCCGGGCGGTCATCGCCGGCTCGTTCATGCGTCTCCGAACCGGGACGAGAGCGCGTACCGCAGCAGCACGACGTCGCCGAGCTTCCGGACGTCGACGAGCTCCGCCCGACGACCGGGGTTCCACGGGAAGACGCCGTCACGCACGAACCTGGGAGCCCCGGAGTCGCCGACGAAGACCGGCGCGACGGTCAGCTGCAGCTCGTCGACGATGTTCTCGGTCAGGAACTGCGTGTGAACCATCGCGCCGCCTTCGACCATGAGCCGCTCGACACCCCGGCCGGCCAGGTCGGTGCTGAGCGTGCGCATCTCCACGCTGTCCCCGCCGTCGACGACGGTCGCGACCGGACCCAGCCGCGCCCGCGCGTCCTCCACCCGCGGGCTCGCGCAGTAGACGAGCTTCTCGGCGTCCCCGGCCCTGAAGAAGCGGGCGCGTGCGTCCAGCTCCGCGCGCCTGGTCACGGTGACCTTGATCGGAGACGCCGGCAGGCCCCGCGCGGCCCGCTCGTCGCGACGCGTCTGCGACCGCACCAGCAGCCGCGGATTGTCGACGCGCACCGTCTCGGCTCCGACGAGGATCGCGTCGCAGGAGGCGCGGACGGCGTCGACGCGGTCGAAGTCCGCGTCGTTCGAGAGCAGCAGACGCGAGGCGGCGTTGCCGATGTAGCCGTCGATCGACACGCAGCAGGAGAGCAGCGTGTACGGGCGATCACGCATCCGCCGCTCCTTCCGGCCGGAAGAGCGATCCGTGTCTCCTGGTCAGCGGGAGGTGCCGGCGGGGGAGCCAGTCCGTAACGAGCACGAGCGCTCCCGGCAGGCTCGCCGCAAGCACCAGGACTCCGAACGTGACAGCGGTGGCCGCGCCGCGGGCGGCACCGAGGCCGGCCACGGAGAACGCCCAGGCGGTCACTCCCTCGCGCGGGCCCCAGCCGCCGACGTTCGGCAGCGTGGTCGCGAGCAGGGCGAGCAGGAGCAGCGGCAGGAGGCGAGAGATCGGCGCGGTGACCCCGGCCGCCCGGGCGGCGATCAGGAAGGTAGTCGTATGGCCGGCGGCGACCACGACCGAGGTGAGGGCGACCGCGGGAAGCGCACCCCGGCGCAGCATTCCGTCGCGGACGTCGGCCAGCACCGCGGTACGCACACGTCCGGCTGTCCAGCGCATCCGCCCCAGGACCACGAGCACGAGGGCGACCCCGACCAGGGCAGCCACGACGAACGGCATGGACGAGCGCACGGGGGACGGCAGCGCCAGGAGGACTGCGATCGTCAGCACCACCTGCACGACCTGGCCGGCGGCGCGCTCCCAGACCACAGCCCTCAGCGCTCGACCCACGTCGTGCACCTCCCGGCCGTGGATGACGCCGCGATGAACGTCGCCCGCGATGCCGCTCGGGAGAGTCAGGTTGAGGAACACCGCCCGGTAGTAAGCGGCGACGGCGGGGCGGAAGGACAAGCGGACACCGAGGCCGCGGGCGACGATCGCCCATCGCCAGGCCGAGGCGACGGTCGTGACGAGCACCACCGCCGCGACCGCCAGGACGGCGCGCGCGTCGACCGCCTTGAGGCCGTCGAGGAACGGTCCGGTGCCGAGACGCCAGATCACGACCGCGAGCGCAGCAACCGCGGTCGTCGGGCCGGCCCACCGGCGGATCACTCTCACGGCAGCACCAGCAGGTCGGCGTGGCCGACGGTGACGGCGAGGACGCCGGACGCCGCTTCGCGCAGACGCCGGCGCCGATAGAGCTCGGCGTCGAGTGCCAGCTCGGGCTGCTGCTCGCACGCGGCGTCCACCCAGCCGGTCAGCCACTCGACGAGCAGCTCGCTCTCCGCGGCGCCAAGACGCCACGGGCTTGGCCGGACGACGACCTCCGCTCCGAGCCGGCGGAAGCCTTCGACGGCGGCTTCGACCGCGTCGGGGCCGAGCAGGCGGCCGCGCGGCGTCTGGCGACGCTGGTGCGCGTCGAAGGCAGCCGCCACCCTGGCGTCGAGTGGATCAGCCGGCAGCAGCTGGACGCGACCGGTGACGGAGAGAACGAACAGCACCGGGGCTCCCGCGTCGGCGCAAGCGCGGATCAGCCGCGACAGCTCGTCCCACGTCAGGAGGTCGAGCAGGGCCGAGGCGGTGACGAGCGAGGCCCCGGCGAAATCGCCGGCGCCGAGCCGCGTGACGTCGGACAGGTGGGTCTCGACGGCGACTTCGGCACCGTCGGCGGCTGGGCCGGGCACGGCGGCGGCGGCCAGCGCGAGCAGGTCCGCGTCTCGGTCGTGCAGGATCCACCGCTGCGGCCCCGACAGGAGCGGCGCGAGCCACCGTCCCATGGCGCCGCTGCCGCAGGCGAGATCGTGGATCAGCCAGGTTCCCTCGGCCGGAGCGCGACGAGCGAGCTGTCCGACGAGCTCCCCCGCGCGCGCCGAGGCGTCCGCGGCTTCGCGCAGGTCGAGCCAGCCCGGGCTGACGCGGATCGCCTCGACGGTCATCGCGCCGCCCCCTGGAGCACTTCGGCGACGGCCGAGGTGGTCGTCGACCAGTCCGCAAGCCA
>DATFCX010000075.1:0-10028 GCA_035252585.1 Gaiellaceae bacterium
CCGCGTCGGCCGCCGCAAGATCCTCGAGGTGCACACGAAGGGCAAGCCGCTGGCGCCCGAGATCGACCTCGACACGCTCGCCTCCGGCACGCCCGGCTTCACCGGCGCCGACCTCTCGAACCTCGTCAACGAGGCCGCGCTCCTCGCAGCGCGCCGCGGCAAGAAGATCATCGAGCAGGACGAGCTGGAGGAGGGGATCATGCGCGTCGTGGCCGGCCCGGAGAAGAAGGCACGGCTCCTGTCGGAGCACGAGCGCAAGATCACCGCCTACCACGAGATGGGCCACGCGCTCGTCGGCCACTTCCTCGAGCACACCGATCCGGTGCACAAGATCACGATCGTCTCCCGCGGCCAGGCCCTCGGCCTCACGATCTCGCTGCCGACCGAGGACAAGTACCTCACGACGCGCACCGCGCTCATGCACCAGATGGGCATGACCCTCGGCGGCCGCGCAGCCGAGGAGATCGTCTTCCACGAGGTCACGACCGGGGCGGCGAACGACCTGGAGCGGGTCACGCAGACCGCGAAGCAGATGATCATGCGCTTCGGGATGAGCGAGAAGCTCGGACCGCGCGTGCTCGGACGGAACTACGACCAGCCGTTCCTCGGCCGCGACTACGGCGCCGAGGCCGACTACTCCGAGGAGATCGCGCGCGAGATCGACGACGAGATCCGGCGCGTGATCGAGGAGGCGCACGAGCTCGCACTCGCGGTGCTGCGCGAGCACATGGACGAGCTGCACAAGATCTCGGCGATCCTCATCGAGCGCGAGACGATCGACAAGGATCAGTACGAGCGCCTGCTCGCCGGCGAGGACGAGGCCACGGTCTTCCCGGACGAGGCGCCCTCGGAGCCCGAGCAGCCCGAGCCGCAGCAGGAGCCGAAGCGCGAGCGCCCGCGCCCGCGGCCGTTCCCGCTCCCGGGCTCGGCCATGCAGGGCCCGGATCCCGCCAAGAGCTAGTAGCTGCTCGCAGCACCAGCCGGCGCGCTCGGGCGAGAGGAAGGACGCCTCCCCAGACGACCCACGCCCTAGAGGGGCACTAGGCGGCTGGCTCTCGTAGGACTCGGTGGCTGAGCCGGGCAAGTTCGCCTGCTAGGCGGTGTCCGGTGGCGGCGATGGTGAGCAGCGTGCCGAAGGCCACGACGGCGTCGATGGATTCGCGACCTTCTTTCGTCCAGTAGTCGTCTTGCAGGTTCAGCCAGAGCGCGAACTCGTCCAGAGTGAGAGCCGCTCCGGCCCCGTAGACGGCTTCAGTGGCTCGTGAAGCGGTGGGCCGCCGCTGCCGATCCCGATCTCGTTCAACCAGGCCCAGCCGACTCCGATCAGTGCGCAGATGCCGAAGGTCATATGGTGAATGTGTCTGCCGCCGGGTGTGACGTTGCGAAATGGCCCTCTTCCCGCCCGGATCGCGTGCGTGATCGTGCGCGTCAACGCGAACGTGGCACCGAAAGCCACCGCCCCGACCAGCCGTCGCTCCTCGGCACCGCTGTCGAACGAACGCTGGTAGGCCGAGCGCAGCTCATCAGGGCGAGGTGCTCGAGCCATCCCACAGATCCTAAAAGCGACGAGACAGCCATCGAGCGGCGAGATCCTGCACCTGCCCGACGGCTCGGGCCATGGCGCGTCGTCGCCTGGTTGCTGGTGGACCGGGTCGACTCGCCGGGGAACGTGCTCGTCGCGAGCGAACCGGACGTCGCCGGCTAGCGCCGGCCGGCGCGAGCGCTCGTCACCGGCGGCGCGATGTAGAGCCGCTGCAGGGCCTGGCCGAGCGTGGCCTGCAGCGCCTTCGTCCGCGGGTCGCCGGCGACGTTCCGCATCTCCCAGGGGTCGCGCCTCAGGTCGTAGAGCTCCCGCCAGCCGTTCCTGTACTGGACGTAGAGGTTCCGCCTCGTCTGGACGGCGGTGTACGGAGGCGGGCCTCCCTTGTGCAGCATGTCCTTGCCGAGGAACTCGACGAGGAACGCGTGGCGCCACGGAGTCGGCTGGCCCTCGAGGAACGGAACCAGGCTGCGGCCGTCCTCGGGCAGCCCCGGCTTGATCCCGGCCAGCGCGGCGATCGTCGGGGCGAGATCGATGTTGAGCACCGGCTGGTTGTTGCGCTCGGCGGCGGTCGTCCACGGGGCGCGGACGATCAGCGGAACGTGGGTCGACTCCTGGTACGGCCAGACCTTGCCGCCGAGGCGGTGCTCGCCCCAGAGGAAGCCGTTGTCGCTCGTGTAGAGGATCACGGTGCGGTTCAGCTCGTGGCGGGCCTTGAGCGCCTGCACGACGCTCTTCACGCTGCGGTCGAGCGCGAGCAGCGACTGCTCCTGGCGGAGGCGCACGTGGTTGATGTAGAGCTGCGCGGCCGCGCTGAGCAGGTCCTTGTGCCAGAAGCGCCACGGCTCCTTGCCGATGTTGCGCTGGTTGAAGGCGGGCGAGTGGATCGGCGCGAGGTTCTCCAGCTTCCCCTGGTCGCGCTTGTCGGGGATCGCCGGCAGATGCGGCGCCACCGGCGCGAAGTAGAGGAAGAACGGGTGTCGCGCCCCGCGGATGAACTGGACGGCCTTGTTGGCGAGTACGTTTGTCGAGTAGTCCGACGGCTTGCTTCCGTAGTGCTCGAGGTGGCCGTTGTCGTTGATCGAGTAGTTGTAGTACGCCTCCATCGGGATGCTGTCCATCACCTGCCAGTCGTCCCAACCCGGTGGGATCTTGTGGTGGCCGGCGACTCCCGTATAGCCGTTGATGTACTTGCCGACCAACGCGGTCTGGTAGCCGGCCCGGTGCAGCCATACCGGGAGGTCGGTCGACTCCTCCTTGAACGCGGGATAGGCGTGCGCCCCGAAGTTGTCCAGGACGCCGGTGTGGTGGGAGTACTGGCCGGTCAGGATGCTCGCGCGCGAGGGACCGCACATCGCCGTCGTGACGTGTGCATCCGTGAAGTTCACGCCGTGGTCGACGAGCAGGTTCTTGACGTTGTCCATCACCGTGGTCCCGTCCCAGCGCTCGTCGTCGCTCAGGATCAGGACGACGTTGAGCCGCTGTGCGGGGCGGGGCGTCCGTCCGGAGACGGGCTTCGCGGCGGAGGCGCTGAGCGCTCCGAAGACGAGCAGCAACGCTGCCGCCGCCCAAATCCATACGACCCGCCGCACGACCGCTTGCAGGTTACGCAATTTTCCTGTGCAGTGGGTAAGACTTGCCCGCAGGGTTTGCCAAGAATCGTGCACCTTGCAACGTCTACGTCACCGGCCGGACGAGACGTCCGCAGGCGGTCCCGGGCTAGCGGTCGTCGTCGCCGATCGCCACCGGGCGCACCGGCGATTCCTTCAGGCGGAGCATCGCCTCGACGTAGAGCTCGCGGACGACGTCCATGTTCGGCCGCGGGTCGTTGCGCCACGACGCCGGCAGCGAGCTCCGCAGCCGGTCTCGGGCGGCGCGCTCGCGTGTCCAGCGGTCGAGGAGGCGGTCGTCGATCATCGCAGGCGATATGTCGGCACCGGGATCCGGGTGCTTTAGTTCTCCGCGTGATCGCGATCGAGGAGCGCTTCCCGCGGCCGTCGGTGATGGGCGTCGTCAACGTGACGCCGGACTCGTTCTCCGACGGCGGCGTCCACCTCGACCCCGACGTGGCGGCGAACGCGGCGCGGCGCATGGTCGAGGAGGGAGCGGCGATCGTCGACGTCGGCGGCGAATCGACGCGGCCCGGCTCGGAGGGCGTCTCCGCCGGCGAGGAGCTGCGTCGCGTCGTGCCGGTCCTCGACCGCCTCGCCGGAGAGCTCCCGGTCTCGATCGACACCTCCAAGGCGGTCGTAGCGCACGCGGCGCTCGAGCGCGGCGCGATCCTCGTGAACGACGTGACGGCCTTGCGCGGCGACCCCGAGCTCGCGGGAGTCGTCGCGGGCTCCGGCGCCTACCTCTGCCTCATGCACATGCAGGGTGCGCCGGGGACGATGCAGGCCGAGCCGCGCTACGGCGACGTCGTGGCTGAGGTCGCCTCCTTCCTCGAAGAACGGCTCGCCTTCGCCGTCGCCGAGGGCGTTCCCGAGGAGCGGATCTGCCTCGACCCCGGCATCGGCTTCGGCAAGACGGTGGCGCACAACCTCGAGCTCGTACGCCGGCTCGACGTCCTGCTCGCCCACGGCCGGCCGGTCCTCGTCGGCTTCTCGCGGAAGAGCTCCCTGCGCCGGCTCACGGGATCGGAAGACCTGCTCGGAGCGAGCGTCGCGGCGGCGGTCGCCGCCTTCGAGCGCGGCGCGACCATCCTGCGTGTCCACGACGTCAAGCCGCACGTCGACGCGCTCACCGTCGCAGGCGCGATTGCGTGATCACGGTCGAGGTTCGCCAGCTGCGCGTGTTCGGCAGGCACGGCGCGCACGAGGAAGAGCGCGAGCGCGGGCAGGACTTCCTCTTCGACCTCGAGCTCGAGGTGGGGCAGCGCGGGACGAGCGACCGGCTCGAGGACGCGGTCGACTACGTCGAGGTCGCGCGCACGGTGCAGGAGGTCTCGGACGCGAAGCAGTACGCGCTGCTCGAGGCGCTCGCCGCCGCGGTCGCCGACGAGCTCGAGCGGAGGTTCTCGCCGGTGCGTCTTCGCGTAGGGGTGCGGAAGCCGGAGGTTCGACCCGCGGGCCTCGAAGGCTCGGTCGGCGTCTCCCTCACGAGACCGTGACGCGCGCGTTCGTCGGGCTCGGCGCGAACCTCGGCGACCGGGAGCGTACGTTGCGGGCGGCCGTCGACGCTCTCGCGGCCGAGGACGGCATCGAGGTCGTCGCCGTCTCGGCCCTGCGCGAGACCGAGCCCGTGGGAGTCGGCGAGCAGCCGCGTTTCCTCAACGGTGCCGTCGCGCTCGAAACGACGCTCCCGGCGCGGGAGCTCCTCGACTGCCTGCTCGCCGTCGAGCAGCGCTTCGGCCGCGTCCGGGCCGCCGGCGAGCACGGCCCGCGGACGCTCGACCTCGACCTTCTCCTCTACGGCGACGAGTCGATCGACGAGCCCGGACTGACCCTGCCGCACCCGCGACTGCACGAGCGGCATTTCGTCCTCGAGCCGCTCGCGGAGCTGGATCCCGCCCTCGTCGTCCCGGGACGCGGGGACGTGGAATACCTCTTGGCTCAGGCCGGAAGCAGCGGCGGCTGAGCCGCCGGTGTCCGGCCGAAAACCGGGGGTACACTGACCGTCGTGTCCAACCTCGACGATCTCGACGAATACGAGGCCGAGCTCGAGCTCGCGCTGAAGAAGGAGTACCAGGCCGTCTTCGCGCTCTTCCGCTTCTGCGTGCTCACGCAGGACGCGACCTACCTCTGCAACCGGCTCGACGTCCAGCAGGCGGCGCCGAGCGCCGCGGGCGGCCTCCCGTTCTTCCAGCTCGAGCTCGAGGACGTCTGGGTCTGGGACAAGAACCGGCCGACGCGGATCATCCCCCGCGCCAAGGTCTTCACCTCGGGTGACGTCACCGTCGAGGAGCTGCGCGGCGAGGGCGACGAGCAGCAGCTGACTGCCGAGGCGCTCGCCGAGCGTATCGGCGAGCCGTTCCGCCTCGAAGACGAGTAGCCTCCCGGCCGCGATGCTGCTCGCGGCAGATGTCGGGAACACCCAGACCGTCTACGGGCTGTACGACGGCGATCGGCTGGCAGAGCACTTTCGCGTCGGCACGAACCCGACACATACCGCCGACGAGCTCGCGGTTCTCCTGCGCGCTCTCGTCGATCTCGAGTCGCTGGAAGGGATCGTCCTGTGCTCGTCGGTGCCGCAGCTCGCCGGTGAGTACGAGTCGCTGGCGCAGCGCTGGGCGAAGGTCGAGGTGCTCGTGCTGGGGCCGGGCGTCTCCACAGGCGTGCCGGTGCGCTACGACGATCCGCGCGAGGTCGGGGCGGACAGGATCGCGAATGCGGTAGCCGCCCGTGAGCGGCACGGCACGCCCAGCGTGGTCGTGGACTTCGGCACCTCGACGAACTTCGACGTCGTGTCGGCGAGCGGCGAGTTCGTCGGCGGGGTGCTCGCCCCGGGAATCGAGATCTCCATGGACGCGCTCTTCCAGCGCGCCGCCCGGCTGCCGAAGGTCCCGTTCGTCGCACCGGAGCGGGTCATCTCGCAGACGACAGTGCAGGCGCTGCAGTCGGGCCTCGTCTACGGATTCGCGGGGCAGGTGGACTCGATCGTCGACCGCATCCGCGAGGAGCTCGGGGCACGTGACGCACCGGTCGTCGCCACGGGCGGCCTCGCGGAGCTGATCGAGCCGCATTCGCGCACGATCTCGAAGGTAGATCCCTTCCTCACGCTCGAGGGGCTCCGGCTCGTCTGGGAGCGGAACCGTACGGGCTAGCTCAACCGCCGCCGTAGACCGAGATCGGCAGCGCGTCGAGCAGGACCTCGTCCTCGGCCGCCGGCAGCTCGGCCTCGAGGCTTTCGACGAGCGGTGCAGCCCCCGGGGCGGCCGCGAACAGCCGCGTGACGACCTCCTCGGTCGTCCGGAGCTGGACGAGCTCCTGCTTGAACGGCTTCGGGAAGCGCCCGCGGCCGAGGTACCAGCCGTAGAACTTCTTCAGGAAGCCGACCGCGCGCTGCTCGCCGAGCTCGCGCACGGCCTCGCGGACGAAGACGACGAGCTCCGCGGCAACCTCCTCGCGCGTGGGCCGGAACGACTCGCCCTCGGCGATCTCGCGGAGCGCCCACGGATTGCCCTGCGCGCCGCGTGCCACCATGACGGCCGCCGCGCCCGTCTGCTCGAGCACCGCCAGCGCCTGCTCGCGGGAGGTGACGTCGCCCGAGGCGATCACGGGGACGTCGACGCGCTCGACGAGCTCCGCCGTCACCGAGTGGTCGGCTTCGCCCGTGTACATCTGCTGCGCTGAGCGCGGATGGAGCGTCAGCGCGGCGGCTCCCGCAGCCACGAGCTGTGGCCCGAGCTCGAGACACGCGCGCGAGCCGTTCGCGACGCCGCGCCGCATCTTCACGGTGACGGGCACGTCGACGGCCCCGGCGACCGCGTCGACGACCCGGCAGGCGAGCGCCGGATCCTCCATCAGATGCGCGCCGGCGCCGGTCTTCGTGACCTTCCGCACCGGGCAACCGAAGTTCATGTCGACGATGTCCGCGCCTGCCGCCTCGACCATCCGCGCCGCGTCGGCCATCGAGTGGGGATCGGAGCCGAAGATCTGGATCGCGAGCGGATGCTCGTCGGACGCGACGCGCAGGTAGCCGAAGGTCCGCTCGTTGCGGTGCTCGATCCCGGCCGCGGAGACCATCTCCGAGCAGACCAGCCCGGCGCCGAACCTGCGTCCCTGTCGCCGAAACGCCTGGATGCTGACTCCCGCCATCGGCGCGAGGACGATCCGCGTCGGCACCGAGACTCCGCCGATCGCCCACGGCTGCTGGAGGTTTACCGGCATCGGGCGATGGTATCGGCGGCCTGTTGACGAGGGTTGATCGCGGGGGTACCATCCGCGACCGCCGACGGCCGGTTTCGCCGCCGGCCGTTTCATGTTCTGGGGTCCAGGAGGACAGCGGTGAAGGAAGTCATCCTCACGCCGGCGGGCTACAAGAAGCTCCAAGAGGAAATCGAGCAACTCTCGACCGTGCGGCGACGCGAGGTCGCGGAACGCATCCGCATCGCTCGCGAGTTCGGCGACATCGCCGAGAACGCGGAGTACGACTCCGCGAAGAACGACCAGGCCCATCTCGAGGCGCGGATCGCCACGCTCGAGGAGCGGCTCAAGAACGCGCGCGTCGTCACGAAGAAGGAGATGCGGTCGGGCGAGGTCTCGGTCGGGACCAAGGTCCGGCTCAAGGACATGGGCTCGAACAAGACGGTCGAGTACCACATCGTCGGCTCCGCCGAGGCGGACCCGGCCGAGCTCAAGCTCTCGAACGAGTCGCCGGTCGGCAAGGCGATCATGGGCCACAAGAAGGGCGACGTGGTCGAGGCCCCGACGCCCCGGGGCGCGAAGAAGTTCAAGATCATGGACGTCAAAGCCGCGTAGCACTAGCCTCGCTCGGGTGTTCGAGCGATTCACGGAGCGGGCTCGCCAGGTCGTCGTCCTCGCCCAGGACGAGGCGCGGGCGCTCAAGCACAACTACATCGGCACCGAGCACATCCTGCTCGGGCTGCTCCGTGAGGAGGAGGGCCTCGCGGCGCGTGCGCTCGCGTCCTTCGACATCACGGTGGAGGAAGTGCGGGCGCAGGTCGCGCGGATCGTCGGTCCGGGCGACGGGGTCACGACCGGCCAGATCCCGTTCACGCCGCGGGCTAAAGTGCTGCTCGAGCTCGCGCTGCGCGAGGCGACCTCCCTTACATCGGGACAGAGCACCTGCTCCTGGCGCTCGTTCGGGAGAACGGCGGGGTCGCGGTCCGAATCTTCGGTTTCTTCGACGCAGATGCCGAGACGATCCGCGACGCCGTGATCCGCATGCTCGGCGCACAGCCGGCGCGGCACGGGAGCTTGGCTCGCCGGCGACTCCGCTTTGGCATGTGGCGACGCGAGACCGTGCTGCTCCTCTTCGGCTGGCTCCTCTTCGCCGTCGCGCTCGGCGCCGGCGTCCTGATCGGCTGGGCGATCTGGGGCCACTAGACTCGCCCGCCATGGGCCTCCCGAAGCGTTTTCCCGACCGGGACGAGGTCGCGGCCGTCCGCGCCGAGGCGGAGCAGCTCGAGCCCGGCGCGACCGACGACGCCACGAAGCGCCGCCTCGCCGGGCGCGTCATGGCCCGGCGGGACATGGGGAAGCTCGTCTTCCTCGACCTCGTCGATCGCTCCGGCCGCATCCAGCTCATCTGTCCCGCGGACCGCACGGGCGAGCTGGATCTCCATCTCGGAGACATCGTCGGGGTGACCGGATCGCCGGCGCAGTCGCGTCGCGGCGAGCCCTCCCTGCAGGTTGACGAGCTCGAGGTGCTCGCGCAAATCCGCGCCCCGCTGCCCGACACGTTCCACGGAATCGAGGACGTCGAGCTTCGCTACCGCAAGCGCTACCTCGACCTGTTGATGAGCGAGGAGTCGCGGCGTGAGGCGATCCTGCGCGCCCGCATGGTCTCGGCGATCCGCGCCTACCTCGACGGCGAGGGCTTCCTCGAGGTCGAGACGCCGATCTTGCAGCCGCGGTACGGCGGCGGCTTCGCCGAGCCCTTCGTCACGCGGTCGGAGCTCCTTGACGCCGAGCTCTACCTTCGCATCGCCGACGAGCTCTACCTCAAGCGGCTCATCGTCGGCGGGCTCGAGAAGGTGTACGAACTCTCGAAGGACTTCCGCAACGAGAGCTACTCGTATAAGCACTCGCCGGAGTTCACCCAGGTCGAGTGGTATGAGGCGTATGCGAACTACAAGGACACCGCCGCGCGCCTGAAGGAGCTGGTCGAGCACGCAGCCGAGGCGACGATCGGCGAGATGCAGACGACCTTCCGCGGCCACGACATCGACCTCTCGCAGTGGCAGGAGGTGCGGTTCGTCGAGGCGCTCGAGGCCTACGGCGTCTGGACGCGCGACGAGGCCGAGCTCCGCGCGAAGCTGACCGAGGCGGGAGTCGACATCTCGAACGACCGCAGCTGGGCGCAGCTCACCGACCACGCGTACTCGCACTTTGTCGAGCCCGAGCTGATCCAGCCGACGATCGTCTACGACTGGCCGATCGAGATGTCCCCGTTCGCCCGCACGACCGACGCCGACGAGACGCTGGTCGAGCGCTTCGAGGCGGTGGTGAGCGGGATGGAGTTCGCGAACGCCTTCAGCGAGCTCAACGACGCGGAGGAGCAGGCCCAGCGCTTCGCGATGCAGGAGTCGGAGCGGGAGGCCGGCGACGTCGAGGCCGAGCCCGGCGACCCCGACTACGTGGAGGCGATGTCGTACGGGATGGCGCCGAACGGTGGTTGCGGGATCGGGATCGACCGGCTGGCGATGGTCCTGCTCGGCAAGGATACGATCCGCGACGTGATCCTCTTCCCGGCGCTGCGTACTCGGGACTAAGGCCGACGCGTTAAGGGTTCGATAACGCTCGGAGTGCCGACTCTGTGGCGACAGAGGGGTTGGCTACGATGAGCGCACCTTCGACCGGCTGAC
>DATFCX010000076.1:0-25467 GCA_035252585.1 Gaiellaceae bacterium
AAGCGGGGAGCGCGATCGTGGCGCGGCTCGAGGCAGTGGGGCACGAGGTGCGCGGGATCGAGCTCGGCGACGAGCCCGACGTGAGCGGCTGCGAGGCGGCCGTCGACTTCACGACCCCGGAGGCGGCGGCGGCGAACGTCCGCGCCGCGCTCGAGCAGGGCGTCTCCTGCGTCGTCGGCACGACCGGCTGGGAGCCGGCGGAGCTCGGCGCCCTCGCCGCGGAGAAGGGCCTGCGCCTCTTCGTCGCGCCGAACTTATCGATCGGCGCGGTGCTGATGATGCGCTTCGCGCGCGAGGCGGCCGAGCACTTCCCGCGGGCCGAGATCGTCGAGCTCCACAACGAGGCGAAGAAGGACGCGCCGTCGGGAACGGCAAGAGCCACGGCGCAGCTGATCGGCGGGGAGGCGGCGATCCACTCGGTGCGCCTCCCGGGCCTGGTCGCCCACCAGGAGGTCATCTTCGGCGGCGAGGGCCAGCTGCTCACGATCCGCCACGACACGACGGGCCGCGAGTCGTTCGCCGACGGCGTCCTGCTCGCGCTCGAGAAGCTCGGCGAGCTGCCGCCGGGCCTCACGGTCGGTCTCGAGGCGGTGCTGTGAGGATCGAGCAGGCGGCACCGGTGCTCCTCTCGTCCGACCTCGAGCGCACGGCGGCCTGGTACCGGGACGCGCTCCGCTGGGAGTTCGACTTCTTCGGGCAGCCTCCGAACTTCGGGATCGCGAGCCGGGACGGCCAGCGGATCATGTACGGCCGCAGCGCCGAGCCGTTCCTGCCCAACTGGCGCCTCCTCGAGAACATGTGGAACGTCTACATCCGGGTCGACGACGTGGATGCCTGGCACGCCGAGCTCACCGGACGAGGCGTCGAGCTCGACTACGGCCTCGGCGACCAGCCCTGGGGCATGCGGGAGTTCGGCGTCCAGGATCCCGACGGCCACGACATAGCTTTCGGAGCGCCTGTCGCGTAGGAGATGATTCCCGGATGCCGACCGAGGCGGCCGAGCTCGTCTTCGACGAAGCGACGAAGGTCTATCCGGGCCGGGACGGCGCGGCGGTCGACCGTCTCTCGCTCACGGTGCCCGCGGGGGAGATCTGCGTCCTCGTCGGGCCGTCGGGCGGCGGCAAGACGACGGCGCTCAAGCTCGTCAACCGGCTGATCCCGCTCACGAGCGGCGACATCCGAATCGACGGCACGTCGATCCTGCAGCACGACCTCACGGAGCTGCGCCGCTCGATCGGCTACGTCATCCAGCAGGTCGGCCTGTTCCCGCACATGACGGTGGAGGGGAACATCGGGACGGTGCCGCGACTGCTCGGACGGCCGCGCTCGTGGATCAAGACGCGTTCCGCCGAGCTGCTCGAGCTCGTCGGGCTCGACCCGTCCTACGCGAAGCGCTTCCCCGTTCAGCTCTCCGGCGGTGAGCGCCAGCGCGTCGGTCTCGCGCGCGCGCTCGCCGCGAATCCGCCGCTGATGCTGATGGACGAGCCCTTCGGCGCGATCGACCCGATCGTGCGGGCGCGGCTGCAGGACGAGTTCCTGCGGCTCCAGGAAGAGCTGCGCAAGACGGTCGTCTTCGTCACGCACGACATCGACGAGGCGATCAAGGTCGGTGACCGGATCGCGATCCTGCGCGAGGGTGGGCGCCTCGCCCAATACGACACGCCGCAGCGGATCCTCGAACAACCGGTGGACGAGTTCGTCGCCGACTTCGTCGGCCGCGACCGCGCGCTCAAGGCGCTCTCGCTCCGGACCCTCGGCGATCTCCAGCCGTCGCCCGCGGCGCAGGACGGGTTGCCGCAACTGTCGGCCGACACGACTCTCCGCGACGCCCTGGCGGTGCTCATCGCCGAGCGCCGCGATGCCCTCGTCGTAGTCGGCGCAGACGGCTCGGCGCTGGGCGTCGTGAAGCGCGAGGACCTGCTCGCATGACCGGCTTGCTCGTGGCCAAGGGCGGCCCGGTCATCCCGCACTTCGGGGCGCCGAGCGCATGTATCAAGGACAACGGCTGGTTCTGCACCGGCTGGGTGACCCAGCACTGGGGCGACACCCTCCAGCCGGCGCTCGTCCAGCACATTCAGCTCACCCTGATAGCCGTCGGGATCGGCTTCGCGATCTCGTTCCTCCTCGCGCTCATCGGCTTCCGCTGGCGGCTCTTCGACGGGCCGCTCGGCGGGTTCACCGACCTCCTTTACGCGATCCCGAGCCTCGCGCTGTTTCAGCTGCTCGTTCCCTTGACCGGGGTCACCGTGACGACGGTGGAGATCGCACTGGTCTCGTACACGCTGTTCATCCTCTACCGAACCATGATCGCGGGCCTCCGCGGCGTCCCGGCCGAGGTACTCGAGTCGGCGCGCGGCATGGGGCTGACACGGCTCCAGACGTTCTTCCGGGTCGAGCTGCCGCTCGCTGCGCCTGCGATCCTCGGGGGCCTGCGCATCGCCACGGTGGCGACCATCTCGATCGCGACGGTCGCCGCCTTCCTGATCGAGGACGGTCTCGGGGTGCCGATCTTCGACGCCATCGAGACGCCGGATCTCTTCAAGACGAAGCTCCTCGCCGCCGGTGGGCTGGCGATCTTGCTGGCGCTCGCCGCCGACTTGCTCCTCGCGTTCGTGCAGCGTGCGCTGACGCCGTGGAACCGGGTGCGCTGATGGTCGCCAGCGTCTTCGTCGATGCGTTCCGCTTCATGCCGAGCCACACGTCGCTCCTGCTCCACAAGACCGGAGAGACCGCGGAGCTCGCGTTCGCCGCGCTAGCCATTGCGCTTCTGATCTCCCTGCCGCTAGGGCTCTGGCTCGGGCACCGGCATCGTGGCCTGCTCCTCGCCCTCAGCGTCTCGAGCCTGGGGCGCGCGCTGCCAAGCGTGGTGCTCATCGGCCTCGGCATCGGGATCCTCGGCGTCGGCTTTTGGAACAACACCGTGGCGCTCGTCGTGCTCGCGATCGCGCCGATTCTCACGAATGCGTACTTCGCCATTGAAGGAGCCGACCGAGATGCGGTCGAGGCTGCCCGGGGAATGGGACTGACCGAGATGCAGATCCTGATGCGCGTAGAGCTTCCGCTCGGCCTGCCGCTCCTCCTGGCCGGGCTCAGGATCGCCGCGGTGTTCGTCATCGCCACCGCGACGATCGCCGGCATCTTCGGAGGCGGGGGTCTCGGCGACATTTTCGCCCGCCAGGTCAAGTACGGGCTCAGCGGGATCTTGGCGGCGGCTGTCTGGGTCGCTGCCCTCGCCGTTCTCGCCGCCGCCGCGATCGGGCTGGTGCAGCGCGCGACCTCGCGTCGGATGGCGCCGAGGGCGTAGGGTCCCCGGCGAGGGCAACAAGGAGAGGAGGCACGGATGTTTCGGAAGCACACGCGTCGCGCTGCCAAGGCGGCGTTCGCGATTTCGTTCGGGGTCGCGCTTCTGCTCGGACTTGCAGCCTGCGGCGGAGGGGGCGGCAAGAAGACGACCTCGACGTCGTCGGCGACAGGGCCGAAGCCGACGATCACGGTCGGAACCAAGAACTTCGCGGAGGAGTTCATCCTCGGCCAGCTCTACGGCCAGGCGCTCGCTGCCAAGGGCTTCAAGGTCGTCTACAAGAACAACATCGGCAGCTCCGAAGTGATCGACACGGCGTTCAAGAGCCACAAGATCAACTTCTATCCGGAGTACACGGGGGTGATCGCCCTCGACCTCGCGAAGGTCAAGAACGCGCCCAAGTCGGCGACGGCCACGTACCAGATTGCGAAGACGTTCGAAGAGCATTCGCGGGGTGCGACGCTGCTCAAGCCGACTCCGTTCTTCGACAGCGACACGTTCACGATGCTGAGCGCGACTGCCAAGAAGGACGGCTTGAAGACGATGAGCGACCTGAGCAAGCTCAAGTCGTTCTCGTACGCCGCGCTGCCGGAGTGCGACCAGCGGATCACGTGCATCCTCGGGATGAAGACGATCTACCACCTGAAGAACATCAAGTTCGTCCCGCTCAGCAACGTGAGCGTCTACACATTGCTCGACCAGGGCAAGGCGACCGGGGGAGACGGCTTCTCCACGGATCCGCTGCAGCTCGATCCGAAGTACACGACGCTCACCGACGACAAGCACATCTTCGGATTCCAGAACGTCGCGCCGGTCGTCGCGCAGAGCTTGCTCAAGGGAGCAAACGGCACGTTGCTCACGACGACGGCCAACGCCGTCTCAGCCAAGCTCACGCTTCCGGCGATGCAGGCCATGAACAAGGCGTACTACGTGAACAAGCAGACGCCCAAGGCGATCGCCGCCAAGTTCCTCAAGGCGAACGGACTCGCCGGATAGTGAAGGTCGTCGTCCTCGGCGGAGGGTCGACCGGCGAGCACTTCGTCGGCGCCCTCCGCCGGTTCGACGACGAGGCACAGATCACGCTCGTCGAGAGCCGGCTCGTCGGCGGCGAATGCTCCTACTTCGCCTGCATGCCGACGAAGACGATGCTCCGGGCGACGGAGCTCGGAGCGTCGCTCGAGCGGGCCCCGGGGCTCACCGGCCAGCGGCCCGAGCAGGACGGCGTCTGGTCGTGGCGCGACTGGATGACGAGCGACTGGGACGACGCCGGCCAGCTCCACTACCTCGAGGAGTGGCACTGCCGGCTCGTGCGCGGCGAAGGCCGCGTCGCGCGGCCCGGCGTCGTCGAGGTGGATGGGCAAGAGCTCGTGTACGACCGGCTCGTCCTCGCCACGGGCTCGCGTCCCGCGATCCCGCCGATCGACGGGCTCGACTCGATCGAGTACTGGACGAACCGCGAGGCCACCCGGACGCACAAGGTGCCGCAGAGCCTCGTCGTCATGGGCGGCGGCCCCGTGGGCTGCGAGCTCGCGCAGTTCTTCTCGCGGATGGGCTCGCAGGTGACCGTGGTCGAGCGCGGCGAGCACCTGCTCGGGCGCGTCCATCCCGACGCGGGCGAGGTGCTCGGCGGGCTCTTCCGGGAGGAGGGGATCGACGTCCGGATCGGGGTCGGCATCGAGCGGGCCGAGCCCGGGATCCGGCTGCACCTGTCCGACGGCTCGACGCTCGAGACCGAGCGGCTGCTGATCGCGACGGGACGTCGGCCGAACGTCGAGCGGCTCGGTCTCGACGAGCTCGGAGTCCAGGTCACCGGCCGCGGCGTCGAGGTGGACGAGCGGCTGCGCGCCGCCGAGAACGTGTGGGCGATCGGCGACGTGACGGGGGTGGCGCAGTTCACGCACGTCGGCAAGTACCAGGCGCGGGTCGCCGCTGCGGACATGGCCAATCGGCACGCCAAGGCCGACTACCGCGCGATCCCGGCCGGGATCTTCACCGACCCCGAGGTCGCGACGGTCGGGCGAACGGACGGAGACGGGCTCGTCAGCGCCCGCGTGGAGCTCAGCTCGCTCCCGCGCCTCTCGACGTACGAGCGGCCGAAGCGCGACGGCCTCGTGCGCGTGTTCGCCGATCCGCGCCGGCGCGTGCTCGTCGGAGCCGTCTGCGTCGGGCCGCAGGCGGCCGAATGGCTGGGCCAGTTCACCCTGGCGATCCGGGCCGCGGTGCCCGTCGAGACGCTCGTCGACACCATCCAGCCGTACCCGACCTTCTCCGAGGGCGTCTTCTACGCCCTGCAGGCGCTGCAGGAGGAGCTCGCCTAGCTCCGGCTCGGCGGCGGGTTGATCTCGTCGCTGAACCGATCGATGCCGGTCGCCGGATCGATCTCGTAGGCCTCGAGCTCCTCCTGCGCGAGCAGCTCGTCGGCGCAGGCCCGGGAGCAGCCGACGTAGGTCGACTTCGCGTAGATCTCGGTCGCGACGCACCAGGCATGGTCGTCGGGCCACCAGAGGTTCGCGGTCTGCGGCCACGAGGTGCCGACCGGCTCGGCTCCGGCGGCGACCGGGCCGGCCAGGAGGTGGTACTCGCGCTTCGGGAGCGCGAACGTCGGCGCGCTCCGAACCAGGTCGGGCAACGACGCGTGCCAGCCGTACCAGACGGCGAACCAGCAGCGGGTCGGCGCGTCCGTGTGGCGCTCGAGAGTCCGGGCCAGCTCCGCCGCGAGGTCCAGCGGCAACTCGCCGGGCACGCGCTCGAAGAACTCCTCGTGGACGGAGTCCTCGACCCGCACATCGCCGACGAGTGCTCCGAGCTGCATGCCCGCGTGCGCGACGCGTCCGTGCTGAGCGGCGATCTCCGCCCAGCGGAGGCGGCGTCCGTTCTGCTGCCCGGGGTGGAAGACGCGCACGTACGTGTCGAAGCCGGCCGGGACGAGCGAGTTGACGGACTTCCCGAACGTCGTCAGCGACCGGCGGAGCCAGCGGGCGGGGGAGGCGTCTTCGGCCGGGGCGAGAATGGTCACCTAGACTCCAATCATGCTGGGCGAGGTCATAACCGCGATGGTGACGCCGTTCCGCGCGGACGGCGCGGTCGACTTCGAGCGCTTCCGCGAGCTTGCGACCTTCCTCGTCGACAACGGGTCGGGCGGACTCGTCGTGTGCGGCACGACGGGCGAGTCGCCGACCCTGAGCGACGAGGAGAAGCTCGGCCTCTTCAGGGCGGCAGTGGAGGCGGTCGGCGACCGGGCAACCGTGATCGCCGGCACCGGCACCTACGACACGGCGCACTCGGCGCGCCTGACGCGGGAGGCCACCGAGGTCGGCGTCGACGGGATCCTCGTCGTGACGCCGTACTACAACAAGCCGCCTCAGCGGGCGATCGTGCGCCACTTCGAGGAGATCGCCGGCGCCACCCATCTGCCGGTGGTCGCCTACAACATCCCGAGCCGCGTGGTCGTCAACATCGAGTCCGGCACGATCGCGCGTCTCGCCGAGATCGAGAACGTCGTCGCGGTGAAGCAGGCGCTGGGCGACCCCGACCAGGCGCGGTTCATCGCGGCGGAGACGCGGCTCGATCTCTATTCCGGCGACGACCCGAACACGCTCGCCTTCCTCGAGCTCGGCGGCGTGGGAGTCGTATCGGTGACCGCGCATCTCTGGGGGCCGCAGATCGCGGAGATGATCCGTCTCCACCGCGAGGGCGACCTCGCGGGAGCGCGCGCCATGCACGAGGAGCTGCAGCCGTCGTACGACCTCCTGCGGATCCAGGTCAACCCGATCCCGATCAAGGCCGCGCTGAACCTCACGGGCCACGAGGTGGGGGGGCACCGGCTCCCGATGGTCGAACCGGACGAGGCCGAGCTGGCGCAGGTCCGCTCCTGCCTGGAGCGCTCGGGCCTGCTCGCGGCCGCGTCCGCCTAGCCACCTCCCGAACGGCCACGTCCCGGTATCAGGTTCCGGCCGTGTCCCGGGCAGACGAGTGCCTAGACTCCGCGCGGATGGGCGTCTGCCGCATCGTTCCGCTCGGTGGCCTCGGCGAGGTCGGCAAGAACATGACCGTGTACGAGGCGGACGGGGCAATCGTCGTCGTCGACGCCGGCCTGGCCTTCCCGCGGGACGAGCATCTCGGCGTCGACCTCGTCCTGCCCGACTTCTCCTACTTGCGCGAGCGCGAGGAGATGGTGCGCGCCGTCGTCCTCACCCACGGGCACGAGGATCACGTCGGGGCGCTGCCGTACCTCATGCGCGAGGTGCGAATTCCGCTCGTGCTCGCCACGCGGCTCACGCTCGCGCTCGTGAAGTCGAAGCTCGACGAGCACGGCCTCCTCCGCTCCGCCGAGCTGCAGGAGCTGGCGCCCGGAGACGATCCCGTCCAGCTCGGCCCGTTCCGCGTCGAGCTCGTGCGGATGGCGCACTCGATCCCGGACTCGGCCGCCGTCGTCCTCGAGACGCCCGGCGGGCGCTGCGTCCACACCGGCGACTACAAGCTCGACCACACGCCCGTCGACGGGCAGCGCACCGACGTCGGGCGGTTGGCGGAGATCGGCTCACGCGGGGTCGACCTCCTGCTCGGAGACTCTACGAACGCGGAACGCGCCGGCTATGCCGAGTCGGAGCGTGTCGTCGGCGAGGCGTTCCGCCAGATCTTCCCGCGCCGCGAGGGCCGCATCCTCGTGTCGTCCTTCGCGTCGAACGTGCACCGGATGCAGCAGGCAGCCGACGTCGCGGTTGACTGCGGCCGGAAGGTCGCCTTCGTCGGCCGCTCCATGCGGAAGAACGGGAACATCGCGCGCACCCTCGGCTACATGGACGTGCCCGAGGATCTGATCCTGCGCCCGCACGAGCTCGCCGAGCTGCCGCGCGGAGAGCAGCTGATCCTCTGCACCGGCAGCCAGGGCGAGCCGATGTCGGCCATGACGCGGATCGCGTACAACGACCATCCCGCTGTGCGGATCGAGGCCGGCGACACGGTGATCATCTCCGCGAAGCCGATCCCCGGCAACGAGTTGCGCGTCCACGACTCGATCAACCGGCTCGCGAAGATGGGCGCGGAGGTGCTGCACGAGGACAACGCGCCCGTGCACGTCTCCGGCCATGGACGCGCCGAGGAGCTGCGCACGATCATCGGGCTCCTGCGGCCGAAGTCCGTGATGCCGATGCACGGCGAGTTCCGGATGCTCGCGGCGCACGCCCAGATCGCGCGGGAGGGCGGGGTGCCCGACGACCGGATCATCCTCGCCGAGAACGGCAGCGTGGTCGAGCTCCGCGACGGAGTCGCGCAGATCGTGGACGAGGTCGAGGCCGGGGTCACGTTCGTCGACGGGCTCGGCGTGGGGGACGTCCACGACGTCGCCCTGCGCGACCGGCGGAAGCTCGCGGAGGACGGCGTCCTCATCGTCGTGGCCACGCTCGCGGGACGCGACGGAGGCGGGCTGACCGCTCCACCCGAGCTGATCGTGCGCGGCTTCGGCGAGGGCGCCGAGCCGCTGCTCGACGAGCTCCGGGAGGAGGCGAACCGGGTCCTGCGGGAGCTGATCGCCGACGACGTGACCGAGATCAAGCTGCTGCAGGAGCACCTGCACGACGCGCTCGGCGGGGTCGTCTACGACCGGACGAGGCGGCGCCCGATGGTGCTTCCCGTGATCGTCGAGGTCTAGGGAAGTGGGTCCTGCCGCGCGGAACGAATGGTGGCAGTCCCGCGGCGAGGATCGGCTCACACTCTTGCTCTGGGCACTGTGGAATCCCATCGGTCCAGTGCCCCTGGACGAGTACGCGACCTACGTGGGACCGGTCGCCTCCATTCTCGAGCGCGCCCACGAAGCTAGCGCTTCTCTGGCCCCACGTTCGGACGACGACGAGGTGCAGTGGGAGCGGAATCGGCTATGGGGAGCAACGGTCGACGAGCTCGCTTCCCACCTCGCGCACACGCGCGAGACCATGATGGAGACCCCGCTCGACCAATCAGTCGAGCGGCATGCCGCCGAAGTCCTCCTGGATCGGTACGGGTGGGAGATGAACGGTCTCGAGCACGGTCACTTCGCCGGCAACGACGCTGCATAAGTCGTCCCGCGCTCGACCCATTCCGCCAGCGCGGCGTCGTCCGCCACGTCGGCGGCGTCGACACGGAGCCAGCCGGCCATCTGCCGGCCTCGCATCTCCATCGGCTCGGCGGGGGTCGTGGCCACGAGCTCGGCCGATTGATCGGCGTCGACCCGGACGAGGATTCCGCCCTGGCCGCTCGCGGCGATCGCCATGTTGCCGCCGATGAGAAAGGCAAGCCCGCCGAACATCTTCTGCTCGGTGAGATCGGCGCGGTCGCCGACGAGCGTCCGGATCCGTACGGCGAGGTCCTCGTCGTAGGCCACCTCAGTCGTCGTCGAGCGGCTCGCCGTCGAAGTACTCGAGCGTCTCGATCCGCCCGATCACGCCGAGGCCGCGCCACGAGACCTTCTTCGAGCGGGGGTACCAGCACATGTCGTTCGGATCGCGGGTGCCGTAGACGAGCATCTCGACGCCGTCCGGCCCGGCGCGGAACGAGTGCGAGACACGCGAGCCGGGTGGCCGTGCAACCACGTGGCCGGCTCGCAGAGCCGTCTCCTCGACCTCACCGGCGCTCGACCAAAGCTCGAGCGTGGCGCTGCCGCCGAGGATCACGAAGACCTCCTCCTCCGCGGAATGGCAGTGCGGGACGGAGCCGCGGTGGCCCGCAGCCAGCCGCTCCCAGCCGAGGCCCGCGAGCCTGGTCGTCTCCTCGGGCGTGAAGTAGACGAACGTCTGGTGGCGGACGGTCGTGAGCTCGAGCTCGTCGACGTTGCGGATGTTGGGCGGTCGCGGCGCCGGCTCGCCGACCGCGAGCGGCTGGACGGTGGCCTCGATGTCCCAAGGGTCGTCGTCGCGTCCCTGCACCCACGGCCAGCCGAGCCGGATCGCGCGCGAGCGCGGGAGCCAGCCCAGCTCGGTCGGGTGGCGCGTGCCGAAGACGAGGAACTCGAGCCCGTCGGGGCCGGCGACGAACGTGTGCTCCATCTCGTCCGCACGGTGGACGACGCAGTCGAGCGCGCGCACCTCGTGCACCTCGCCGTCTTGCCACGCGAGGCCCGAGCCGCCGAGCACGAAGTACAGCTCCTCGGACGCTCCGTGCGAGTGCGGCGGCGTCGGCAGCTTGCCGGGCTCGACGCGAACGCGGCTCACGCCCACGCCGCGCGTGCCGGCGGCGTCGCCGAGTCGCTGCCAGGTCGCGTCCATCTCGCCCTTGGCGGGGTGGAAGCTCTCGACCTCGTCCCAGTGCGCGACGCCCATCCCGCCGCGCAGTCTGTCAGTCAGGACCGGGGATCCGTCTCCTCTGCGAGCGCGGCCGCGGTCCCCTCGCGCTTCCGGACGATGTCGTAGCCGTCGCGGCTCTCGACGACGGACTCGTACTCGGAGAGCTCATGACCCGGGACGACGACGTAGCGCAACGGGTCGGCCCGAACCTCCTCGTAGTCGGCGACCTGGAACTGAAACCGGTCGGTGCAGTCGCCGTCGGCGCACTCGCAGATCACCGTCATCGCGGCGTCGTCGGCTCCGAGATTGCGGTTGAGCCTCTCGATCTGCTCGTTCACCTGGCGGAAGATGGATTCGTTGAGGCCGACTCGCCTGGCCTGATCCTCGCTCATGCATCCTCCCCTCTCGGATCGAGGGCGCGTGCGACCTCGCCGCCGCCGTCGCGCTTGCGCACGACGAGGTAGCCGTCGTGCCGCTCGAGGACGTCGCCCTCGCTCGGATGTCCGGGCGCGATCGCGAAGGTGGCCCCGTCCTCGCGAACGCGCTCGTACTCCGGCGCGGCGAGGCGGATCGTCTCGCGGCAGGAGACGTCGTCGCACTCGCAGAGGTACGGGACATGCTCGAGCGGCGGTTCGAGCTCCCGCTCGGCAGCACGGATGTGCTCGTTCGTCGCGGAAGGTCGCCTCGTTCTCGGCGCGCTTCTTCTCGTCCCGAAATCACGACCCTTGCCTGTCCCCGGCGGACGCGCGGATACACATCGGGATACGCTCGCCCGCATGGCTGCGCCCCGTCTCACCGTGGTCGGCTCGATCAACCTCGACCTCGTCGTGCGGGCCGATCGGCTGCCCCGCCCAGGCGAGACGGTGAGCGGTGCGCGCTTCTCGCGCGTGCCGGGCGGCAAGGGTGCGAACCAGGCGGTGGCGGCCGCGCGGCTCGGGGCCGAGGTGGCGATGCTCGGCTGCGTCGGCCGGGACGAGCTGGCGGACGAGGCCCTCGCGGGGCTGCGCGAGGCGGGCGTCGAGGAGCGGTGGCTCGTGCGGGACGCGCCGACGGGGATCGCGCTCGTCACGGTGGACGGAGCGGGGGAGACGACGATCGTCGTCGCGCCGGGCGCGAACGCCGAGCTGCGACCCGGCGACCTCTCTCTGGGCGATGCTGGCGTCGTCTTGTGCCAGCAGGAGATCCCCGCTGAGACCGTCGCGCGGGCCGCCGAGCTCGCACCCCGGTTCTTCCTCAACGCCGCTCCGGCCCGCGACGGCGCTGCTCCCGCAGCGGAGGTCACGATCGTGAACCGGCTCGAGCTGGACGCGCTCGGCGAGCGGCCGGGTCTCGTCTGCCTCACGCTCGGGGCCGAAGGAGCCGTGCTGCTCGAGGACGGGCGCGAGGTGGCGCGCGCGGCGCCGCCTGCCGTCGAGGCCGTCGACGGGACCGCGGCCGGAGACGCGTTCACGGCCTGCCTGGTCGTCTCGCTGCTCGAGGGCCGGCCGCGCGAGGAGTCGTTGCGCCGGGCGTGCGCCGCCGGCGCGCTCGCGGCCTCGCGCTTCGGCGCCCAGACGTCGCTTCCGACCGCCGAGGAGGTGGATGCGGTCCTGTGAGCACCCGCATCGTCATCGACTGCGACCCCGGACACGACGACGCGATCGCGATCCTCCTCGCGCTCGGGTCGCCGGAGCTGGAGCTGATCGGCGTCACGACCGTCGCGGGCAACCAGACACTCGACAAGACCACGCGCAACGCGCTCGTCACGCTCGAGATCGCCGGCCGCGGCGACGTCCCGGTTGCGGCCGGTGCGGCGGCGCCGCTGCGTAGGAAGCTCCGCACGGCGGCGCACGTGCACGGCGAGAGCGGCCTCGACGGGCCGGAGCTGCCCGAGCCCTCCGCTCTTCCGGTCGAGGCGCACGCCGCCGATTTCCTCGCGGAGCTGGTGGAGCCGGGCGTCGTCCTCGTCCCGACCGCTCCGCTCACGAACCTCGCGCTGATGCTCGAACGGCATCCCGACGTGCGCGGCCGGATCGAGCGCGTGGTCTGGATGGGCGGTGCGATCGCCGAGGGCAACGTCACTCCGGCTGCCGAGTTCAACGCCTTCGTCGACCCGGAGGCTGCCGCGGCGGTGTTTGCGAGCGGCATCCCGATCACGATGGTCGGGCTCGACGTCACGCACCAGGCACTCTTCACGCGAACGCATGCGGAGCGGCTGCGCGGCGCGGGCCGGGCCGGGCGCTTCGTCGCAGAGCTGTCGGACTTCTTCCAGGCGTTCCACGAGCGCTCGTACGGCTTCGACGGCTCACCGATCCACGACGCGATGGCGGTGGCCCACGTGATCGACCCGGCGCTGCTGACGACCCGTCACGCGAACGTCGCCGTCGAGACGCGCTCCGAGTTCTCCGACGGCCGCACCGTCGTGGACCTGCGGGGCGTGACGGGCCGCGAGCCGAACGCCGACGTCGGGGTGGACGTGGACGCGGAGCGGTTCCTCGAGCTCCTCGTGTCGCGGATCGGATCGCTCCCATGAGCCTCGTCTTCGCCTGCATCGCTCCGCACGGCGACGTCGACCTCGCGCCCGGGCTGCGGGCGGCGATGGAGGAGCTCGGCCGGCGGGCGGCCGCGACCGAGCCCGACGTCGCGGTCGTCGTCACGCCACACTCCGTCCACGTCGACGGCCACTACGCCGTCGTCACCTCGGGGATCGTCGGAGAGCACGAGACCGATCGCGGAACCGCCGCCGCGCTGCTCGCGGCGCCGCTGCCGATCCTCGGCGTCTCGTACGGCGGCAACGACCCGGCGACCGCCGAGTTCCCCGTCGACTGGGGCGCGGAGATCCCGCTGAGCTTCGTCGAGGCGCCGAAGGTCGTGGTCGTGTCGCCTGCGCGCGACCGGCCGCTCGAGGAGCACCTGAAGCTTGGTGAGGCGATCGCCGCACTGCCCGGACGCGTCGCGCTGATCGCGAGCGCCGACCACGGCCATGCGCACGATCCCGACGGCCCCTACGGCTTCGATCCGGCCGCGGCCGAGTACGACGCGCGCCTGCAGGAGATCCTCGCCTCCGGCCGGCTCGACTTCCGCCCGCTGGCCGAGCGCGCCGAGCCGGGGAAGGCGGACTCGCTCTGGCAGCTCGTCGTCCTCCAGGGCGCGGTCGGCGAGGAGGCGCACGTGGACGTGCTCGCGTACGCGGCGCCGACCTACTACGGGATGCTCGTCGCGGAGGTTCAGACGGCGGCGTAGATCCGCCACTCGCCCGGGACGCCCTTGAGCTCACGGGCCCCGCGATCCTCGAAGGCGAGGCCGGAGCCCGAGACGAGATCCTTCACGGTCTGCGAGACGAGAACCTCGCCCGGCCCGGCGAGCGAGGCGATGCGCGCTCCGGTGTGCACGGCGATCCCCCGCACCTTCGGGCCGTCGAGCTCGCATTCGCCGGTGTGAACCCCGGCCCTGACCTCCACGCCGAGCTCGCGGACGGCCTCGCCGATCGAGAGTGCACACCGCACCGCGCGCGCCGGCCCGTCGAACGTCGCGAAGAACCCGTCGCCCGCGGTGTCCACCTCACGGCCGCGAAATCGCTCGAGCTCGCGCCGCACGGAGGCGTCGTGGGCGGCGAGCAGGTCGCGCCAGCGTCGGTCTCCCAGCTCGGCGGCCCGCGCGGTCGAGCCGACCAGGTCCGTGAAGAGAACCGTGGCCAGCACGCGGTCGGGCTCCGGCACGGGCCGCGTGCCCGTCAGGAACTCCTCGATCTCGTCCGCGATCGCGTCGGTGTCGCCGGCGGAGATCCAGTGGTCGTCACCCGGAAGCTCGACGAACTTCGCGCCCGGGATCTTCGCCGCGAGGTAGCGACCCTCCGCGATGTTGACGTCGCGGTCGCCCGTGCGGTGGAGAACGAGCGTCGGGACGCGGATGGTGGGGAGGACCTCGCGCACGTCGATGTACGAGTTCATGCGCAGGAGAGCGGCCGCCGCACCCGGACTGGCCGACCGCCGGAAGTACTGCTCGAGGTGACGCACGAACTGCTCGTCGCCGGCGCGACTGGGCGAGTAGTACTCGACGTCCTCGGGCCTCAGCCGACCCCAGTTCCGCTCGACGTCGAGCACCGCCTCCTCCCGGTCGTCCGCTTCCGGCGCCCAGGGATAGTCGTCGTCGGGGTCACGGCGCTTCGCGAAGCAACCGAGCGTGATCAGCGCCCTTGTGCGCTCGGGATAGGTGGCCGCGAAGAGGACGCACATGTTCCCGCCTTCGGAGTGCCCGAAGAGGGCCGCGCGCTGCGAGCCGACGGTCTCGAGCACCGCGCGCACGTCGTCCATGCGCTCCTCCAGCGTCGGCAGCTTGTCGTTCGAGACCCGATCGGAGAGCCCGGTGCCGCGCTTGTCGAAGAGGATGAGACGCGAGAAGGACGCGAGCCGGCCGAGGAAGCTCGCCATCTCGGGCCTTTCCCACATCAGCTCGACGTTCGACATCCAGCCCGGGACGTAGACGAGGTCGGTGGGGCCCTCGCCGGCCACCTGATACGCGATGTTGACGTCGCCGCTCCGCGCGTACCGGGTCTCGGGCGCCATCGGACGGAGGATAGGGCCGGCCGCGCGCGAAGACCAAGCCGTGCCGCGCCGTAAGCGGAAGTCGAAGCTGCGCCCGAAGCTCCCGAGCCGCGTCAAGAAGACGCGGACGAAGCGCGGCGCCCGCAACAGCGGCCAGCACCCCGAGCGCAAGCACCCTGAGCTTTGGGGCCTCGGCTCGGTCGCGCTCGGCCTCTTCCTCGGCGCCGTACTCTACTTCGGCTGGAACGGCGGCTACGTCGGCGGCTGGCTGGGCGACGGTCTCGACAAGCTCGTCGGCGACGCGAGGTACGTCGTGCCGGTCGCGCTCGCGGCGGTCGGCGCGCTCGTCGTGACGCGGAGCGCGCTCGTCGACGTGAGGCCGTTCCGTACCGGGATGGCGGTGCTCGCCTGCGGGCTCATGATCTCGCTGGGCAAGGATCAGGGTGGCTACCTCGGCCAGCTCCTCGGCGGCGCGGTCGGGATCGCGATCGGCGCCACGGGCTCGCTGCTGCTCGGCGTCTTCCTCATGCTGGTCGGCTCGCTGCTGCTCTCGGGTGCCTCGCTCGGCGCGATCCTTCGCCGCTCGGGCCGCGAGCTTCACCACGCCGCCCGCCGGGCACGGTCGCGGCACGAGCGTCCGCAGCCCGCAACCCGGCCCGAGCCGGTGCGTCCCGCTCCGTCCCTCGCCGCTCCCGTCGACGCGGTCTCGGCCTTCCCGGACGTGGTGGGCGAGAGCGTCCTGCCGCCGCCGCACGCGGGCGCGCAGCCGGCGCCGCTGCAGACCGAGCCGCCGGCGCTGCTCGAGGATCCGGAGACGCTGTTCGACGAGGTGACGTCGGAGAACGCGGAGTACCGGCTGCCCGATTCCGGCGTCCTCCGCGTCTCGCCGGAGCGCGACGACGTCTCGGGCGAGGCCGCGGCGCGGGTCGCGGAGCTGCTCGTGCAGACCCTCGCGCATTTCGGTGTCGAGGCGACGGTGATCGGCCAGATCTCAGGGCCGCGCGTGACGCGCTACGAGCTCCAGCTCGCGCCGGGGACGAAGGTGGCGAAGGTCGCGGCGCTCAAGGACGACCTCTCCTACGCGCTCGCGACGACCGAGATCCGGATCCTCGCGCCGATTCCCGGCAAGCAGGCGGTCGGCGTCGAGCTCCCGAACCTCTCGCCGAACCTCGTCACGCTCGGCGACATCTTCGAGCCGCTGCCGGCGACGGCGAGCCCGGTCTCGGTCTGGCTCGGGAAGGACATCTCCGGCGCCGCGGTCTGGACCGACCTCGCGCGCATGCCCCACCTGCTCGTCGCGGGCACGACGGGCTCGGGCAAGTCGGGCTGCCTCAACACGCTCCTCACGTCCGTCCTTTTGCGCGCGACCCCGGACGAAGTGCGGCTGATCCTGATCGACCCGAAGCGGATCGAGCTGAGCCACTTCGAATCGGTTCCGCACCTGCTCACTCCGGTCGTCTCCAGCCCGAAGGAGGCGAGCGCCGTCCTCGCGAACTGCCTCGCCGAGATGGAGCGCCGCTACGAGCGCCTCTCGTCGGTGCGGGCGCGCAGCATCACCGAGGCGAACCGCGCCTTCCGGCAGCGCGGCGAGCCGACGCTGCCGTACGTCCTTGTCGTGATCGACGAGCTCGCGGACCTGATGATGGTCGCGCCGCAGGCCGTGGAGGACGCCGTGATCCGGCTCGCGCAGAAGTCGCGCGCCGTCGGCATCCATCTCGTCCTCGCGACTCAGCGCCCTTCCGTCGACGTGATCACCGGGATGATCAAGGCGAACGTGCCGTCGCGCATCGCCTTCGCCGTCTCGTCGCAGACCGACTCGCGCGTGATCCTCGACTCGGGCGGGGCGGAGTCGCTCCTCGGCCAGGGCGACATGCTCTTCAAGCCGCTCGGGACGTCGCGGCTGCAGCGCGTCCAGGGCGCGTTCGTGACCGAGGAGGAGATCGCGCTCGTCGTCGAGCAGACCCGCCAGCGCGAGCAGGAGCTCGACGAGAGCTATCTCGAGCTCCCCGAGGTCTTCGCCGACCCGGACGGAGAGGACGCCGAGCACGGCGACTTCGACCCCGACGACGACCCGTTGCTCGACAAGGCGATCGAGATCGTCGTCCAGACCCAGTCGGCCTCGGTCTCGCTCCTGCAGCGGCGGCTGCGCGTCGGCTACACGCGCGCCGGCCGGTTGATCGACATGCTCGAGCGGCGCGGGATCGTCTCCGGCTACGAGGGCTCGAAGCCCCGCCGTGTCCTCGTCGACGAGAGCCAGTACCACACGTACGCCGCGGCCGAGTAGTTCTTAAGGAGCGCCGCCGCCTGCCGTTCTAATATCGCGGTCGAGGGAGAACTTCGGCCAGAACAGGAGGGCACATCTTGAGATCGAGGACACGGACGCTTGTGGTCCTGCTCGCGGTTTCGGCAGCCGTTGCGCTCGTCGCGGCAGGCTGCGGCGGCGGCGGCGGGGGTGGAGGCAACAACAACACGACGACGACCTCGTCGGGCAGCTCGGTCAAGGCCGCGCTCGTCACCGACATCGGCGGGCTGAACGACAAGGGCTTCAACCACCTCGCATATCTCGGCATCACGCGGGCGCACTCTCAGCTTGGAGTCACGAACCGCGTCTACATCACGAACACGTCCCAGCAGCGGGGCAGCAACCTCCAGGCTGCGGCGAAGGCGGGCTATGGGATCGTCGTTGCCACCGGCTTCAACTTCATCAGCGACCTTCCGAACACCGCGAAGGCCTTCCCAAAGACGAAGTTCGTCGGGGTTGATGTCCCAGCGGCTGCTCTGAAGCCCTCGGCGCCGAACTATCACGGGCTCGTTTTCAAGGAGCAGGAGGCCGGCTATCTCGTTGGCTACATCGCGGGACTGATGATCCAGCGCCATCCGTACAAGGGCAAGCAGGTCGTCAGCGCCGTCGGTGCGAACCCCGTTCCGGCGATCGTGCACTACCTGGCGGGCTTCCAGGCCGGTGCGAAGAAGGCGAATCCCGGCGTCACGGTCCTTCTCAACTACGCAAACGATCCGACCTTCAACGACCAGACGAAGTGCAAGGTGACCACGCAGAACCAGATCTCCCGTGGCTCGGGCATCGTCTTCGAGGCGGCTGGTGGTTGCGGCCTCGGCGGGCTAGACGCGGCCAAGCAGGCGGGCATCTGGGGCATCGGTGTCGATGCCGACCAGGGTTACCTCGGCACCTTCATGCTGACCTCGGCTCTGAAGAAGGTGGACGTCGCAGTCTTCGACGCGATCAAGGACTTCAAGACGAATCCGGCCAGCCTCAAGGGGAACAGCGACTCGGTGTTCGACGTGCAAAACGGCGGCGTTGGCTATGCACCGCTGAGCAGCAAGGTGTCGCAGGCCGACAACACGTACATCACCGGCAAGGTCAAGGCGATCGCGCAGCAAATCGCGAGCGGCAAGATCAAAGTCCCGACCAGCTTCTAGATACGACCCCAGTCGTGGGGCGGGCGCTCTCTCGTCCCGCCCCCGACTCATCGCCATGGAAGACCCGACACCCGTCCTCGAGCTACGCGGCATCTCCAAGCAGTTTCCGGGCGTGCTCGCAAACGACGACGTCGACTTCGATCTGCGGCGTGGCGAGATCCATGCGCTCCTCGGCGAGAACGGCGCCGGGAAATCGACGCTCATGAACATCCTCTACGGCCTGTACAAGCCCGACGCGGGCGAGATTCGCCTGAATGGAAAGCGTGTGTCGTTCGGTTCGGCGAGTGACGCGATCCAGGCCGGGGTCGGCATGGTGCACCAGCACTTCATGCTCATTCCGGTGATGACCGTCGCGGAGAACGTCGTCCTGGGGACCGAGCCCCGGCGCGGCGGCGTCTTCCTCGACGAGCGGGCCGCCGAGCGGAGGGTCTCCGAGATGGCCAGGACCTTCCGCTTCTCCGTGGATCCCTCCGCGCTCGTCGAGGACATCGGCGTCGGCCAGCAGCAGCGCGTCGAGATCATGAAGGCGCTCTACCGGAACGCCGACATCCTGATCCTCGACGAGCCGACAGCGGTCCTGACGCCACAGGAGGCATCGGACCTGTTCGAGATCCTGCGCACACTGCGGCGGGAGGGGATCTCGATCATCTTCATCAGCCACAAGCTGAACGAGGTGCTCGAGATCGCGGACCGGATCACCGTGCTGCGCCGGGGCCGCGTCATCGAGACCGTTCCGGCCGCAGGTGCGACCCACGAAGGGCTCGCGAGGGCGATGGTCGGTCGAGACGTCCTGCTTCGGGTCGAGAAGAGTGCCGCCAATCCAGGCGCCGCGATACTCACGGTCGAGAACCTCCACGTCCTCGACGATCGCGAGCTCGAGACCGTGCACGGCCTGTCCCTCGAGGTGAAGGCAGGCGAGATCGTCGGAATCGCCGGGATCGACGGCAACGGTCAGAGCGAGCTCGTCGAGGCAATCGTCGGACTACGCCGGCCGACGGAGGGTCGCATCCTCGTCAACGGGCAGGTGATCACGCGGGACGATCCGAAGCACCTCATCGAGGCGGGCGTCGGGCACATTCCCGAAGACCGGCACCGCCGTGGCCTCGTGCTCAATTTCACGGTCGCGGAGAACCTGTCCTTGCACGAGTACCGCAGACCGACGGAATCGCGGTTCGGCTGGCTCTGGCCTCGGCGGATGATCACGCGCGCGCGCAAGCTCATCGGCGACTACGACGTGCGCGGGGGCGGGCCCAACACAACGGCCGGCTCCCTGTCGGGTGGTAACCAGCAGAAGGTCGTGATCGCCCGCGAGATCGAGTCCGAGCCGGATGTGCTCGTCGCGGCGCAGCCCACCCGGGGCCTCGACGTCGGGGCGATCGAGTACGTCCATCGCCGGCTCGTCCAGGCGCGGGACGCAGGCAAAGGTGTTCTGCTCGTGTCGCTCGAGCTCGAGGAGATCCGTTCCCTCTCGGACAGGATCCTCGTGATCTACGAAGGGCGGATCGTCGGCGAATACACGCCGGAGGCGAGCGAGGAGGAGCTCGGCCTTGCAATGACAGGGGGCAAGCGAGGCGAGGAGGTTCCGGCGTGAGCGAGCCCGCCGAGACGCCGGAGGCTCAGGTCCCGGAGCGGGTCCCATTTGCCCAGCGCTACGCCTTGTGGCAGCGGAGCGGCGGCATCGCGACGCCTCTCGCGACCGCGATCCTCGCGTTCGTCATGGGCGGCATGGTCGTTCTCGCGACCGGGCACAACCCTTTGCAGACCTACCGCTCGATCTTCGACGGCTCGGGCCTGAACTGGCTCTTCCCGTGGGTGAGCGGTGCCGCGCGGGATACGGCGGCCACCGACCTCCAGGAGACAGGCCTCCTCATGATCCCGCTCATCCTGACGGGGCTCGCCGTCGCGTTCGCGTTTCGCTGCGGTCTCTTCAACATCGGTGGGCAGGGCCAGTACATCGTCGGGATCGTCACGGGCACGCAGATGGGCGTCTGGCTCGGCTCGGTGCCGGGGCCGGTGCACGTCTTCATCGCGATCGCCGCCGCCACGCTCGCGGGGGGGCTCTGGGGCGGCATCGCCGGGTTCCTCCGCGCGACGGTCGGAGCGCACGAGGTCATCTCGACGATCATGCTCAACTGGATCGCCATCTGGGTCGGGACCTACCTCATCGGCTTCGGCGGCCCCTTGCAGGACCACAGTCAGCCCGGCGTCCCGGTGTCGCGAGAGATCGCGCCGGATGCGCATCTGCACGTCTTCTGGGGGAACCCCTTCCTGCAGGGCCTCGACATCGGCTTCTTCATCGCCCTCGCGATGCTCGTCGTCTACTGGTTGCTGATCCAGCGAACGACGCTCGGCTTCGAGGTGCGCGCGGTCGGCTTCAGCCCGGAGGCGGCACGGACCGCAGGGATGGGTGTCGCCCGCAACTACTTCCTCGCCATGGCGATCTCGGGAGCGTTCGCCGGGATGGCAGGCGCTCTCGACATCCTCGGCTGGCAATTCAGGCTCGACGTGACGACGATTCAGATCGCCTCGCAGATGGCGTTCACCGGCATAGCCGTCGCGTTGCTTGGTCGCAACACGGCGGTCGGGACGCTCCTCGGTGCCGTCCTCTTCGCCGCGCTCATCAACGGCACCTCGACCGCAAACCTCGACCCGAATGTCTTCCCGCCCCAGCTGGCCGGGAACCTGACGCGGATCATCCAGGGGCTCGTCGTGCTCTTCATCGGCGCCGACGTTCTCATCCTGTACGTCTGGAACCTGCGCCGGAAGGTCAAGATCCGACGGCAGCCGCCCGCGGCGCCGGCACCGGTGGCCGAATGAGCGCCATCGCAGCAAGACTCGACGAGGCTCGCGATCCGAGGATCGTCGGCATCATGGGAGTCGCGCTCGGCCTGCTCGCGGTCTGGCTCGTCCTGCCGCCGGAGCACGTCCGTGGCGTCGCTGCGCCCGTGGTGCTTGCAGCAGCGGCGATCGCGTGCGGTGCGCTCACGATCGCGGGCGATCGTAAGAGGCTCGGCTGGGGCGCCGTCACGGCCGGCGTGCTCGGCATCTTCGCCGCCCTCGTCGTCACGCACGCGAGCGTGTCGAACCTCGAGGCGGTGTTCACGTGGTCGACGATCTTCGGTGCGATGCTCATCTACGCGACGCCCCTGACGTATGCGGCGATCGGCGGGATGTTCTCCGAGCGGAGCGGTGTCGTGAACATCGGGCTCGAAGGGATGATGCTGATGGGCGCGTTCTTCGGCGCCTATGGAGCCGACAAGACGGGTTCGTGGCCGCTCGGCATCCTGATCGGGATCCTGTCCGGCTGCGTGCTCGGACTCGTGCACGCGTTCTTCTCGATCAACCTTCGCGCCGATCAGATCGTCGGCGGGACCGCGATCAACTTCCTCGCGCTCGGGATCACCGGCTACCTCTACAACGACATCTACGGCAACAGGGGGACCCCGACCGATCTGCCGTCGGTCCCGAACGTCCATCTCGGCTTTCTGTCTTCGATCCCGCCGAGAGGTCTCGGCAACTTCCTCGAGAACGTCCTCGGCGATCTCAACCTGATGATCTGGTTGAGCTACCTGGTCTTGATCGCCGCGTGGCTCATTCTCTTCCGCACGGCGCTCGGTCTGCGGATCCGCTCGGTCGGAGAGCACCCGCGTGCGGCTGACACGGTCGGCATCTCCGTCTACGGAATGCGATATGGGTCGGTGATCGCGTCGGGCGGGCTCGCGGCGATGGGTGGAGTCTTTCTGTCGCTCGGGTTCAACAACTCTTTCTCCGAGAACATGACCGCAGGGCGCGGGTTCATTGCGCTCGCCGCGCTCATCTTCGGGCGCTGGCGACCGTTCGGTGCCTTCGGCGCGTGCCTCCTGTTCGGCTTCGCGAGCGCGCTGGCACCACAGTTCCAGAACGTCCAGTCGTGGCAGACGTATCAATCGCTCTTCGAGGCGATTCCGTACATCCTCACGCTGATCGCGGTTGCCGGGCTGATCGGGCGCTCGATTCCGCCGGCGGCCGACGGCCAGCCGTACGCGAAGCAGTAGCGCAGGCGCTAGCTGATCGCGACCATGCGCTCGATTGCGAGCCGCGCCCGCTCGGCGAGCTCCGGCTCGACCGTGATTCGGTGCTTCCCGTCGCGCAGCGAGTCGCGTACCTTCTCGAGCGTCGTCAGCTTCATGTAACGGCACTCGGCGTCGTCGCGCACGGCCTCGAATCGCTTCCCGGGCGCCTCGCGCTCGAGCCGGTGGATGATCCCCGTCTCGGTCGCGACGAGGAATCTCTTCTTCGGCGAGCGCCGCGCGTAGTCGATCATCTTCTCCGTCGAGAGGATCTGCGTCCGCTCGTTCCCGAACGCCATCGCCTGGCTCGCGCAGCCGCATTCCGGATGAACGAGCAGGTCGGCGTCGGGCGCCTCTTCCTGCCAGCGCTCGATGTCCGCGGGCCGGATGCCGGCGTGCACGTGGCACTCGCCGAGCCAGATCGTCAGCTTGCGGCCGGTCACGCGCTCGAGCCAGAGCCCTAGATACATGTCGGGAAGGAAGAGGATCTCCTGCTCCCGCGGGATCGCCTCGATCACGGACCTCGCGTTCCCCGACGTGCAGCAGTAGTCGCTCTCCGCCTTGACCTCAGCCGTCGTGTTCACGTAGGAGACGACCACCGAGCCGGGGTGCTGCGCCTTCCATTCCCGCAGCTGCTCGGCGTCGATCGAGGCCGCGAGCGAGCAACCGGCGCCGAGGTCGGGGAGGAGGACCGTCTTCTCGGGGCTCAGGATCGCCGCGGTCTCGGCCATGAAGTGGACGCCGCAGAAGACGATCGTCTCCGCCTCGGTCGCGGCCGCCTGGCGCGAGAGACCGAGCGAGTCGCCGACGTAGTCCGCTACGTCCTGCACCTCCGGCCGCTGGTAGTTGTGGGCGAGGATCACGGCGTTCTTCTCGGCCGCGAGCGCGCGGACCTGCTCGTGGAGCTCGGTGGTGGACGGGGCGACGGTCATCGGACCTCCAGGGAGACGTGGAGCGAGCGGGCGGAGTGGGTGAGGGCTCCGACGGAGACGAAGTCGACGCCGGTCTCGGCGTACGCGCGCACGGTCGCGAGGGAGACGCCGCCCGAGGCCTCGAGCTCGGCGCGGCCGGCCGTGAGCTCCACCGCGTCGCGCACCTCCTCGGGGCTCATGTTGTCGAGCAGGATCCGGGGCGCGCCTGCGTCGAGCGCCTCCTGCACCTGCTCGAGCGTCTCGGCCTCGACCTCGACCGGCAGCCCGTCGACGCGGCCCTCGAGCGCCGCGAGCGCCGCCGTGACGCCGCCGGCGACGCTGAGGTGGTTCTCCTTCACGAGCACGCCGTCGTAGAGGCCGGCGCGATGGTTCCGGCCGCCGCCGCAGCGGACGGCGTACTTCTCGAGGGCGCGCAAGCCGGGTGTCGTCTTGCGCGTGTCCAGGACGGCCGTCCGCGTTCCCTCGGTCAGCTCGACGAAGCGGCGGGTGAGGGAGGCGATGCCGCAGAGCCGGGCGAGGAGGTTGAGCGCGACGCGCTCGCCCGTGAGGATCGCCCGCGCGGGCCCTTCGACCACTGCGAGAACGGCCGGGACGTCCGAGACAGCCGCGCCCTCCTCGAGCTTCCCCTCGACCTGCACCTCGGGGTCGAGGGCGTGGAAGACGGCGGCGACGACGGGGACGCCGCAGACGACGCCCGGCTCCTCGAGCAGCAGCTCCGCGCGGCAGCGCGCCTCCGCGGGCACGAGCGCGAGCGTCGTCGCGTCGCCCGAGCCGACGTCCTCGGCCAGCGCGGCGGTCACGACGCGCTCGATGTCCGCCTGGGTCAGCTCCATCGCTCCAGCTCCGGCTCGCGCCCGGGTCGGACCATGAGGTGTCCCGCGAGCGCGTCGCTCTCGACGGGAAAGTCCTCGCGGAAGTGGACGCCGCGGCTTTCCTCTCGCGCGAGGCCGCAGGCGGCGATCTCGCGGACGAGCGGATGCGGCGAATCGAGCAGCCGCGTGAGTCCCTCCGCGCTGCGGATCAGTCCCGCGTCCAGCCAGAGCTCGGAGCCCGGGTCCGGAGCGGAGGGGATCGGCGCGGCCTCTGCGTCGAGGCGCGGCCCGTCGAGCGCGGCGAGCCCGGCGCGGCGGCCGAACACCAGGCATTCCAGGAGTGAATTCGAGGCGAGCCGGTTCGCACCGTGGACACCGGTGCACGCGCACTCCCCGGCGGCGTAGAGGCCGGGCACGGAGGTGTGCCCATCGAGGTCGCTGACGACGCCGCCGATCGCGTAGTGGGCGGCGGGGGAGACGGGCACCGGCTCGTCCGCCGGGTCGTAGCCCGCGTCCTCCAGGGTCGCCATCAGCGTGGGGTAGCGCTCGCGCTCGACCGGCCGCAGGTCGAGGCGCGTCCCCGTACGGGCGGCGACCGCCCGAGCCACGACATCGCGCGGCGCGAGCTCGTCGACGAAGCGCTCGCCTCCGTCGTCGAGCAGCGTCGCGCCCGCGCCGCGGAGCGCCTCCGAGAGGAGGAAGCCGTCGTGGCCGTTCTCGTCGCGCAGCGCCGTCGGGTGGAACTGGACGAGCTCGAGGTCGGCGAGGGCGGCGCCGGCGGCGAGCGCGAGCAGAAGCCCGTCCCCGACCGCACCGCGCGGGTTCGTCGTCCGCGCCCAGAGGGCGGCGTAGCCGCCGGTGGCGAGGACGACGGCGGAGCCGCGCAGCGCCGAGAGCGTCGTGATGCGCTCGCCCTCCAGCAGGCGGATCCGCGGATGCTCGCGCGTCCGCCTCGTCAGCACGTCCGCGATGTGACGGCCGGTGTCCGCGCCGCCGGCGTGCACGACGCGCGCGCAGGAGCCTCGTCCGTCAGCAGCCGGACGGCGCTGGGCCGGCAGAGCCCACGGCCGGCGGAGAGCGTGTCGGCCGCGTGCAGTGCAGGATCGTCGCCGGGCCCGACCGCCGCGGCGACGCCTCCCTGCGCGGCATAGCTGTT
>DATFCX010000077.1:0-15100 GCA_035252585.1 Gaiellaceae bacterium
CGCAGCCCGTCTCGACCGGCGCCTGCGCTTCCTAGCCGGACTCGGGGAGCAGGTCGACCACGTTGAGCGGCTGGCGAAACGGCGCGACGACGTAGGCGCCGCCTGCGAGCTCGCGCGCGCGCTCGATCAGCTCCCGGCCGAGCGCAAGGCCGACCTCGCGCGCGGCGGGCCCCGCGGCGCGATACCGCTCCTGCACGTGCTCCGGGACGACGATGCCCGGCACCTCGTTGTGCACGCGGACGAGGGTCTCGGTCGTCCGGATCGGCCAGACGCCGACGAGAACCGGGACCGGCCAGCCGCCGATCCGCTGCCGGAACGCCTCGAGCGCCTCGAGGTCGAACAGGATCTGCGTCATGGCGAAGCGGGCGCCGGCCGCGATCTTGCGGTGGAAGCGCTCGGCCTCGAGCCCGAGGTCGTCCGCGGTCGGGTTCACGGCGACGCCTGGGAAGAACGTCGTCGGCGCGTCGATCGCGCGACCGTGCCAGTCCTCGCCCGCATTCAGCTTTCCGATCAGCTCCACGAGCCCGATCGAGTCGACGTCGTAGACCGCGTGGGTGCCGGGGTAGTCGCCGGCCTCGGGCGGGTCGCCGGTGACCGCGAGGATGTTGCGGACGCCTTCCGCGTGCGCGCCGAGGAGGAGCGACTCGAGCCCGGCGATCGTCGTGTCCCGCGGCGTCAGGTGCGGGATCGTCTCGACGCCCGTGAAGCGCTCGATCGCGACCGAGGCCATGATCCCGCTCATCCGCGCCCGTGCCCGCGGGTTGTCGTTGACGTCGACGAACTGCGCGCGGCCCGAGTCGCGGACGGCCCGCGCCGTCTCGATCAGCGCCTCGGGATTCGCTCCGAGCGGCGGGTCGACCTGGACGGAGAGCGCGAACTCGCCCTCGCGCAGCAGCCTCTCGAGCAGCGTCTCTCCCGCCGCCGGCTCGAAGGGCGCCAGCTGCTCGCGTTCCTGGACGAGGAAGGAACCGGCGGGACGGCGATTCGCGTCCACCGCCTCCCGGATCGCCGCGACCTGGGCCGGCGTCGTGCCACAGCACCCACCGATCAGACGCGCGCCGAGCGCCCGTGCCTGCGCGGCGAACTCGGCAAAGTAGGTCGGCGTCGCGTGCGGGAAGACGATGCGCTGGCCGCTCATGCTCGCGAGACCGACGTTCGGCAGCGCCGCGAGCACGGCTCCGTCCCCGCTCATCTGCGCGAGCGCCGTGAGAGCCGCCGCCGGCCCGGCTCCGTGGTTGGCGCCGAATGCCGCCAGGCCGAGTGGCCGGAGCCGCGCCGACGCGTCCTCGGCCTTCACGCCGGCGAGCGTCTCGCCGCCCGCGTCGAACGTCAGCAGCGCGACCACCGGCAGCCCCGAGACGGAACGGACGGCGCCGATCGCGGTCTCGAGCTCGTCGAGGTCGTAGAACGTCTCGACCATGAACAGGTCGACACCGCGCCCCTCCAGCACGCGCGCCTGCTCGGCAAAGAGGTCGGCCGGGTCGACGGCGCCGAGCTCGACGTCGCCGAGCGGGCCGATCGAGCCTGCGATGAAGACGTCGCGGCCGGCAATCTCCCGCGCCTCACGCGCGATGCGCACCGCGGCGGCGTTGATCTGCTCGAGCTCCTCGGCGAGGAACTGCCGCGCGAGCTTCGCCCGGTTCGCGCCGAAGCTGTTCGTCTCGATCAGCTCCGCGCCGGCCCGGATGTAGCCGAGGTGCACCTCGAGCACGCTCTCGGGCGCGCGGAGGTTCGCCTCCTCCGGGCAGCGCAGCCCCGACACCGCGCTCGACAGCAGCGCGCCGATGCCGCCGTCCGCGACGACCGGCGTCTCGGACGCGAGCCGCTCCTCGAAACGGCTCATGCGAGCTCGTGGACGGTGCGGCCGTCCATCCCGCCGGCGACGGTCACGAGCTCTCCCGTCACGTGGCCGGAGAGCTCGTCCGACGCGAGGACGACGACGGCCCGCGCCACGTCCTCCGCCTGCGCCACCTTTCGCAGCGCCATCGTCCGGGTCAGCCGCGCCACGAACTCGTCCTCGAGCTCGCCGCGCGTCATCGGGGAGTACGTCCAACCCGGCGCGACGGCGTTGACGCGGCCGCGCGGCGCGATGCGCACCATCTCGTTCTTGAGGCTGAGGAGCAGGCCCACCTGGATCGCGGCCTTCGCCGCCGCGTAGTCGGCGTGGTCGGCCTCGCCGAAGCGCCCCGCGGTCGAGCCGACGAGTACGAGGCTGCCGTGCCCGCTGCTCTCGACGACACGCAGGAACCCGCGCGCGGTGAGGAAGGTCGCGGTGAGGTTCGTGCGCAACGTCGCGTCCCACCGCTCGAGCGGGAGGCGCCAGACCGGCTCGGCCTCGCGCGGCCAGAAGCCTGCCACCGCCGCGCAGACGTCGATGCCGCCGAGCTCCCGTTTCGCCGTGTCGAACAGCCCGTCGACCTCCTCCTCCACGGTGAGGTCCGCCTGCAGCGCGAGGCCGCCGGTCTCGCGCGCGAGCTCCTCGGCGCGGTCGCGGCTCGTGCGGTAGTGGACGGCGACTCGTGCGCCCTCGGCCGCAAACGCGCGCACGCACGCCGAGCCGATCCCGCCGCCGCCGCCGGTCACGAGGACGCTCTTTCCGGCCAGTCCGGTCTCCACGGCCTGACGTTATCGTCCCGCCGCCGCGCGGCTAGTGCGAGAGCTGCGGGGGCTGCCCGACCACGTGGATCGAGCGAACGCCGCCGTCGCGGCCGAGCGCCACGACCCAGCCGGCCTTGTTCCGGGTGCCACTCCGCTCGCTGAGCGGCCAGTGCTCGACGAGCTCCACGCGCCTGACGTGCCTGAACGGGACGGTGTTCGTCGAGCAGGTGCCTGCGATCGTGCCGTGGGCGGGAGTGCCGCGGGGAATCGAGCAGCGGACGATCTCCCCGGTGAAGTCGGGGAACAGGGAGAACAGCGGATCCGCGCGCCTGGCGGCCGCGATCGCCGCGATCTGCGAGGCCGAGATGCTCCAGAAGCCGCTTCCCGCCTTCGGGTCGGGCAGGCTGAACTCCAGCACGGCGTACCTCGGGTGGGTCGTGCGGCAGCGAGCCGCGGCCCCGCCGACCAGGGCGGGGCAATCGGGGCGGATCGTGAAATGGCCCTGCACAGGGATCACCGCCTCCTGGTCGCCGTTCACGTTGCGGACGAACTCGACGCTCATGAACCTCGGATAGGGGTCGCCGAGGAAGAGACGCGACTGCTGGTCCGCCGTCTGCACCAGCGAGGAGCCGCAGCCCGCGGCGACGCAAGCACAGAGGCCGAGCACCAGGACGGCGCGGAAGCGGCGCATCTCGAGCGGTTATACGCCGCCGCGCGCCGACTCGTCACCGCCGCTGCTGTTAGAAAGCCGTCGTGCGCGTCCACATCATCAGCGACATGGAGGGCGTCGCCGGCATCGTCAAGTGGCAGCAGGTGTCGGGCGGCGAGAAGCTGTACGACGAGGGCCGCGTCCTCTACACCGAGGAGATCAACGCGGCCGTGCGGGGCGCCAAGGCGGCCGGCGCGACGGAGATCGTCGTCATGGACAACCACGGCGCGGGCGGCGCGTACAACTTCAACTCGTTGCTGCCGGAGCTCCTCGATCCCTCCTGCGAGTTCGTCGTGCAGCAGGAGTGGACCGAGTACACCGGCTTCCTCGAGTCGGGCTGCGACGCCGCGCTTCTCGTCGGGATGCACGCCATGGCCGGAACGGCCGACGGCGTCCTCTCGCACACCGTCTCGGGCCAGGCGTGGCGGAGCCTCCGCTTCAACGGCCGCCTCGTGGGCGAGACCGGCATCAACGCTGCGGTGTGCGGCCACTGGGGCGCGCCCGTCGGCCTCGTCACCGGCGACCGCGCGGTCTGCAAGGAGGCGCGCGAGCTGTTCGGCGACGGCGTCACGACGGTCGAGGTCAAGGAGGGAATCGGTCGCTTCAGCGCTCGCTCGAAGACCCCGGCCGTCGCGCGCGAGCTGATCGAGGAGGGCGCGCGCAAGGCGCTGTCCGACCTCTCCGCCGTCGCGCCCTACGACCCGGGCCGGCCGGCGGAGATCGAGATCGAGTTCATGACGCCCGACCGCCTGCAGGAGTACGCGAACCGCAAGGGCGTCGAGGTCACCGGCCCGTGCTCGCTCGTCGTGCGCGGCGACGACTGGTGGTCAGCCTGGTCGAGCTTCTTCTTCTAGGGCCGCCGGTTCCACGATCCCCAGACCCTCGACGAGCGTGAAGAAGGCGCGCGCGAACGGCGACGCCTCGCTGCGCGCGCGAACCTCGGCCCAGTGGATCTGCTCGCGCAGCGCGCGCGCGTAGCTCAGCACCTGCGTGTAATCGGGCTCCTGCTCGTTGAGGGCGAGGAGCTTCGTCGTCATCACGTCCTCGAGGGTGAAGACGTGCACTCGCAGCGCGGCGACCTCGAGCAGCGGCGCGCGGTCGATCGTCTCGTCGGTGATCGGTCCGCCGGACGGGGCGAAGATGAGGTCGATCAGCGCGCCGTTCTCGTGCCAGGCCTTGTAGAGCCAGCCTTCCGGCGGACGCTCGGTGCGCAAGCCGGCCTCGTCCATGGCGTCGATCGCGGCGTCGGCGTCCTGGGGGCGGATCATGAAGTCGACGTCGTGCTCGCTCTTCGGCCCGCCGCGCGCCCAGGCCGCGAGGCCGCCGCCCAGGACGAACGGGATCTCCCGCGCCTGGAGCGCTGCGGCGCCGGCTTTCATCGCGGTGAGCAGCTCGTCGAAGGTCGGCTCCGGCATCGCGAGGTCGTTTCCGGTTTGTCCGATCGCGCAACATGAGGCCGCATGGTCCGGATCGCTGCAGCCGCCGACATCCACGCCTCCGACGCGAGCCGAGAACGCGTGGAGCACGCGTTCGCGGAGCTCGCGGGAGAGGCCGACGTCGTCCTCCTCGCGGGCGACCTCACGACGAGCGGGGAGCCCGAGCAGGCGGAGGTCGTCGCGGCGGCTTGCCGGCACCTCGACGTGCCGGTCTTCGCGGTCCTCGGCAACCACGACCACCACGCCGAGCGCATCGACGAGCTCGGGGCGGTGCTCGGCGGCGCCGGCGTCAGGCTCCTCGACCGCGAGTGCGCGAGCTGCGAGGTCGAGGGGCTCGAGCTCGGTGTGGTGGGGGCGAAGGGCTTCGTCGGCGGCTTCCCCGGCTCGGCGCTGCCCGACTTCGGCGAGCCGCTGCTGCGTCGCGTCTATGCCGAGACGAGCGCCGAGGCGGAGGCGATCGCGCGCGGGCTGCAGGAGATCGTCCACTGCGACCTGCGGATCGTGCTGCTCCACTATGCGCCGGTCGTGGACACGCTCGAAGGGGAGCCGCCGGGCATCCATACGTATCTCGGCAGCGAGCGGCTCGCGACGCCGATCGCCGAGAACGGCGCCGACCTCGTCCTGCACGGACACGCCCATGCGGGCTCGTTCGAGGGGTGCATCGGCGACATCCCGGTCTACAACGTCGCCGTCCACGTGACGGGCAAGAACTTCTGGATCTTCGAGCTCGACGGCAGCGGCGTGCGCCGCGGCGGCGAGGTCGTGGAGGTGCGCGAGCCGCCGCAATAGCTAGGTTGGGGACATGGAGGGCCGGGTCGTCCGCATCTCGATCGCTCCCGTGAAGGCGCTGCACGTCGTCAATCCCGTCGAGGTCGAGCTCGGGCACCGCGGCGTCGCCGGCGATCGCCGCTTCTGGCTCGTCGACGCCGAAGGAAGGCTCGTCAACGACAAGCGCTTCCCACAGCTCTTGCAGGTACACGCGGAGTGGGACGAGCCCACGCGCGCTCTCGCGCTCGAGTTCCCAGGGCGGCGACGCGTGGAGGGAGTCGTCGAGCCGGGCGACTCGGTCGAGGCCACGCTGTACGGCCAGCCACACGCCTCGCGGGCCGTCCCCGGCCCCTGGCAGGCGGCCCTGTCGGACTATGTCGGCGAGCCGCTCACATTCCTCTGGTCGGAGAGCGGCGCCGTCGACCGTGGAGTCGGCGGCGGCGCGGTGACCGTCGTCTCGCGCGGTTCGATGGAGCGGCTCGGAGAGGAGGCCGGGGCGTCAGAGCCGGTCGACGGCCGACGCTTCCGGATGCTGTTCGAGATCGAGGGCGTCGAGCCGCACGCCGAGGACGAGTGGATCGGCAGCCGCGTCACGATCGGCGAGGCAATCGTCGCTCCGGTCGGCGACGTCGGCCGCTGCGCGGTGACGACGAAGAACCCCGACACGGGCGAGACCGACCTCGACACCCTCGGTGGGCTGGCCGCCTACCGTCCCGAGGGCCGCACCGAACCCCTCCCGCTCGGCGTGCACGCGGCGGTCGTCCAGCCGGGTCGGGTACGCGTCGGCGACGCGGTGCGGCCCGTGCCGCTCGCTGTGCCGGCATAGCAGAGTCGCTATCCTTACGGCATGGCGGCGAGAGCACGCGCGGAAGAGAAGAGCCCGGTCGAACGGCTCCACGAGCGCATCGTGGCAGGCGACCGCGGCTGGTTCTTCGCCCAGATCGCCGACCGGGTCGCCGAGCGGCGCGGAGCGATGGGCCTCTCGCAGCGCGAGCTCGCAGAGCTGTGCGGCACCACGCAGTCGGCGATCGCCCGGCTCGAGCGCGGAGGGCGTCCCCCGCGGATCGACACCCTGCTCCGCATCGCGGAGGCGCTCGACTGCGAGCTCGTCGTCGAGCTCGAACCGCGCAAGCACTAGGCGATGCCGCAGATCGTCGTCGCGGTCGCCGGCGACTCGATCTCGGCCGGCTCGCCGCTATGGGATCCGGACCCCACCGTCCGCGCGAGGATCCCGGCGCCCGACGAGCGGAGCCAGTGGCAGTGGTGGGCGGCACGGGCGGACGGCCGGCTCGAGTTCCGGACGACGGCCGTCTACGGGGAGCGCACCGACGAGATCGCGCGCCGGCTCGATCTCGTCCTGGCCGGAGCCGACGTCCTCGTCGTGCAGGGCGGGATCAACGACGTCGTCCAGCGCCGCGCGCCGGAGCACGCGGCGGAAGACGTCGGCGCCATGCTCGAACGCGGCCGCGCCGCCGGACTCGCGCTTGCGGTCGCGGACGTCCTGCCGTGGAACAACGGAGACGAGCGGGCCGCTGAGAACATCGAGCACCTCAACGCGCTGACCCGGCAGCTCGCCACGAGCACTGGTGCAACGCTCCTCCCGTTCCACGACACGCTCGCCGACCCCGCCGACCCGCGGCGCATGCGCGATGGGCTGACCGACGACGGCGACCATCCTTCGGTGGAAGGTCATCGCCTGCTCGGCGAGCGCGCTTTCCGGCTCCCGCGGCTAGACGTCTAGCTCGAGGCCGTCGTAGGCGCGTTCGATGCCGTCGGGCAGCGGGAGCTCGTCCGGCCGGTGGATCACCACGAACCGCTGGGCGCCCGAGGACTCGAAGGCTTCGATCGCCTCATCGGCCGTGAGGTGGCCGCGAATGCCCTGCTCGGGCTGGGAGAGCGTCGCCTCGCAGAGGAAGAGGTCGGCGTCGCGGGCGAGCGCGACGAGCCCGTCGCACGGCGCCGAGTCCGCGCTGTAGGCAAGCGTCCGGTCGCCGTTCGACACGCGCAGGCCGTAGCTCTCGAGCGCGTAGTGGAGCATGCGATAGGCGACGAGCGTGAAGCCGGCGACCGTGAACGGCTGCTCCTCCTCGTACTCGTGCACCGCGAAGAGCTCGAGGATCGCGTTCGCGTACAGGACGGGGTCGAGCCCGCGCAGCGTCTCGCGGCCGCCGTGGGGCAGCCACAGCTCGGGCGGCTCCTGCTCGCGCCCCGCGCCGAAGAGGCCGCCGAACGCCCAGGGCACGAGGTCTCCCCAGTGGTCGAGGTGGAAGTGCGTGATGACGATCGCATCCAGTCGCGGCCAGGGCTCGAGCTTCCGCAGGCGTGGGAGGACGCCCGGGCCGCAGTCGAGGAGGATCCGCCGGCCGTCGCCCTCGACGAGGTAGCCCGACTGGGCGCCGCCTGGATTCGGCCAGGCCGGGGAGCAGCCGACGACGTGGACGCGCACGGCCGTATCCTCGCTGCTAACCGGCGGGGCTCGCACGGGGAAGCGCAGCTGTGTATAACTGCGCCGTGGCCGGAGTCTCCCCGGACGTGCTGAGGAAGGTCCCGCTCTTCGCGGACCTCGACAATCGCGAGCTCAACCAGATCGCGAGCAGCATGCGCGAGCGCCGCTTCAGCCCGGGCGACATCGTGACGCAGGAGGGATCCGGCGGCGTCGGCTTCTTCGTGGTCGAGGAGGGCGAGGCCGAGGTGGACGTCGGCGGCGAGGCGAGAGGCTCGATCGGCCCCGGCGACTACTTCGGCGAGATCGCGCTCATCAACGAGTCGCCGCGCACGGCCACGCTGACGGCCAAGACCGACATGCTCTGCTACGGCATGACGCCGTGGGACTTCCGGCCGCTCGTCGAGAGCAACTCGGCGATCGCCTGGAAGCTCCTCACGGCGATGGCCGAGAAGATGAAGTAGCGGCGCCCTGCGCTAGCCGCCGTGCGGGATCCGACGGGCGCCGTAGTAGCTCCCGTACTCGTGCATCGTCGAGATGCGTACGCGCGATCCGGTGTGCGGCGCGTCTATGAAGCGGCCGCCGCCCGCATAGATGCCGACGTGGCCGGCGCCGTAGAAGAAGACGAGGTCGCCCGGCCTCAGGAACCGCCGTCCGACGCGGCGGCCGTGCGCGAGGTCCGCCCAGCTGGAGTGCGGGAGGGCGATCCCGAAGTGTCCGTAGACGAAACGGACGAGGCCCGAGCAGTCGAAGCCGGTTCGCGGGCTCGTGCCTCCGTAGCTGTATGGGATTCCGAGGAAGTGACGCGCATACGCGACGACGCGGTTCCCGAAGATCCGGGTCACGACGTCCGGGCTGCGGGGGATGAAATGCCGGCGGTGGTCGGGCTTGGGGACGACCTTCGCCGGCTGCGCGCCGTGCCGCTTCGTCGCCCGGGTAGCGCGTCCCTGCAGCGGGCGCATCAGCGCCAGCACAAGCGTGACGGCGATGGCGAGCAGCAGTATGAGAAGGCGGATGGGCCGCATGGAAACTGGTGGAGCTCCCGTCGATGGGCGCGGCCGTCGCAGAGTGCGGCCGCTCGCTTTCGGCGTGGACGGCACTCCAGCACACCGGAGCGCCGCTTGTGTCACCCGATCGGGTAGGTGCGCCGCAACTTACGGCAGGTTGGCGCAGATTCGGCGGGAAATCCTTACAGCTCGAGCCTCAGCGCTCGGCCCGCGCGAGCGCGGCGTGCACCTTCGCGAGCAGCTGCGGCAGGGTCGGCCAGCCCTTCACCGCGAGGTCCTCGTAGAAGAGGAAGCGGCCCGAGCCGGAGACGAGCGTCAGCCACGGCGAGTCCTGCACGCGATATCCGTCGGCGACCCGGCCGCTGCGGTCGACGGCGACGGGATAGGAGAGCGGACGCGACAGGCCGTGCAGGAAGCGCGGCAGAGCACCGGGGGACGCCTCGACGCCTGCCTCGTCGATCGCAACGAGCGGTGGCAGCCCCTGGCGCCGCGCGGCCGCCTGGTAGCGGTCGAGCGCCTGAAGCTGCGCGCTCAGGTCGGTGACCTCCGTCTCCCAGGTGTCGAAGAAGAGGACGAGGTGCGGGCCCGAGCCCGGGCCGAGGCGGACGCTGCCGCCGCCCGCGCGGGGCAGTGTCGTGCGTTCCTTCGGGCCGACGAGAGCGATCCTCGCCGGTGACCCGCCGCCTTGCAGCCGCGGGTGGTCGGGCAGGAGCGCCGCGAGGCTCTGCGCGATCTCGTACCCGAGCTGGTCGACGCTCGAGTACGCCATCGGGGTCAGGAAGAGACGGGATTCGCGACCGCGCGAGTCGACGATGTAGGTCGCCGGCGTGTGGTCGATCGCGCCGTTGCGGACGGCCGCATCGATGCCGTAGGCGCGCCAGACGCGCCTCAGCTCCGGGAGCGAGCCCGTGAGGAACCGCCACTTGTGCGTCATCCCGTGGGCCCGGGAGTAGGCGCGGACCCACTTGACCTGCGTCGCCTCGGGGTTGGCGCCGACGCCGATCAGCTCGACCCGGGAAGCCGCGGGCCCGAGCAGCTGCTTCGCGTGCAGCAGCGCGGTCGTCGTGAGCGGGCAGATCGTCGTGCACTCCGGGTCGTTGAAGGAGAGGACGACGACCTTGCCGCGGAGCGAGCGCAGCGAGACGCGCTTGTCGAACTGGTCGGTCAGCGTGAACCCGGGCGCGACGGCGTTGAGCCTCATGCCGGGGTCGACCTGCGAGTTTCGACTCGCGACCTCCGGCCCCATCGAGACGGGGTTGGCGGGGGAGCCGGAGGAGTTGGCCATCGCGATGACGGCGCCGATGCCGACGCCGAGCACGAGCGCGGCTCCCAGGACGATCGCTTGCAGCCGGCGGGACATTCCGGATCAGTATGGCAGCGCCTCGAAGGGCCAGATACGCTCTTCGGCCGTGGCCGTCAGCTCCTCCCTCAGCGCCACAGGGGTTCGCTGGGACCTGAACGATCTCGAACCGGACGCCGAGCAGGCGCGCCGCGACTGGGCCGACCTGCTCGCGAGAGCGCGCGACTTCGCGAAGCGGCGGCGCGGCACGGTCGGCGCGGCCGGCCCGGAGGGGCTGCGGGAGCTGCTCGACGAGCTCGACGAGCTCACGCAGGAGATCTCGCGCGTCCACTTCTATGCGACGGCGCGCGAGCACACCGACGCGACGGACCCCGAGACGAACGACCTCGCGACGCTGGCGCGCGACCGGGCGGCCGATCTCGAGAGCCTCCTTCTCTTCGTCGAGCTCGAGTGGCTCGCCCTCGAGGACGCCGAGGCCGACGCGCTGCTGGAGGCCGCCGAGCTCGAGCCGTACCGGCACCGGCTGCGGGTCGCGCGGGAGGAGAAGCCGTACGTCCTGCCCGAGGGCGAGGAGCAGGCGCTCAACGCGCGCCGGCCCGCGATCTCGGCATGGGAGTCGCTGCACGGCCGGGAGCTCGCGACGCTGACCGTCGAGTTCGACGGCGGCGACGGGCCGGAGCCGCACACGATCGACCGGCTCCTCTCCTACGTCCACCACCCCGACCGCGAGCTGCGGCTGGCTGCGCTCGGCGTCCTCTACGAGGCCCTCGAGGGCGTGGCGGACGTGCAGGCGGCCTGTTACGACGCGCTCGTCGGCGACCGGCTCTCGCTCGACCGGTTGCGCGGGATCCCGGATCCCATGTGGCCGACGAACCAGCGCAACGAGCTCGACGGAGGGGTGGTCGAGACGATGATGCGCGCGATCGAGGAGCACTATCCGCTCGGCCGCCGCTGGTTCGTGCGCAAGGCGGAGGTGCTCGGCCTCGACCGGCTCCAGCTCGCCGACCAGTACGCGCCGGTCGGCAGCGATCGCAGGGTGGAATGGACCGAGGCGATCGCCATGGTCGACGACTCGCTCCGCGACTTCGACCCGCGCCTCGGCGACATCTTCCGCAACTGTCTCGACCGCGGGCACGTCGACGCGGAGCCGCGTCCCGGCAAGGTCGGCGGCGCGTACTGCAACTCGGTCTCGAAGACCGTTCTCCCGTTCGTCCTCCTCAACTACACCGACCAGCTCCGCGACGTCGTGACGCTCGCGCACGAGTTCGGCCACGCGGTGCATGGGACGCTCTCGCTCGAGCGGCAGGCGTACCGCTCGTACCACACGGGCCTCGCGCTCGCCGAGGTGCCGTCGACGTTCGCGCAGCTCCTCGCCGTCGAGCGGCTGATCGAGCTGGAGGAGGACCCGGCGACGCGCGTCATGCTCCTCGCCGACCGGGCCGAGGGGGCGATGGCCTCGATCTTCCGCCAGACGATGATGGCGCGGTTCGAGGGCCGCGCGTACGCGGCTCGCGGGGAGGGGAAGGCGCTCACCAGCGACCGGCTCGCCGGCACGTGGATCGAGGAGAACGAGCGCTACTACGGCGATTCGATCGAGCTGCCCGACGGCTATCGGCTCGGCTGGTCGTACATCCCTCACTTCATCCACGTTCGCTTCTACACGTACGCCTACGCGTTCGCGCATCTCGTCGCGTTCTCGCTCGCGGCGCGCTATCGCGAGGATCCGGAGCGCTTCGCCCCGGCCTACCTCGAGTTCCTCGCGAGCGGCGCCTCGCGCTCGCCGCAGGACCTGCTCGCGCCGCTCGGCGTCGACCTCCGCGACCCGCACACGTGGGCGCACGCCTTCGCCGAATTCGACCGCTGCGTCAGGGAGGCGGAAGCCGGCGTCGACGAGCTCCAAGCTGCTTAGCGACGCCGGCGCGCGGCTGGGGCGAGAGGACGCTCACCCAGCCCAGAGTGCCGTATCTTGAAGCCGTGACTCAGTTCTTCCACGTCACCTCGAGCGCCAACCGAGACTCGATCATGAGCCACGGGCTCGACTGGAGCCAGATGAAGACCGCGCGCGGGATCGCGGGCAGCACCGCCCCTGAGCAAGCCGCGATCTTCCTCTGCTTCAGCGAGTTGGAGGCTGGCTTCTTCATCGACATGAACAACACCGGCGGCCCGGTAGACCTCTGGGCGGTTGAAGGCATCGAGCGTTCGGAGCTAGTCGAGTCGCCTGAAGGGTTCTTCTTCGTACCGAGGCCGATTTCACCGTCGCGGCTGACCCTCGTGCGGGCGGACATCGAGCCTCGGCCGGATGAGCCAGAAGAGGGAGGCGTTGACGGAAGCGGTGACTGGTCGGCCTACGCATCCTTCGGGACATTCCGGAGCGCTGGCTCAGACGACCCGGAGCACTTCATCGACCAAGCGGGGGCTACGCCCTAGCCGGACTTGACCCGCCCTCAGGCGTCATTCCGGAACTGACTGGCCCACGCAAGCTCGTAAACCCCGCACCAGCGACCGGGCGATGATCCGCCGACGCAAGCAGGATCCGTGCGACGAGGATGGCGACGGCTCCCATCGCTCCTGCCACCACCGCTCGCGCCGGATGCCGCGCTCAGTTCAGCAAGCGGCGCAGTTCTTTCCAGTGGCAGGTTCGGTGACGGTCGTGCCGTCGGCGAAGTGGGCCTTGACCGGCTGGAAGACATCCACCTCCCGCACGTCGTTGCTGCTGTAGATCCAGAGGTTGTCCTTGACCGGCACGGTGACCTCCGGCCCCGCCGGTCGGCCGTTCGCCTGCGTCGGCTGGAACGAGACGGAAGTGACGCCGTCGAGGGCGAGGCCGTAGACGACCCAGTGGGTCGCGGGGTCGTTCGTGACGGCGTAGTGGGCGGTGATCGTGGCCGGATGCGTATCGCTGAGCGGTTCGCCGCACAGCACGATGGGATCCGGCGGGACGGTCGGTTGTCCCACGACGGTGCAGAGGTCGTTCAATCTGCCGGTGACCACATAGACGTTCCGGCCGTTCGGCAGTTGGCCGACTTTTCGGGCCGTGTTCATGTCGATCCCGACGAGATGCAATCGCATGTATCTCGCGATTGCGGGATCGACGACGTCGGCGCCGCATCAACCGCTCACGGCGGGCGACCTTCAGCCCCCAACGGGCGGCGATCTCCATCGCCCAGGTCCTGACGGCCGCCGGGTCACGCAGACTGTCGATTCCCCGGCTGACATCGAGCAGCGCCTCCTGCGCTGCATCCTCGGCCGCCCAAGACCCCGAGCCGACGGAGAGCCCCGTCACCTGCACGACGACCGGTCGCAAACTCGGCCAGCAGGTCGTTGAGAGCAGCCTGGTCGCCGGCGTGCGCCCTAGAGCACACTCCCGACCAAAGGGTTGGTTCCCCGAGCAGACTTGCGGCAGACTCTGGTGCTAGCGATAATGGTGCCATGACGCTTCATGTCTCGCGCCTGGCCCTGACGCGCCTGCACGTGCTCGCACTACTCGTCCTCCTCGCGATTGCCGCCGGAGCAACCGTCGGCGTCCTCGCCTCCCATGGCTCCCGGGACGGCAAAGCCCTCGCGAGCAGCCGGGCCGGCCTCGGCACGTTTCTCCGCCACTACTGGTGGGGCCACGGCCGCCTCTTCGTCATTCACCGATCGGGTCGCGGCGTGGAGAAGCTCCGGACCTACGCCGCCCGCCCGCCGGTCTACGCAAGCCTGAGGTTCGAAGTGGTCGGCGTGACCGGGACGCCGGCGACCGCCGACGCGCGCATCAGGGTCACGTCGGTACGGAACCCGCATCACGTCCTCTCGCGCCGGCAGCTTCGCGCGGGGATGCTCGGCGATCTACGGCTCCGGCACGGAGTGATCATCGACTCCATCACGCACGCCACCTTCTGCGCCCCGAACGTCGATCGCTGCGGCCTCTGAGCCGCACGAGCTACGCGGCCGAGTAACCCTCGCGCCGGAGGAGCTCGCGTGCGCGCGCGGCATTGTCGGCGCCCGCGACCAGGATCACGAGCACGCCGCCGTATTCCGGCGAGACGTGGCGGAGCTCGAAGTCCTCGAGGTTGATCTGCGCCGCGCCGAGGATCTGCGTGATCCGCGCGAGCACTCCCGGGCGGTCGGGGACGCGGATGCGGATCCGGTTCAGCTGCGCGGGCGCGGTGCGGTAGGCGAACGACTCCAGCCGCTCGCGCGCCGCGGCGGCGGCGGCGATCGTGGACTCGATCCGTTCCCGGGCTCCCGCGCGGAGCGCCTGCTCGAGCTCGTCGAGGGAGGCGCGGAAGCCGTCGAGCGCCGCTGCGATCTCGTCGGCGTTGCCGAGGAAGATGTCGCTCCAGACGGCCGCGTTCGCGCCCGCGAGGCGGGTCATCTCCCGCAGCGACGCGCCTGCGTGGGCGAGCGGCGCGTCGTCGCCGGCCGCGGCCTCCGCGACGCGCAGCATGAGCAGGTTCGCCAGCGCGTGGGGGAGATGGCTCGTCAGCGCGAGCAGGCGGTCGTGGGCCTCGGCGTTCGTCCGCACCGCCCGCGCGCCGAGTGACGCGACGAACCGTTCCACGAGCTGGACGCTCTCGGGAGCGGAAGCGTCGCTCGGCGTCAGGAACCAGGTGGCCGCGTCGAAGAGATCCGCCGCGGCGCGTGCCGGACCTCCGGTCGCGCCGCCCGCGACGGGATGGCCGGCAACGAAGCGGGGATCCGTGACCGGGGCGAGCGAGCGCTTCGTGGAGGCGACGTCGGTCACGACCGCGTCCGGTCCGACCGCCTCCAGCGCCTCCTGCACGACGGCCGGCGCCGCGCCGACCGGAACCGCGACGACGACGAGCTCCGCCTCCGCGACCGCCTCCGCGAGGGACG
>DATFCX010000078.1:0-16764 GCA_035252585.1 Gaiellaceae bacterium
AGGACGTCTCCAGCTAGGCCGCGTCGCCGGGGCGGTCGCGCTCGCGCCGCTCCTCGACGGTCTCGTCCTCCTGCGGCGCGCCGCCGGGTCCTCCCATCGCGACGTCGCCTTCCTCGACCAGGTCGTCGGGCTGCGCGTGCCGGTACTCGTCGCTCTGGACGCCTCCGCGAGGGTCACCGGGACGGTCGAGCGCGTGGGCGTCGCCCTCCTGCTTGGCCGCCGTGGGCTCGCCGTCGCGCCTGCCGAAGAGCCTCTTCAACATGGACTTGGCGTGCCCGGAGCCCCGCTACACTAAGCCTCCGCCGGGCGCATTCGTCTAGTGGCCTAGGACACCGCCCTCTCACGGCGGCGGCACGGGTTCGAATCCCGTATGCGCCTCCTCAAGGAAGCCCCTGCTCAGCGGGGGCTTTTCTGTATCCGCTCCGAAGCGACCACGAAGCCGAGAGGCAAGAGAGCCGCGCCCGCTTGACGCTGGCAAGCCCTCTCGCCCCCGGCCTCCGCTCCAGGGCGTCCCCCTTCATACGAGCCTGGAGGCCTTCACCGCATGTTCGGCCGGTCCGGCCGCAGCGCCCCATCCCGTCGGCGTGTCGGCGCGAGCCTTCCGGAGAGGTTCCGTGGCCCCCCCGCCGGGGGCGCGGACTTTTCTTGCAAAGAGCGCGCGAATCGCTCATGGAGGCGGTTTGCATGTTCTGCTCCGCGGCGAGGCGCATCCCTAACCGTTTCCTAACAAGCGTGGGAGGTCGATTCCCCATGGCGCAACTCGAAGCGCTGGAGACCTACACCCGCACCATCAGCACCATGAGCGAGGTTCTCGACACGCTGCGCGACGAGCCAGACCCGGACGGGAGCATGACCGTTCTCGCCGACCGGATCGCGGTCGAGCGGGAATGGGTGCGGGCTCTCATGGCTCTCGGCGAGGAGCCGCGCCGGCCGCCTGGCTGGCTGCGTCGCGCCGAGTTCATGGCGACCGGGTAAGACGAGGCGAGACGCTGCGCCGTACGAGCGAGGCCCTTCGTCATCAACCTGGGCCTCGCCTGCCCGCGTGAGTGGTGCGGGCCCCAGCTGGACCTTCGTCCGGCGATTTTCAGGATCGGACACGGCACCATCGGCCGGTGACCGGCGACCGGCGCCTCGGCTACGTCCCCGCGCTCGACGGGATCCGTGGCCTCGCCATCCTCCTCGTCGTCGCCTACCACTTCCTCGGCCTGCCCGGCGGCTTCTACGGGGTCGACCTGTTCTTCGTCCTCTCGGGCTTCCTGATCACCACCCTGCTCCTCGAGGAGCGCGCCGCCACGGGCCGGGTCTCCCTCCGCGCCTTCTACCTGCGGCGCGCGCGGCGGCTGCTCCCGGCGCTGGGCGCCGTCCTTGCTTTCACGTGCCTGCTCGCCGCGCTGGCCTTCGCAACCGGCGAGCACGGATCTGGCCGAAGGCTCGCGGAAGGCGTCGCCGTCTGCCTTTTCTACTCGGCCAACGTGTTCCGGATGCTAGGCCACGCACTGCCGCTGAACCTCACGCCGATGTGGTCGCTCGCCGAGGAGGAGCAGTTAGGAGCAGTTCTACCTCGTCTGGCCGACCCTCTTCATCCTTCTGGCCGCACGGTTCCGGCCGGCCCGCCTGGCCCTTCTCCTCGTCGCCCTCGCGGTCGTCGTGACGGCCTGGAGGGCGGGTATCACCGTCCATGACGGCCCGACCGGCCGCGTCTACTTCGGCCCCGACACGCGCAGCACGGGCCTCCTGATCGGGTCTGCCCTCGCAGCGGCCAGAGCCTCCGGCGCGCACATCCCGCGGATCCCCCTGGCCGCGCCGATTGCGCTCGCAGCGATCGCGGCCCTCGCGGCACTCGTGCACGGAGGGACGTTCGCGGATGCGGCCGGGTTCCCCCTGGCCGAGCTCGCCGGTGTCGCCCTCATCGCCGCCGCTCTCACGGATTCGCGGATTCTGGCGTTCGGGCCCCTGGTCCGGGTCGGCACGATCAGCTACGGCGTCTACGTGTGGATGGCGACCGTGGCGATCGTCGCGCCTCGCGGCATCGTCCCGCTGGTCGCGGCGCTCGGCCTCGGGTGGCTCTCGACGCGCTGGATCGAGCAACCGTTCAGGCGCCGAACTCGTCCGGCCACTGCCGAGGGACGCCCGCAGGCGAAGCCTCAACCGGCGCCGGTGCTGGAACGTCCTCAGCCGGCGCTCGATCAGGCCGCGTCCTAGCTCGTCCGACCAGGCCAGTAGGCTCGCCGGAGCCTTGGCCAGCCACCTGATCGACGCCAGGGGAACCGTCGAGCCGAATGTCGACCCGAAAGGGATCGAGTCGCGGCTGCGGGACGGAGTCTTTCTCTGGCTCGACATCGACAATCCGACCGAGGCCGACTTCGAGCTGCTCCGCGATGCGTTCGACCTGCACCCGCTCGCGCTCGAGGACTCGCGCAAGTTCGGGCAGCGGCCCAAGATCGAGGACTACGACGACTTCACGCTCCTCGTCGTCTTCGGCGCGACCGACGACCCGGCCCGCCGCACCGGGCTCGCGCCGATCGAGGTGCACTGCTTCTACTCGCCGCACTGGCTGATCACCGTGCACAAGGGCGAATGCCCGGTCTTCGCGGAGCTCCGGAACCGGACGCACCGGCACCTGCAGCACTACGAGGAGGGGCTCGGGATCCTCTACCTCGTCGTCGACGAGCTCGTCGACAGCTTCCTGCCGAAGCTGTCCGATCTCGACGACGAGATCGACGAGCTCGAGGACAGGATCCTCACCGACCCGCAGCCGGCCGCGCTGCAGCAGGCGATCACGATGAAGCGACAGCTCGTGCAGCTGCGCAAGATCGTCCATCCGCAGCGCGACATGTTCGCTGCGCTCCTCTCCGGCCGCTACGAGCTGCCCGGGATGACCGAGGAGTACGAGCGCTACTACCGCGACATCTACGACCATCTGATCCGCGTCGCGGAGCAGCTCGACGACTACCGCGATCTCGCTTCGGGCGTCACCGACCTGTACCAGTCGACCGTCGGCAACAAGATGAACCTGACCATGAAGCAGCTCGGCTGGGTCGCGACGTTCTTCCTGCCGCTCTCGTTCCTCACCGGGTTCTTCGGCCAGAACTTCAACGTGCTCGTGGGGACGTACATCGTGCCGACCTGGACGTTCTGGGTGCTCGGGATCGGGCTCGACCTCGCCGCCTTCGCGGCGGTCCTCCTCTGGTACGTGAACCGCGAGCGCGGCAACCTGCTGCTGCGCGTGCCGGAGCTCCCCTCCCTCTCGCACCGCCGATGAGGGCGCCCTTCTGGGCCGCCGAGCACTGGTACCAGGAGGAGAGCGGGAAGGTCCGCCACTCGTTCGAGGCGGTCGTCCTCGTGTTCGCGGTGCTGATGCTTCCGGCGGTGCTGATCCAGGACTCGGGGCTGCACTCCCCCTGGGGCTACGTCGCCGACTCCCTCAACGCCATCGTCTGGCTCGCGTTCGCGCTCGAGCTCGCGCTGACGCTGCGTCACGCGCCCGACCGTCGCGCCGCGCTCCGCTCGCACTGGCACGACGTGCTCGTCTTCGTCGTGATCTTTCCGCCCTGGGCGGCGCTCTTCTCGGCGCTCGGCACGGGCTGGCTCCGGGGCTGGCGCCTGGCTCGGCTCTGGGCGATCGCGGGCCGGGTCTTCCGCGCAGAGCGCCTGCTCACGCGCCGTCGCAACCTGCCGTACGTCGCAGCGCTCACGTTGCTCCTCGTCACGGTCACGGGAATCGCGGTGCACGAGACCGACCCCGGCCGCTTTCCGAATCCGTGGCGGGGCCTCTGGTTCGCGATGGTCACCGTCACCACGGTCGGCTACGGCGACACCTTCCCCACCTCTCCGGTCGGCCGGGTGGTCGCCTCGTTCCTGATGGTCGTGGGCATCGGCTTCCTGGGCCTCGCAACCGCCGCGATCGCCGGCCACTTCGTGAACCAGGACGCCGACGACAAGCACCGGGAGTCGACCGACATGCAGGAGCAGATCCTCGCCGAGCTTCGCCGGCTGAACGAGCGGCTCGACCGCCTCGAGGCGCGGAACTAGCGCGCACCCCTTTCGCAATCGGCAGCGCGAGCGTAACCTCGCGGGGGGCGGGCCTCGGTCGCGGCCCCCTTCTCCGGGGCCCGCCTCCCTCGACACTTAGACGTGCGGCCCACCCTTCTGGTTCGTTGGATCGTGTGCCGAATTGGCGAACCTTTTACGAAGACGTGTCCTGCACGAGTCCTGAAGATCCGATCGCGACGTCCGCGAGTAGTAGAGGGAGCACCGACAGAGCCGGCCACCTTACGCCGGCCGTGCTCTCCGATAGGGGCGGCCACCGTCCTCACAACGGCCGTCCCGCTCCTCGCAGGGGGCGGCTGCCACGGCCATAGCGGCCGCCCCCACCCTTCTTACGAAGAAATCACCCTTGCGGGGCCGGGGTCGGGACTACACTGCGACCATGCTCCGGGGTCGTAGTGCAGCCATCGCAGCCGCGTCGGCGATCGCCGCGGCGGCGGCCGTCACGGCAGGCTGCGGCGGCGGCAGCGGTACCGGGAATGCGCTCTCGCTCGACCCGGTCGCGGCGGCCGCGACGAAGTCTCAGCACGCGGGCGCGGCGCGGATCGCCTTCGCGTTCGCGCTCAGCAGCCCGCAGTTGCGGGGCAAGACGTTCCGCCTGCGCGCCTCCGGCGCGGTCGACGGCACGAGCAGCGAGCTGGCCTTCAACCTGGGCTCGCTCGTCCGCGAGATGGGCCTCCCCTCCGGCGCCGCGTCCTCCGCGACGATGTCCCGGCTCGGGCACGCCAAGATCAGGGAGATCTCGCTCGAGGAGCACGGCGACTACGTCGTCTACATGCAGCTCGGCGCGCTCGCGTCGCAGATGCCGGGCGGCAAGCAGTGGGTCAAGCTCGACGTCTCGAAGCTCGGCAAGTCGGCGGGCCTCGACGTGGGGAGGCTCCTGTCCGGAAGCCAGCTGCAGCCGAGCGACCTGCTCGGGATGCTCAGGAGCGAAGGCGCCAAGATCCGCAAGCTCGGCCCGGCGACGATCGGCGGCACGGCGACGACGCACTACCGCGTCACGATCGACGTCGCCAAGGCGCTCGACTCGAAGGGACTCACGAGCCCGCTGCTCGGCAGCGTCGAGGCGCAGATGCCGAAGCTTCCCGAAGACGTCTGGATCGGCAAGGACGGCCTCGTGCGCCGGGTCGGAACCTCCTACACCTTCGAGCTGGCCGGCAGGCAGCTCCGGATGCGCCTGGCCATGAACATCTCCCACTACGGCGCGCACGTCACGATCGCGGCGCCGCCGAGCAGCGAAGTCTTCGACGGCACGCAACTCGCAGAGAGCGGCCTCGGCAACGCGCTGCTGCATTAGCTCGCCGCGTCAGCGGAGCCGCAGGCGGACGCCCGGATCGACGTCCGCGTTCGCCCGAAAGCGGCCGCTCGCGTCGGCGGTGAAGCGGAACGTGCCGCGTGCGGTCTCCACGAAGACGACGGCACTCTTCGGCGGTGTGACGAGGTAGATCAGGCAGCGTCCGGCCTCCTCGCTGAAGTACCCGCTCGCATCGGCAGCGCGTACCAGCGCCTCATTCGCCTTCGGAGCGCGCCGCGCGGCGCTCGCGCGTCCGCTCGCGTTCCCGGCGCCGTTCCAGCGCCGCACGCAGGCGGCCGGAGTGCTCGGCCCCGGCGGACTGCCGCTCACATCGACGGCGACGCCGGCGATGGTCGCGGGCGGCCCGGCGGCACGCGTCGAAGACTTCGCTCCCGAGCCACACCCTGCGAGGACTACCGCGACGGCGGCCGTCCCGAGCACCAGCGCTACCGGTTTCATCAGCCCTATATACGGCACCGCCGCCGGCTTTCGTCACCGCTCGGCGCCGTTTTCGAGTTGTCAGCCTCGGGAACGGAGCACGGGCCGTGGAGGCCCGCTGGCGCAACTTCAAGAAGATCGTGGAGCTGTGGGTCGATCTCTTCGACCGCCACAACCTCCTGACCTACGCGAGCGCGATCGCCCTGCGCACGTTCATCGCGGCCGTCGCCTGCTCGCTGTTCGCGCTCGGCATCCTCGGCGCGGCCCAGCAGCAGCAGCTCTGGAAGCAGACGATCGGGCCGGCGATCAAGCCGAAGGTCCTCCCGGACGTCTTCTCGGGGATCAACCAGACGGTGACCAACGTCTTCTCCTCCCCCACGGCCGGGCTGCTCGCACTCGCCTCGGCCCTGGCCGTGTGGGAGGTGTCGGGGATCATCCGCGCGGCCATCGGCGCGCTCGACGAGATCTACGAGACACCGGAGCCGCGGCCGTTCTGGATCCGGTTCCCCATCTCCTTCGGGCTGGCGATCCTCTTCCTCGCCGCCACGCTCGGGGCCATCGCCATCATCTGGGCAGGACACGTCTCGGGCAGCTTGAGCATCCCGATCCTGATCCTCCGCTGGCCCGCGGCGGTCGCCCTGATCGCCTTCGCATTCGAGCTGATCGTCCGCTGGGCGCCGGCGAAGCACCGCCGCGCGAGGTGGGCGAGCCTCGGCTCGGTGCTCGTCGTTGTCGGCTGGATGGGAGAGACGGCGATCTTCGCGGCGTACGTCCGGTCGGTCGCGAACTTCCGCACCCCGGTCGGCAGCCTCGAGGTCTTCATCTTCCTCGCGACGTACTTCTACATCGCGTCGATCGTGCTGCTCGTGGCGATGGAGCTGGACGAGCTCGTCCGCCTCGACGCGCAGCGGCCGCGGAACCAGCAGCAGCTCCTGCCGCTCGTCTCGGGCGTGATCCGGGGCGCCTCGTAGGCGCTACGCGGCGGTCAGCTCGGCCACGAGCGGCGCAGTGTCGAACGGGTCGTAGCCGAGCCGCCGCGCGATGTCCTCGCTCGTCGGCCGGGTGCCTTCGGCGAACAGCCCACGCAGGATCTCGCCCGTCCGCTCGCTCCGCCACCAGTCCTCGCCCCCCTCACGCCGCAGGTAATCGCTGAGCTGCGCCGAGCGGATCCAGGCCCGCAGGTAGTCGGCGGAGTAGAAGCCGGCGTCCATGTCGGACATGTAGCCGCGCTCGTCGTAGCGAAGCCCGGTCGCGGCCGTGAGCAGCGGCTCGTAGTCGCGGGGCGAGCCTCCTTCCTCGGCCGGGAACGCGTCCCAGAAGCCGAGCTCGAAGCGAAGCTTCGCGGCATAGCGGCGGAAGAGGAGAGCCTCGAGGAAGCGCGTCGCCTCGGCGTTCTCCTCCGCCTCCGTGTCCGAGAGGGCGAAATGCAGTGCGTGCCACGCCGGCTGCCGCGAGACGGCCTCGACGATGAACGAGTAGACCTCCGTCAGCGCGTGGTCCCGCGACAGCGCGCGAAACGTCCACGGCAGCCGGGGGTCGCAGCCCGCGTAGTGGAGGGCGTGCCCGGCCTCGTGGAGGAACGCCTGGTAGTCGGAGAGGCCCCCCTGCGCCCGCGTGATCAGGTGGACGACCTCGGGCGGGTCGGCAGCGATCACGCAGGCCCGCGGATTCTTCTGCGGCCGGTCCTCGAGGTCGAGACGGATGTTCGGGATCGCCTCGAGCTCGAAGCCGAGCTGCCTGATCGTCTCGACGCAGACCTCGACCGAGCGCTCCTTCAGGTACGTCCCCTCGAGCGGCGAGAGCCGGCGCAGCCACTGCACGTGGGCGTTGGCGGGCAGCTGTGCGCGCTCGGGGCCGAGCAGCCGCTCGAACCAGCGCTCGCGCAGCCGCTCGTACTCCGCGGAGACGTCCTCGGACGCCTGCCGGAGCACGCGCTCGAGCTCGCGCAGGGAGATCTGCTTCTCCGCCCCGTTGCGGGCGACCGCGTCGCGCTCGCCGGCGAGACCGCCTTCGAGGCGGTCCCGGGCGACGAGCAGATCCCGGCGCCGGTCGTTGAAGCCCGAGTCGAGCGCCCGCACGAGCTCGCCGAGCTCGTCGCGCTTCGCGTAGTCGGGGATGACGGCCAGTTGCGCCTGCGCGGCCCGCAGCGGCATCTCCTCGCCGTCGAACGTCAGCCGCGCCGCGAGGAGCGCGTTCGCGAGCTCGTCCTCCCGCGCCGCGAGCTCCGCGTCGACGATGCCCGCCTCGCACGCCCTGCGGAGGCGATGGAGCCGCTCACGCTCGTCCGCCTCGGACGAGTCCCCCTCGGCGACACGCAACGCCTCGAGCTGTTCGCGGGTGAAGAGATCGGCGTGGCGCGCGACGATCGCAGCCTGCTCGGAGGTCTCCTTCTCCCCCACGCGCACCGCGCGCACCTCCTCGGCCGCCTCGGCGTAGTACGCCTCGTACGCATCCTCGTACTCCTGCGGGGTGCGAACGGCAGTCGTGCTCATCCGCGGGCCTCCACCCGCGCGAGGTCGCGGACCGTCGAGAGGAGGATCGCGAGCTCGAACGGCTTCGGCAGGATCGCGTCGGCCTCCACGAGCCCGGGGTCGGTGATCTCGACGGAGCCGGTGACGAGCACGACCGGGATCGGCGGCCGCCGCGCGTGGCACTCGGCGACGAGCGCGTCGCTCCGCTCGCTGCGCAGATGGACGTCGAGCACCACGACGTCGATGGCTTCCTCCTCGAGCCTCGCGCGCGCCGTCGCGAGCGAGCTCGCCTCGAGCACCTCGTGGCCCTCGAGCTCGAAATTCACCCTGCACAGCAGCCGGATCGACGGATCGTCGTCGACGACGAGGATCCGAGCAGGCGCCGCATGCCCCCCGGAGTCGTCCATCGCCGCGAGTCTAGACGAGCGCCGCTCGGCTCCGTAACCACGGTCCGCAGGCGGTCGTTTACGACTTTGAAGTGGCAAAGGACTTCCCGCAGCCCGGGCGCGGCGGGCGCGGCGTCCAGAGCGCCGTTCCGGTCGGCCTACCTCAGCCCAGCGGGCGCTTCAGGCGCCGGGCGTGGCTCGCGTTCCAGCGTGCGCTCGATCCGCTCGCGCCGCCGAAGGAGCTGCCGCCCGGAACGGTCACGCTGCAGCGTCCGCGGCCGCCCGCAGGCGGCTGAGCGTCGTCTCGCGACCGAGCAGCTCGATGCTCTCGAACAGGCCGGGGGAGACCTTCGATCCCGTGACCGCGACGCGGATGGGCTGGAACGCCTGGCGCGGCTTCAGACCGAGCCGGTCCGCAGCGTCGCGCAGCGCGGCCTCGATCGCGGCCGCATCGAACGGCTCCAGGGACGCGAGCGCCTCGTCCGCCGCCGCGAGCATCGGCCCGCCGCCGTCGAGGTCGGCGGCGCCCGGTTCCACGTCTCCGAAGAAAAAACCTGCAAAGCCGGGGAATTCGGCGAGCCTCGAGATCTTCTCCTGGACGAGCGGCGCCGTGCGCGCGACGAGCTCGGCCGGCCAGTCGTAGCCGTTCTCGCCGAGCCAGAGGACGAGGCGGTGCGCGAACTCCTCCGGCGAGAGCTCGCGCAGATGGACGCCGTTCATCCAGTCGAGCTTCTGGTAGTCGAACTGCGCCGGGCTCGAGCTGACGCGATCCAGGGAGAAGCGGTCGACGAGCTCCTCGCGGGACATGATCGTCGTCTCGCCGTCGGGCGCCCAGCCGAGCAGCGCCAGGAAGTTCAGCAGCGCCTCGGGGAGGTAGCCGTCGGCGCGGAAGTCCTGCACGCTCACCGACCCGTGCCGCTTGGAGAGCGGCTTGCCGTCGGCGCCGTTGATCATCGGCACGTGCCCGTAGACGGGAACGTCACCACCGATCGCGCGGATGATGTTGATCTGTCCGGGCGTGTTCGGGATGTGGTCGTCGCCGCGGATGACGTGCGTGATCCCGTCCCAGACGTCCTCGAGCGGAGAGGCGAAGTTGTAGGTCGGGCGGCCGTCGGAGCGGGCGAGCACGACGTCGTGGAGCTTCTCGTTCGGGTACTCGATCCGGCCGCGCACGACGTCGTCCCACGCGGTCGCGCCCTCGTCCGGCATCCGAAAGCGGATCGCACCTTCGTCCTCGTACGCCTTGCCCGCGGAGAGGAGCTCGTCGGCGACGCGGCGGCAATCGTCCATCCGATCGAGCTGGAAGGTATGCGGACCGTCCCAGTCGAGGCCGAGCCAGCGCAGGGAGTCCTGGATCTGGTCGACCGCTTCCGCGACCTCGCGCGAGGTGTCGGTGTTCTCGATCCGCAGCCGGAACTCCCCGCCCTCGTGCCGCGCGTAGAGCCAGTTGAAGAGCGCCGTGCGAACGTTGCCGATGTGCAGCAGCCCTGTCGGGCTGGGAGCCATGCGGACGCGGACTGCCATGCGGATAGCGTAGGCAGCGGTGCAGATCGGCGCGCACATCTCCTCCTCGGGCGGGATCGACAAGGCGATCGACCGCGCCGTCGAGATGGGCGCCGGCTCTGTGCAGGTTTTCACCCAGAGCCCGCGCACATGGCGGCCGACGAACCACGACCCGGCGAGCTTCGAGCGGTTCCGCGAGAAGCGGGCGGAAGCGGGCATCGGCGGCGTCCTCTGTCACGCGCTCTACCTGTGCAACCTCGCCGCTCCCGACGACGGTGTCTACGAGAAGTCGGTCGCTGCGATGGGAAACACGATGCAGGTGGCGTGCGGGATCGGCGCCGACGGCGTCGTCTTCCATGTCGGGTCGCACCTCGGCAGCGGCTTCGAGGCCGGGCTCGAGCGCGTGCTGCCCGCGATGGAGGTGGTGCTCGGGCTCTGTTCCGAAGAGACGTGGCTGCTGATGGAGAACTCGGCAGGCGCCGGTGGGACGATCGGCCGCTCGATCGACGAGCTGGCGACGCTCTGGGAGCGGCTGGACCGGCATCCGCGGCTGGGCATCTGCCTCGACTCCTGCCACCTGTGGGTGTCCGGAATCGACGTGACCGATCCCGCTGCGCTCGATGCGTGCCTCGACGAGCTCGACTCGGCGATCGGGCTCGACCGGCTGCGTGCGCTGCACGTGAACGACGCGGCAGCGCCGCTCGGCTCGAACCGCGACCGGCACGCCAACATCCTCGACGGAGAGCTCGGGGAGAAGCTCGGCGTGTTTCTGTCTAACGCGCGGCTGCAAGGCCTCCCGGCAGTGCTCGAAACCGCCGGCCCGGAAAATCGCGGTCCCGACGCGGGCGAGATCCGCAAGACGAAGGAGCTCCGCGCGCGCTGGCTGAGGTGACCTTCCGAGCCATGGCCTGGTGCCAGGCACGGAGACAGGTCCGATACGGAGAGTCCTGCTGACGCATCGGTTTCGCTTCGAGGGCTCGAGCTCAAGCCATGTCCTCGAGAGACGCGTCCCGGTGCCTGGCACCGTGGCATTGGCACCGTGGCATGTACGTTCGAGCCATGTCGCGCGCCCGCTACCGCTGGGTCGTGCTCGCCGCCGGGACGTTCGCGCAGGCGGGCTTCTCCGCCTCCTCGGTGGGACTGCCCGCACTCGGCCCGGCCCTCAAGTCGCACTACGGCCTGACGCTCGGAGAGACCGGCGTCGTCCTCGCGGGGATCGGCATTGGGATGCTGTTCACGCTTCTGCCCTGGGGTCTCGTGGCCGACCGGGTCGACGAGCGATGGGTGATCGCGGCCGGGCTCACCGGGGCGGCCGCCATGCTCCTGGTCGCCTCGACTACGGACGGCTTCGCAACGGTCACCGGCGTTCTCGTCGCCGTCGGAGCGCTGGGAGCGAGCGTGAACGCGGCGAGCGGACGCGCGATCATGGCGTGGTTTCCCTCCTCCGAGCTGGGCACGGCGCTCGGGATCCGGCAGACGGCGATCCCGATCGGCGGGGCTCTCGGCGCGCTGGTCCTGCCCGTGCTCGCATCGGCAGGCGGCACCCGCGCGGCCTTCCTCTTCCTCGCCGGAGCCTGCGCCTGCGGCGCGTTCGTCGCCGCCACCTTCATTCGCACGGGAGCCTCGCGCGAGCCCGCTCTGGGCGTAGTCTCCCGCCCGGTCCGTGACCCGCGCATGTGGCTGCTCGGGACGGGCACCGGCCTCTTCCTGACGGCCCAGATCGGGATCACCGGCTTCGTCGTGCTCTTCCTCTACGAGCACCGCCACGTCTCGGCCCACGCGGCCGCGGTCGTGCTCGCGGCGATCGAGGTGCTCGCCATCGCCGCGCGCATCGGCTCCGGGGCGATCTCCGACCGGGTCGGCAGCCGCCTCCGCCCTCTCCGGGCCATCGGGATCGCGCTCGCGCTCTTCACCGCCGCCGTCGCGTCCGCCACCGACGCGCCGCTCGCGCTCGTCGTCCCGCTCTTCCTCGTGGCGGGCGTGCTGAGCATGGCGTGGAACGGGCTCGCCTACGCCGCAGCGGCGGAGATGGCCGGCGCCGCCCGCACGGGCGCGGCGCTCGGCTTCCAGCAGACGCTGCTCGGCGTCGTCGTCGCCGGCTCGCCGCCGTTCGTCGCGATCGTCGCCGGGCACAGCTGGCGCCTCGCGTTCCTCCTCGCCGCGGTCGGCCCGGCCGTCGGCGTCGGCGTCCTGCGCCGGCTCGCCGAGCCGGAACAGGCTAGGAGGGTGCGACCCGCGCGAACACCCGGAACGTCGGCGAGCCTTCCGGCAGCTCCCCGAACTCCGGATTGACGCAGCCGAGCTCGCTCTCGCGCTGCGAGAACGTCGACTGCACAGCCGCGTCACACATCGGCAGCGGCCCGCGCAGCGCGCGCACGGCGCCGAACCCCTCGCGCGTCCGCTCCGCTGCCGCCAGCATCTCGACGTCGATCTCCGCCTCGAACACCTTCTGCAGGCAACCCATGTACGTGTGGCCGTGCTCCTCGTATGCGTAGACGAAGGGACACGACCGCTCGAGACACGACGCCGGGTGGACGACCTTCTCGCAGTGGACCGCACAGCGCCTGCACTCCGCCTCGTCCTGCGGGTGGAGCGGGAGCGTCGTGGCCGCGTGCTCGGGGGTCATGACCGCATTGTTCGTCTGGACGCAGGGCTGCGCAAGACTTGACAGGAGCCGGGTCTCAGGCTAGGCGCCGGGCGATCTCCAGGACGTCTGCCGGGACAGAGGCCGTGAAGTCCGGCACGATCCCCTCTCTGTCGTCTGACCTGAACCACAGCGCCTGGACCGTGGTCATGCCCACCCCGGCTGCGCCTTGCACATCCGCCACGAGGTCGTCGCCGACATGGAGCGTCGCCTCGGGGGCGACTCCCAGCGCTTCGCACGCCCGGAGGAAGATCGCCGGGGCAGGCTTACGAGCGGCGACGTCGGCACTGAACACCATCGTGTCGAGCAACGGGGCGAACCCGAGCGCCTCCGCGTCGCCGCGCAGGATCCGTCCGGGGTCCGGCCACGAGTTCGCGACGAGGCCCGTCGTGAGCCCGCTAGCTCGCAGCGACTCGAGCAGCGCACGGCCCGAAGGGAGGGTCGTGTACCAGGGACGCCACACTTCGTGCTCGCGGTCGATGAACCGGTCCGGCTCGTCGACGCCCAGCTCTGCGAGAAGCTCCGCGTACGGCCGGTAGCCGTGCTCGCCGCTCAGCACGAGCCGGCGCCACCGGGCGGTGAAGGCCGGATCGTCGCGGCCGAGCGCCGCGCGATGACCGGCGGCGACGAGCCCGTCGTCCCACTCGAGCCGGACGAGCGTGTTGTTCCAATCGAAGAGGACCGCCTCGAGCACGGCCAACTAGGGTAATTCGGTGGTCAGAAGGGTTCTCTGGGCGTCGCTCCTTCTCGCGCCGCTCACCATCGCGGTGGACAAGCTCACCGACGCGGGAGACGTCGCGCTCTTCGTCCTCGCCGCCGTCGCGCTGATCCCGCTCGCATGGCTGATCGGCGAGGCGACCGAGCACGCCGCCGAGCACACCGGCCCCGGCATCGGCGGCTTCCTCAACGCGAGCTTCGGAAACGCACCCGAGCTCATGGTCGCGCTCTTCGCCGTCGGCGCCAACCTGCCCGTCGTCGTGCGCGGCTCGCTCTCTGGGAGCGTGATCTCGAACCTCCTCCTCGTCTACGGCGTCACGCAGATCGCGGGGCCGGACGGAGCGCGCATCGACCGCCGGTCGCTGCTGGCCCAGATCGGGCTCGTCGGCGCCGCGGTCGTCGCCTTCGCCGTCCCGGCCGCGATCGGTTACACGGGGCTGCCCGAGCGGCACGCCGTGGTCGTCGCCTCTGTGCCGGTGGCGATCCTGCTCCTGCTCCTCTACCTCGCCGTCGTGGGGCGCAACCTGCGCCGGCACCGGGAGGATGCGCGCGAGCACGAGGAGCCGAGCGAGGGGACGTGGTCGCTGACGGCGGCGCTCGCCGTGCTCGCCGCGGCGACGGGCGCGACGGCGTGGGTGAGCGAGATCCTCGTCCACTCGCTGCACACCTTCGCGGAGGAGGTCGGGCTGAGCGAGTTCTTCATCGCCGTCGTGATCGTGGCGATCGTCGGCAATGCCGCGGAGCACGGGGGCGCCATCCTCATCGCGCATGCCGGGAAGATGCGGCTCGCGACCGAGATCGCGATCTCTTCGAGCGCGCAGGTGGCCTTGCTCGTCGTCCCGGTCGTGGTGATCCTGTCGCTGCTCTTCGCGCATCGGCTCGCGCTCGCCTTCCGGTGGTCCGAGCTCGTCGCGATGGCGGGCGCCACGGTCGTCGTCGCGGCGACGGTCTGGGACGGGCGGTCGCGGCGGAAAGAGGGCATGTTCCTCGTCGCCGCATACGCCGCGGCGGTGGTCGGCTTCCTCGTCGGAGGCGGCCGGTAAAGGTTCGGTTAGACGTCGTACCGGGGTTCGACCGGTGCCCTTCCGACGCGCGCCGACTTCGACTACCGTGGTCGCCATGGCCGTGAGGGAGGAGTCGAAGGACGGCGTAGCCGTGCCCGCGAACGCCGCTGTCGACGCACGCGACGTGTGGCGCCGCTACGGCGAAGGCGAGACCGCTGTCGACGCTCTCCGCGGTGTCGACCTCGAGGTTCGCACCGGTGAGCTGGTGGCCGTGATGGGCCCGTCCGGCTCCGGCAAGTCGACCCTCATGCACATCCTCGCCGGCCTCGACAAGCCGACCTCCGGGACGGTGAAGATCGCCGGCACCGAGATCACGGAGCTCGACGACTCGCACCTGACGCGCCTGCGGCGCGAGCACATCGGCTTCGTCTTCCAGTTCTTCAACCTCCTCCCCATGCTCGACGCGGAGGAGAACGTCGTCCTGCCGCTGTCGATCGCCGGCGAGAAGCCCGACCGCGCCTGGCTCGACGGGCTCCTCGAGCAGATGGGACTCGCCGACCGGCGCAGTCACCGGCCGTCCGAGCTCTCCGGCGGCCAGCAGCAGCGCGTCGCGATCGCACGCTCGCTCGTCACGCGGCCGACGATCCTCTTCGCCGACGAGCCGACGGGGAACCTCGACTCGAAGACCGGCGGCGAGATCCTCGAGGTCATGCGTGCGTCGACCGACGCGTACGGCCAGACGACCGTGATGGTCACCCACGAGGCCCGGGCGGCTGCGATCGCCGACCGGATCCTCTTCATCGCCGACGGCCAGATCGTGCGCGAGCTCGGCAGCCACACCGAGCCCGCTGCGGTGCTCGAGGTGATGAACTCCCTCAGCGCATGATCCGCGTCGCGCTGAGAGGGATGCTGCGGCGGAAGCTGCGGACGGCGCTCACCGCGATCGCGATCGTCCTCGGCGTCGCGCTGATCACCGGCACGTACGTCCTCACCGACTCGATCAAGGGAGCGTTCGGCGGGATCTTCACGTCGGTCTACCGGGGCACCGACGCGACGGTGACCGGCAAGTCGGCCTTCGACCTCAGCAGCAGCGGCACCACGACGGCGCCGCCCTTCGACCAGTCGCTGCTCCCGGTGATTCGCGGCCTGCCGGACGTCGCGGACGCGGTCGGCGGCGTCGGCGGCAACGCGCATCTCGTCCTCGACGGCAAGGTCGTGCACTTCGGCGGCGCACCGAACCTCGGCTTCAGCGTCGATCCGACCCGTCCCCAGCTCAACACGCTCACGCTCGTAGACGGAAGGTGGCCGGGCCGGAACGAGGTCGTGATCGACCAGGCGACCGCGCACAAGAAGGATCTGCAGGTCGGTCAGACGATCGGCGTCCAGGCGAACGGGCCGACGATCCGGATGAGGATCTCCGGCCTCGTGCACTTCGGCGGCGCTGCGAGCCTGGGCGGCGCCACGCTCTCGGGGTTCAACCTGCCGACGGCGCAGCGGCTCTTCGAGCGCGTCGGGAAGCTCGACCAGATCCGCGCCAAGGCCAAGCCGGGCGTCACGCCGGCGCAGCTCGCGGCCCAGATCCGCAACGTCCTGCCGCGCGGAACGCAGGTGCGGACCGGGCAGGCACAGGCCAAGGAGGACGCGAAGGACACCGAGAGCTTCCTCAACTTCCTCCAGGACTTCCTGCTCGCGTTCGGCGGGATCGCGCTGTTCGTAGGCTCGTTCGTGATCGCGAACTCGCTGTCGATCACGATCGCGCAGCGGACTCGAGAGCTTGCGACGCTGCGGACGCTCGGCGCTTCGCGGCGCCAGGTGCGCACCCAGATCGTCGTCGAGGGCATCGCGATCGGCAGCCTCGCCTCGGTCGTGGGGATCGGCGTCGGCCTCGGGCTTGGCGTCGGTCTCTTCAAGCTCTTCGACGCCGTCGGCTTCACGCTCCCGAACAACGGCCTCGTCCTGCACCAGCGCACGGTGATCGTCGCGCTCGTCGTCGGGATCGTCGTCACGGTCCTGGCGAGCCTCCGCCCCGCGATCCGCGCGACGCGCGTGCCGCCGATCGCCGCCGTGCGCGAAGGGGCGGACCTGCCCCCGGGCCGGTTCGCGAGGTACCGGCCGGTCGGCTCGGCGCTCCTGACGGCGGCCGGCTTCGGTGCACTCGTCTACGGCCTGTTCGGCGGCGGCCTCGGAACGAAGCAGATTCTCCTCTTCATGGGCGTCGGGACGCTGCTGATCTTCATCGGGATCGCACTCCTCGCGGCCC
>DATFCX010000079.1:0-15170 GCA_035252585.1 Gaiellaceae bacterium
AAAGCTCACAGCTCCGCAGCTTGAATCAAACCGCGGCCCAAGGCCGGAGGCTAAGACACCTGCGCAGCGGGGACTTAGCCGCAGGCCGGACTGCGCTCGCGCCGGCCTCTGCCGCGCGCGAGCGCACGACACAACCCTCACGTCACTAGGCCTCAAAGCGAGACAGCACGAAACGGGCCGGAAACCCCGCTTTCCGGCCCGCGCAGTTCCGTCTCCCAGCGAGTGAAGCGCAAGCTTCGCGAGCTATCGCTGGCGGCTCAGCTGCCGGTAGAGCCGGTCGATGAGCGCGGGCATCGCTTCGAGCCGCTCGGTGATCAGCCGGATGCGGAACTCGCGGAAATGCTCCGGCTCGACCTCGAGTGCGCCCGCGAGCGTCGCTACGACGTCGTTCGACGGGACGGGTCGGTTGCCGTGGACGAGATGGTTGAGGTAGCCGGCCGAGAGGCCCGTTCGCGTGGCGAGCTGCCGGTACGTCACGCCCTGCTCGTCCATCAGGCGCTGCACGGTCTCGCCGAACCCCTCCTCGCTGAACCGCCGCCGCTTTGCCACCGCTAGGCCTCCTTGCCGAGCTCGGCAACATCTAAGCGCTTCTCGTCGCCTGTTGCGCGGTCGCGTACGTCCACCTTGCCGTCCTCGAGGCTCTTGCGCCCGGCCGTGACCCGCACCGGGCAGCCGATCAGGTCCGCGTCCGCGAACTTCTCCCCCGCCCGCTGGTCGCGATCGTCGAGGAGTACGTCGAGGCCCGCCGCCGAAAGCGCCTCCGCCGCCTGGGACGCGATCTCCTCCGCGCCGGGGAGCGCCACGACGTGCGCGTCGTACGGCGCGAGCGTCTTGGGCCAGACGATTCCGTGCTCGTCGTGGCCCTGCTCCACCGCCGCCGCCATGGTGCGGGCGAGGCCGATGCCGTAGGAGCCCATGACCAGAGGCTTCTCCCTCCCGTCCTCGTCGAGGAAACGCGCGTCGAGAGGCTCCGAGTAGCGGGTGCCGAGCTTGAAGATGTGGCCGACCTCGATGGCCGTCTCGAAGTGGAGCGCCCCGCCGCAGCTCGGACACGTGTCCGTGTCCACCGACGTTCGCAGGTCGGCAAAGCGCGCCTCGTAGTCGCGGCCCGCCTCGACACCGCGGAGGTGGAAGCCGTCGCGGTTCGCGCCTGCGACGAACTGTCCCTCCCGCAACGCGAGGTCCGCGACGATCTCGCCGTCGAACCCGACAGGTCCCAGCGAGCCGCCGGAGGCGCCGAAGGCGGCGCGGATCTGCTCGTCGGTCGCGGGCCAGATCGGCTCGCCAAGGGCTGCCGAGAGCTTCGGCTCCTCCAACCGGTCGTCGCCGCGGACGAGTGCGAGCACGACCGTGCCGTCCTGCTTCACGTGCGGCATCGCCTTCGACGTCGCGCTCGGGTCGATGCCGAGGAGCTCGGCGAGCCCGTCGATCGTCGTGACGCCGGGTGTCTCGACCTCCTCCGGCGCGTCGAGCGGCTCGGGCAGGACAGCCGGACGGGGAGTCGTCGTCGCAACCTCTATGTCCGCGGCGAAGTCGCCGTTCTCGCACGTGACGAGCGTGTTCTCCCCCGCTCCCGACGGCGCGAGGAAGTCGAACGACTCGGTGCCCCCCATCATCCCCGGCTCCGCCTCGACCTCGTGGAAGTCGATGCCGCACCGCTCGAAGATCCGGTGGTATGCCTCGCGCTGCTTGCGGAAGCTCACGTCGAGTCCCGCCTCGTCCCGGTCGAAGGAGTAGGCGTCCTTCATGATGAACTCGCGGAGCCGAATCAGTCCCTTGCCGGGCCGCGGCTCGTCTCGCTCCTTGAGCGCGAAGTGGTAGAGCAGCTGCGGCAATTGCCGGTAGCTCTGCAGCTCTCGTGCATGGAAGGTCACCGTCTCCTCCTGCGTGAGCGGCAGCACGTAGTCGGCTCCCTTGCGGTCCTTGAGCCGGAAGAGCTCCTCGATGAAGTCGCGCTTCGTCTGCTGCCAGAGCTCGACCGGCGTCAGGAGCGGCATCAGCATCTCCTGGCAACCGATTGCGGCCATCTCCTCGCGGACGATGCGCTCGACCTTGCGATGCACGCGCCAGCCGAGAGGCAGGAACGTCCAGACTCCGGCGGCGATCTGGCGGATGAAGCCGCCGCGGACGAGCAGCTTGTGGGAGACCGCTTCCGCGTCGGCGGGCGGCTCGCGCAGGGTCGGCAGGAAGAGCTGTGAGGCTCGGGCGATCATCGGCGTTGTCGCCCTAGGCTATTCGAGCGGGATCAGCGAGGCTTCGGCCATCGCAAGCGCGGCGGGCTTCGCCATCTTGAGGCGCTTCGGCCGGTTCATCCCGTCGGCGATCCACCTGTCGATCTCGTGGAAGAGCTCGTCGATGAGGATGTCGGAGCCGACCTTCTTCAGTACGCGGCCGTGCGCGTAGATGAAGCCGACGTCGCGGCCGCCGGCGATGCCGAAGTCCGCATCGCCCGATTCGCCCGGCCCGTTGACGGCGCAGCCGAGCACGGCGACCTCGAAATGCTGCGGATACTCCTGCAGGCGCCGCTCGACCTCCTCGGCGAGCGTGTGGACACCGACGTTGTCGCGGCCGCAGCTCGGACACGCGATCATCACGGGCCCGCGCTCGCGCAGGCCGAGCGACTTGAGGATCTCGTACGCCGTCTTCGGCTCCTCCACGGGGTCCGACGAGAGCGAGACCCGGATCGTGTCGCCGATGCCCTCCGCGAGGAGCGTGCCGATTCCCACGGCGCTCTTGATCGACCCTGCGAAGACCGTCCCCGCCTCAGTGACGCCGAGGTGGAGCGGGTACTCGACCCTCTCCGACAGCATCCGGTAGGCGCGGATCATGGTCGGCACGTGGCTCGACTTGACGGAGATCTTGAAGTCGTAGAAGTCGAGGCTCTCGAGCAGGCGCACCTCCTCGAGCGCCGCCTCGACGAGCGCCTCGGCCTGATCCTTCTGCGCGAGCTCCTCGAGGTGCTTCGGCAGCGAGCCGGAGTTCGCGCCGATCCGCATCGGGATTCCCTTCGCCTTGGCCGCGCGGACGACCTCGGCGACCTTGTCCGAGCCGCCGATGTTGCCGGGGTTGATGCGCACCGCCGCGACACCCTGCTCGATGGCCTTCAGGGCGAGGCTCGCGTTGAAGTGGATGTCCGCGATGATCGGCACCGGCGAGAGCCGGACGATCTTCGAGAGCGCGTCCGCGTCCTCCGTCTTCGGGACGGCGACGCGGACGATCTCGCAGCCCGCGCTCGCGAGCGCCGCGACCTGTGCCGTGGTGGCGGTGACGTCGTGCGTCTTCGTCGTCGTCATCGACTGCACGACGACGGGAGCGCCGCCGCCGATCTTCACGCCGCCGACCGAGATCTGCCGCTTGCTCGCCATCTGCGATTCAGTGTAACCAGGCGCCTTGCGGCGAAATCGCGCCCTCAGAGGACGCTGAAGAGCTCAGTGCGGCGGGCTCGACACGTCGTTGGAGAACGCGATCACGAAGACGAGCAGGATGAAGGCGATCCCGACCACGGACACCCGTTCGTAGACCTCACGCGCGAGCGCGCGCCTGCGCACTCCCTCGATGAGCGAGAAGAGGATGTGGCCGCCGTCGAGGGGCAGCAGCGGCAGGAGGTTGAGCAGCGCCAGCGACATGCTCACCAGCGCGAGGATCTCGAGGTAGTACGTCAGGCCGATCTGCAGCTCGGTATGCAGATCGCTGCTGATCCCCACGGGGCCCGAAAGCTGGCTGCGCCCGTGGCTGGAGAAGAGCGAGCCGATTCCCGTCGCGGTGCCTCTGACGACGCCCCAGAGATCCGACGCCGCCGTGTGAGCAGCCTTGCCGACCGGGTAGCTGACGAGCTTCGGCGCCGGCGAGAAGCCGAAGATCCAGCGGCCGTCGCTGAAGATCGTCCTGGCCGGCCCGACCGTGACCCGGTGCCCGCCGCGCAGCACGGTGAGCGTGACCGGATCTCCTGCGCTCCCCCTGATCAGGCGCGAGATCGCCGCGAACGTGTGAGCCGGACGGCCGTTCACGGCGACGATGCGGTCTCCCGCCTGGAGGCCGGTGGCCGCCGCCGGAGTCCCACCTTTGACCTGCGCCACCTTGGCGGTCGGACTCCCTGCGGGCGCACCGCCGACGGCGAAGACGGCGAAGAGGATCGCAAAGGCGATCACGACGTTGGCGACCGGTCCCGCGGCGATGACGGCGACGCGCTTCCAGGTCGCAGCGCGCCAGTACGCGTCCGGAGCGGTGCCTTCCTCGACGTCGCGCAATGCCCGCTCCGCCGAACGCCTGGCGCCGGGCGACAGGTCCGCCGCGAGCACCTCGCGCTCGAGCTCCGGATAGGCGCGCCGGGCCGCGTCGTAGTCCTCCGCCCCCAGCGCGCGCCTCACCGCGCCGACGGCCGGAGCGAGGCTCGGCTGCTCGCGCACGGCCGGCTCGACGAACGCATGCAGGTCGCGGGCGGCCGGGCGGTGCATGCCGGGGATCCGGACGAGGCCGCCGAGCGGGATCATCCCGATTCCGTATTCGATGCCCTTCCGCCGGAACTTCACGAGCGCCGGCGGGAAGCCGACGTAGAAGCTCCGCGGCCGCATCCCGACCGCGAGCGCCACCGAGAAATGCCCGAGCTCGTGCAGGAAGACGAGCAGCACGAGCCCACCGATGACGACGAGCCAGGTCACGCCGCCGCCAGCGCTCCCTCGGCGAGGCTCCGCGCGGCCCGGTCCGCTTCGACGAGATCGTCCAGGTCGCGGGCGGGATCGGTCGGGGCTGCCGCAAGCGTCTCCCCCACGACCTCAGGGATACCGAGGAAGGGCAGGCGACCGGCGAGGAACGCGGCGACGGCAACCTCGTTCGCGGCGTTGTAGACGCACGGCGCGCTGCCGCCTTCCCGGCCGGCGGCACGGGCGAGCGAGAGCATCGGGAACGTCTCGGTGTCCGGCCGCGAGAACTCGAGCGTGAGCGCCGAGAGATCCAGCGGCGGCAGCGGTGTCGCGGCGCGCTCGGGATACGTGAGCGCGTACGAGATCGGTACGCGCATGTCGGGATAGCCGAGGTGGGCGAGCGAGGCGCCGTCGCGGAAGCGGACGAGCGCGTGGACGATCGAGGTCGGCTGGATCGCGACCTCGATGCGATCGTACGGGACGTCGAACAGATAGTGCGCCTCGATCACCTCGAGCCCCTTGTTCGCGAGCGTTGCGGAGTCCACAGTGATCTTCGGGCCCATGCGCCAGGTCGGATGTGCGAGCGCCTGCTCGGGGGTCACGTCCTCGAGCTCGTCGCGCACGCGGCCGCGGAACGGGCCGCCGGAGCCGGTCAGCACGAGCGTGTCGATCTGCTCCGGCGCGCGTCCCTCGAGGCACTGGAAGAGCGCGGAGTGCTCGCTGTCGACGGGCAGGATCCGACCGCGCCCCCGGTCGCGCGCGGCGAGGGCGAGCTCGCCGGCGGCGACGAGGCTCTCCTTGTTCGCGAGGGCTAGGTCGATGCCCTGCTCGAGAGCCCAGAGCGTCGCGTGGACGCCCGCGAAGCCGACCACGGCGTTGAGGACGACGTCGGGCTGCGCGCGCTCGAGCAGCTCGGTGAGGTCGCCTCCGACCTCCTTCAGCGGCGCGTCGACGTCGTCGAGCGGCGTCGAGCCGGACGCGGCGGCGCAGAGCTCGAGCTCGGGATGCGTCTCGACGATCTCGATCGCCTGGCGCCCGATCGAGCCTGTTGCCCCGAGCAGGGCGATGCGTTTCACCCGCTCAGTGTAGGGAGTCACTGGTGCACGAACGAAACGACGAGGAAGTACGCCGCCGGCGCGGCGAAGAGCAGGCCGTCGATCCGGTCGAGCATTCCGCCATGCCCGCCCAGCAGCCGGCCGGTGTCCTTCACCTCGAGATCCCGCTTCAGCGCCGACTCGAACAGATCGCCGATCACCTCGGCGAGCACGAGGACGAAGCCGAGCAGGACGGCCTGCCAGACCGCCAGATACTTGTCACGCGTGTCGTAGAGCGCGATGAACGCCACGAAGACCCCTGCCACGGCACCGACGAGCAGGCCCTCCCACGACTTACCGGGCGAGAGGCGCGGCGCGAGCTTGTGCCGGCCCAGCAGCCGGCCGCCGAAGTAGGCGAAGGTCGCCGCGGCCCACGCCGCGAGCACGACGGTGAAGGCGATCAACCTCCCGTGGTCGTGCATCTCGCGCAGGAGGAGGAGGAAGCCGAGGCCCAGCCCGATCCACGCCGAGCCGAGGATCGTCGAGCCGATCGCAGCCGTCGTGGGCGCCCGGGTGCTCGAGAGCGCGTGGAGGACGAAGCCGAGCACGAACGTCGCGAGGAAGCCGCCGAGCAGCCACACGATCCCGCCGCTGCGCGCTCCGACGAGCGCGAGGAGAGCGCCGCCGTACACCGCGGGCGCGAGCGGCCGCAGGGGGCGCGCCGTCGTCACGAACTCGTGCACGCCGACGCAGGCGGCGACGGCGAGCAGCGTGAACAGCCACCAGCCGCCGAGCCACAGCATGCCGAGCACGAGCGGCAGGCCGACCGCCGCGACCAGGAGGCGCGAGGCGAAGTTGGTCATGGGCGAGTAGCCGCAGTCACCTGCCGCCGAATCTACGGCGCCGGCTCGCGTACTCCTCGATCGCCGTCCGGAGCTCCTCCGGCCCGAAGTCGGGCCAGAGGGTGTCGGTGAACACGTACTCGGCGTACGCGGACTGCCAGAGGAGGAAGTTCGAGATGCGGCGCTCCCCGGAGGTGCGGATCACGAGGTCGGGGTCCGGCATCGCGGGCTCGTAGAGGCAGGCAGCGAGCGCGGCCTCGTCGACGTCGTCGGGATCCGCGCCGTGCTCGAGCAGCCGGCGTGCCGCATCGACGAGCTCGGCGCGGCCGCCGTAGTCGAAGGCGATCCAGAGCTGCAGCCGCGACTTGTCGACCGTCGCCGTCTCGAGCTCCTCCATCTTCGTCAGGAGCCAGTCGGGGGCGCGGTCGCGGCGACCGACGAAGCGGCAGCGGACGCCCTGTGCTGCGAGGTCCTCGAGCTCGCGCTCGATCGTCTCGCCGAAGATCTCCATCAGGGCGGCCACCTCCTCGACCGGCCGCGTCCAGTTCTCGGTCGAGAAGGCGTAGACCGCGAGAGACTCGATGCCGAGGTCGATCGCCGTCTCGACGACCGGCCGGAGTGCCCGGGAGCCGGCGCGGTGGCCGTCGGCGACCGAGACGCCGTGCTCGGCAGCCCAGCGGCCGCTGCCGTCCATGATGATCGCGACCGCGTGAGCGACCTCGGGAAGGTGCTCCTCGGGGCTGACGTCGGTGCCGGTGCCGGGAACGGAGGCCATCCCAGCTAGACCTCCATCACCTCTGCCTCCTTGTGCTTCAGGAGCTCGTCGATCTGCTTCGTGTGCTCGTCCGTCAGCTCCTGGACGCGCCCCTCGGCCCGGTGCTCGTCGTCGGCTCCGACCTCGCCATTGTCGACGAGCTCCTTGAGGTGCCGCATCGCGTCGCGCCGGATGTCGCGCACGGCGACCCTGTGGTCCTCCGCCATGTTGCGGACGACCTTCACGAGCTCCTTGCGCCGTTCCTCGGTCAGCTGCGGGATCGGGAGCCGTATCAGCTTCCCGTCGTTGGAGGGCGTCAGCCCGAGATCCGACTCCTGGATCGCCTTCTCGATGGCGCGGATCGAGCTCGGATCGAACGGCTGCACGGTGAGCATGCGCGGCTCCGGCACGTTGATCGTGGAGAGCTGGCGCAGCGGTGTCTGGGTCCCGTAGTAGTCGACCTCGATCCGGTCGAGGAGCGAGGCCGAGGCGCGGCCGGTGCGGACCGTGCCGAACTCCGTTCGTGCGTGCTCGACCGACTTGACCATCCGGTCGCGGGCGCTGTTGATCAATTCCTCCGCTGTCGCCATCCCTCAACCCTCCTTGTCCCGGGCGCCGCCGGAGGCGGCGCGGTCTGCCGGCCGGGCGTCGGCGGCTCCGCCGTCGGCGCTCCCAGCCTCAGTCGCGATGATCGTCCCGACCTCCTCGCCGTTCACGACCCGTGCGACGTTGCCCTCGGCGAGCTCGAAGACGTGGATCGCGAGGCGGTTGTCCATGCAGAGCGAGAGGGCCGTCGTGTCCATCACCTTCAGGCCGCGCTCGATCGCCTCGAGGTGCGTGATCCGCGGCAGGAACTCGGCGTCGGAGACACGCCGCGGATCGCCGTCGTACACGCCCCTGACGCCATGCTTCGCCATCAGGATCGCGTCGGCGCCCATCTCGAGCGCGCGCAGCGCCGCCGCGGTGTCCGTGGTGAAGAACGGGTTCCCGGTGCCCGCCGCGAAGATCACGACCCGGCCCTTCTCGAGGTGGCGGATCGCGCGGCGCCGGATGTACGGCTCGGCCACCTCCGACACCTCTAGGGCGGACATCACGCGGGTGTCGGCGCCCTCGCGCTCGAGCGCGTCCTGCAGCGCGAGCGCGTTGAGGAGCGTCGCGAGCATCCCGGCGTAGTCCGCCGTGGCGCGGTCCATCCCGCTCTCGGCCGCCGCCGCGAGCCCGCGGTAGAAGTTGCCGCCGCCCACGACGACCGCGACGTCGACGCCCTCGCTGCGGATGCCGGCGACCTCCTTCGCGAGCGCCTGCGTCACGCCGGGGTCGATGCCGTACTCGCGCTCGCCCATCAGCGCCTCGCCGGAGAGCTTCAGCAACACCCGCTGGAAGGCGGGGACGTGTCCGGCCTGGCCGGTCTCGGTCTCCGTCTGCGCGCTCATCCGGCGAGGGAGAAGCGCTCGAACTCGAGCACCTCGACACCGGCGTCGGAGAGGACCTGGCCCACGGTGAGCGAGCCGTCGTGGATCCACTCCTGCTCGGCGAGGACGTTCGCCCCGAAGAAGCGCTTGTTCAGCATCCCTTCGACGATCTTCTCACGCGCCTGCTCCGGCTTCGACTGCACCTCGTCCGAGTTCGCGAAGATCTCCCTCTCGGCCGCGACCGCGTCCTCCGGGACATCCTCGCGCCCGATCCACCGCGGGCCGGAGGCAGCGATGTGCATCGCGAGCTTGCGCCCGAGGTCGTCGTCGCCGCCGCGCAGGTTGACGAGGACGCCGAGCTTGTTCGCCGGCGGGTGGACGTACGCCGCGAGGCGACCGCCGTCGAGCGCCTCGAAGCGGGCTGCGCCGGCGATGACGATGTTCTCGCCGAGCTTGCCGGAGAGCTCCGCCCGCTCCGCGTCGAGCCGGGAGACCGCCTCGATTCCCTCTGCCTCGACGAGGTCGAGCGCCTTCCTGCCGAACGCCTGGAACTCCTCGTTCTTCGAGACCGGCTCGGTCTCGCAGCCGACGGCGACCATCGTCCCGCGGGAGTGGTCGTCCGCCAGGCGATAGCCCACGAGGCCCTCGGTCGTCGCGCGGTCGGCGCGCTTCGCGGCGTTCGCCATGCCCTTCTCACGGAGGAGGACGACGGCCGCCTCGATGTCGCCGTTCGTGTCCTGCAGCGCCCGCTTGCAGTCCATCATCCCCGCGCCGGTCTGCTCGCGGAGCTCGCGGACGAGCTGAGCCGAGATCTCCGCCGCCATCAGGCCTCCTCCCCGCTCGCCGTGTCTCCGAGCGCCGCCTCGGAGGCCTCCGTGACCTCTGCGCTCTCCTTCGCCGGAGCATCTCCCGTCGGCGCCGGAACGCTCTCACCCTCGGTCACCGGCTCGACGGCCGCAGCTGGCTCGACCTGCTCTGCGTCCCCGTCCGGCGTGCTCTCCACCTGCGCGGGAGCCTCCTCGGCCTGCTGCTGCCGTTGCTGCAGCTCCTGCGCCGAAACCTTCTGTTTGCCGCTCCAGATCGCCTCGGCGAGCGCGTGCACGACGAGGTTGCACGAGCGGATCGCGTCGTCGTTGCCGGGGATGACGTAGTCGGCCTCGTCCGGGTCGCAGTTCGTGTCGACGAGTGCGACCACGGGGATGCCGAGACGCCGCGCCTCGCGGACGGCGAGCGCCTCCTTCTTGAGGTCGACGATGACGACGGCGTCGGGCTGGCGGCGGAGATCGGCGACTCCACCGAGGTTCGCCTCGAGCTTCTCGAGCTCACCGCCCATCGCGATGCGCTCCTTCGCCGGCAGGAGCTCGAGCTGCCCCTCGTCGCGCAGGCGGCGCATCTCGTGCAGCCGGTCGATGCGATCGGCCATGGTGCGCCAGTTCGTGAGCAGGCCTCCGAGCCAGCGGTGGTTCACGTACGGCATGTCGATGCGCCTCGCCTCCTGCTCGACGGCGTCCTGCGCCTGCTTCTTCGTGCCGACGAAGAGGACGGTGCCGCCGCGCTCGGCGACGTTGCGCAGGAACTGCTGCGCCTCGTCGAGCCGCTCCGCGGTCTGCGTGAGGTCGATGATGTAGATGCCGCCGCGCTCGGCGAAGATGAAGCGGCGCATCTTCGGGTTCCAGCGGCGCGTCTGGTGGCCGAAGTGGACACCGGCCTCCAGCAGATCGCGCATGGAGACTGCGCCCGCCGGGGCCGGCTCGGTCGAGACCGACATATGTGAAGCTCCTTCCGGATTCGTTTGCGTCGAGCGCCGGCGGGAGTCGAGGCGCACCTCCCGCATACGAGAGGCACGCGCGCCACGGCTGGGCCGCCGGGGAGTGGGAACAGGGACGCGGGAAGGTTAGCTGCCGCGCGCGGCACGCAGAGCGCCGGCGAGATCGGCGGGCAGCGGCGACGAGACGTCCATCGCCGAGCCGGTGACCGGATGAGTGAAGGCCAGCCGCGCCGCGTGCAGGAACTGCCGCTCGAGGCCGAGGTCGCCGGCGACGCCGTAGGTCGGGTCGCCCGCGACGGGCAGGTCGATCGCGGCCAGGTGCACGCGGATCTGGTGCGTCCGGCCGGTCTCGAGGCGGACGCGGAGAAGCGCGTGGCGCTCGAGAACCTCCTCGAGCTCGAAATGCGTCACGGCCGCGCGGGGCGTGTCCGTGTCGAGCGAGTGGCGGAGCCGGTCGTGGCGATCGCGGCCGATGGGAGCGTCGATCGTGCCGCGCCGCGACCGCGGCCTCCCGGCGACGAGTGCCAGGTACTCGCGCGTCAGCTCCCGCCGCCGGACGAGCCGCTGCAGCCGCTCGTAGGTCTCGTGCGTCCGCGCGACGACGAGGAGTCCGGACGTGTCCCGGTCGATTCGGTGGACGATGCCCGGGCGGTCCTCCTCTCCGCCCGTGGCGCCGGCGGCGGCCAGCGCCTGCGCGAGGGTGCCGCCCGCGTGACCCGGCGCCGGGTGCACGACGACGCCGGCGGGCTTGTCCACGACGAGGAGATGGTCGTCCGCGTATGCGAGGCTGAGCTCCGGCGGAGGGACGAGCGGCTCCTCGGCAGCCGGTTGCGGGGTCTCGATCTCGAGCTCCTCCCCGCCCGCGAGCTTGTGGCTCTTGCCGCGCGCCTGTCCGTCGACGCGCACGGCCCCGGCGTCCAGCAGCCGCTCCGCCGCGGCCCGCGATCCCACGTCCGGTAGCCCTGCGAGATGGCGATCGAGCCGCTCGCCCGCGGCTTCGGGGGGAACGACGAGCCGCTTCAGCGCCTGGACGCCCGCGGCTCCCGCTCGGCGAGGACGAGCGCGGCGAGCAGGATCCCGACGCCGATCACGATGGAGCTGTCGGCGAGGTTGAACGCCGGCCAGTAGCGGAAGTCGAGGAAGTCGGTGACGAAGCCGAGCCTGACGCGGTCGGCGAGGTTCGAGACGCTGCCGCCGATCACGAGCCCGAGCGCGATCGGCAGCACGGGATGGCGGGCACCCGAGCGGGCGAAGTACGCGAGCATCCACGCGATCGCGATCGCCGTGACGACGATGACGGCGGCCGTCGCGTGCGAGAACAGGCCGAACGCGATGCCCGAGTTCTCGACGTGGCGGATCGTGAACGGCCCGACGACGTGGACTCCCTCCCCGAGCCGGAGATTGCTCGCGACGACGTGTTTCGTCACCTGGTCGGCGAGGACCGCCGCGAGCGCGATCGCGGCGAGCGCGGCCCACTGCAGCCGTGTCGCCGCGAACGAGCGGGTCGCGCGGGACAGCGGCGTCAACGCGTCCGTCGCAGAGCCGACCCGAACCTCGAGCTGCCGCAGAGGCTCGTTCACCCTCCCTCGGCTTTTCGCTTGCAGTCGATGCAGAGAGAAGCCCAGGGATTCGCCTCCAGCCGTTGCTCGGGAATCTCGCGCCCGCAGTTGACGCAGGTTCCGTACGTTCCGTCCTCGATGCGCTTCAGCGCGGCGTCGATCTCGGCGATGACCTGCTCGGCGTTGTCGCCCAGCGTGTAGTCGATCTCTCGGCCGAGGGTTGCCGTCGCGGTCTCGGCGAGGTGGTTGTCGCTCGAGCCGGTGACCTCCTCGACCTCGTCGTCGAGCGAGCCGGGATGCTCGTCGCGGAGCGTGGCGAGCGCGTGCTCGACCCGCCGGCGCTCGTCGAGCAGCGCGTCGCGGAACCGCTCGGTGTCGATGCTCGTCAGCGTCTTTCCTTTCTGCCTCGGTCGTCTCCTGCCGCCGAGGCGAGACGCCGTTCGATCAGCGCCGGACCCACCCCCGACAGTTCCACGATTTTCTCCCGGCCGCCGTGACCCGAAACGAGCGTCACCGACGTGCGGGGCAGTGCGAGCGTCTCGGCGAGGAAGCGGAGGACGGCCTCGTTGGCGCGTCCGCGCTCCGGCGCCTCCGTGACGCGGACCTTCCACGCGTCGCCGTGCCGCCCGACCAGTGCCGTCCGCCCGGCGCCCGGGCTCACGCGCACGCGCAGCCGCGTCGTCTCAGCCGTCATGCGCTCAGTTTACGTCCGGGCGCGTGCCGCGCCCGCCGTGCCTCAGGCCGCGTTCGCGTCCGGCAGGCCGGTCTTGTCCGGAAGGCCGTACCAGCTTCGTTCCTTTGGTGCCGTCGCCTCGTCGCCGGTGGAGGTCTCCGGCTCCTCGGCCCTGTCGGCCTGCGTCCGCTGCTCGGGACCGCCCAGCGCCGAGAGCGCTTCCTGCAGCTGCGCGCGCAGCTTGCGCGACTGGTGCTCCAGTCGTTCGTTCTCGGCGACCGCGCGCCGCTGCACCTCCCGGGCCTCGGAGTGCGCCTGGTTGAGGATCAGCTCGGCCTCGCGCCGCGCCTGGTCGCGCATCTGGGCCGACGCCTGCTCGGCGGAGACGAGCGTCGTGCGCAGCAGGCTCTCGAGCTCGCGGAAGCGGACGAGGTCGGTCTCGAGCTGCTCGACCTTGTCCGCGAGATCGGCGCGCTCGCGCCAGACGTCCTCGAAGCTCGAGGCGATCTCCTCGAGCAGCATGTCGGTCGCCGCGGCACGGTAACCGCCGAACTTCGCGCGCGGCGGGGACAGGTGTCTGATCTCGACGGGTGTCAGTGCCATCGGTCTCTCCTTTAGTGGAAGTGGTTCAGGAGCCAGATGAGAAAGCGGTCGATCACGGCGAGCCCGAGCAGGGCGAGGATCGGCGAGAGGTCGATCCCTCCCATCCCCGGCAGCAGCCGGCGGAAGATGCGCAGGTACGGCTCGCAGACGTCGTAGAGAAAGCGCTGGATCCGGTTGAGCGTGGGCGAGTACGGCAGCCGCAGCCAGCTCGTGATGATGTAGGCGAGGATCACGAGCCAGTACAGGGCGACGAAGACGTTGACGAACGTCTCGACGCTCGAAATTGCGTCGCCAAGCAGCACCAACCTGGCCGGCCAGCCCATGTTCGGCTGGTTCGCCCTCGGCGTTGCCTTTCCTGTAGAGGCCTACGCCTGGTTGAAGAAGCCCCGCTCGAGCATCCGCGCGCGGTCCTCTGCCGACAGCTCGACGTCGCGCGGCGTGAGCAGGAACACCTTGTCCGCGATCCGCTGCATCCCGCCGTCGAGCGCGTAGGTGAGACCGCTCGCGAAGTCGATCAGCCGCTTGGAGAGCTCGGCGTCCGCCGACTGGAGGTTGAGGATCACGGGCACGCCGAGCTTGAACCGGTCGGCGAGCTGCTGGGCGTCGTTGAAGCTGCGCGGGAGGATGAGGTGGACGCGCGACGTGCCGGGCCCGCGCACCGGCTCGAGGTTGCGAACCCGCCGCGTCTCGCCGCGCGGGCGGAGGATGCTGGTGCGCTGCGCGTCCTCGGGCTCGGGGTCCGTCCAGTCGTCGTCGTAGGCGTGACGCGAGCGCCGCGCGGGGAGCCGGCGCACGTTCTCGCGCTCGTACTCGTCGGCGAGCTCGTCCTCGGTGAGGTAGCCGTCCTCGTCCCAGTCCTCCTCCTCGGCGATGCCGAAGTAGACGAGGGTACGGGCCCAGACTTCTGAGAGACCCATCGCGCCGCCGATGTTAGCGCTGCCACAGGACTGCGCCTACACGGACGTAGGTCGCTCCCTCCTCCGCGGCGACCCGGTAGTCCTGGCTCGTCCCCATGGAGAGGTCGCGCAGTCCGTGGCGCTCGGCGAGCTCGCGGAGGCGGCGGAAGTACGGCCGCGAATCCTCGGGATCGCCCGTCGCCGGCGGCATCGTCATCAGGCCGCGGACTCGGGGATAGGCCTCGAGCAGCGCGGGCAGCTCCTCGGGCGTCACGCCCGACTTCGTGGCCTCGCCGGAGAGGTTCACCTCCACGAGCGCCGGGATCGTGAGCTTCGCCGCCGCGGACTCGGAGGCGAGGGAATGGCAGAGCTCGCAGATCTGGCTCACGAGCGGCGCCTTACGGCTCTGGAGATGGCCGATGAAGTGCCAGCGGAACGCGTCGGCGTACAGGTCGTGCTTCGCGCGCAGATCCTGCGCTCTGTTCTCGCCGAGCACCTCGACGCCGGCCTCGGCGAGTGCGGCCAGGTCCTCCGCGGCGACGTACTTCGTGGCGGCGACGACCGTGACGTCCGGGCCGACCTCCTCGCGGATGCGCTCGTAGCGCTCGCGGATCTCAGCCGGAGACGTAGGCGATCACCCCCTGGCGTCCCGTGCGCCCTGCGTCGCGCCTGTGCGAGAAGAACGTCTCCGGCTCGCACGCGGTGCAGCGGTCGAAGCGGTCGACGCGCTCGACTCCGGCGGCGCGCAGCGCGCGCTCGGCGCTCGTCCAGAGGTCGAGACGGCGCCCGCGGACGACGTCGTCGCCGAAGCGCGCCCGGTACGGCGCCGCGACCTCCTCCCCCACCTCGTAGCAGCAAGGCCCGATACCCGGCCCGATCGCAGCAGCGAGGGCGCCGTCGCCGAGGGCGCGTGCCCCCGCGGCGGCGATGCCGGCGAGCAGTCCCCGCCAGCCGACGTGCAGCACGGCGACGGCGGGCTCGGTGGTGTC
>DATFCX010000080.1:0-26637 GCA_035252585.1 Gaiellaceae bacterium
CATCCCGAAGAGGAAGACGCCGTGGAGCGCGCCGGCGAAGGCGTTGAGGAAGTCGGCGTGGACGTGCGGCGGCAGGTGCTTGACCTGGGCGGGGTTGAGGTGGACGCCGCTGCCGAGGCGCGCGGTGACGCTGCGCGGAAGCTGAGCCAGCCGACCCGAGAGGCGGCTGGCGAAGATCGAGCCGAAGATCGCAACGCCGAATGCGCCTCCGACCGAGCGGAAGAAGGTCGCCGACGAGGTGGCGACGCCGATCTCCTGCGGCCGCGCGTCGTTCTGGACGACGAGCACGAGCACCTGCATCACGAGCCCGAGCCCGACGCCCACGACGACCATGTAGGCGGAGGCGACCCACGACGGCGTGCTGACGGTGAGCAGCGACAGCAGGAACATGCCGACGACGAGCACCGCCGTCCCGGCGATCGGGAACGCTCTGTAGCGGCCGATCCGGCTGATCGCCCGGCCCGAGAGGATCGCCGCGACCAGCAGCCCGGCCATGAGCGGCACCATCCGCAGGCCCGAGCTCTTCGCGGTCACGCCGTAGACGATCTGGAGGAAGAGCGGGATGAAGATCATCGCGCCGAACATCGCCATGCCGATCGTGAAGCCCATCGCGTTCGCGACGCTGAAGACCGACGAGCGGAACAGGTGGAGCGGCAGGATCGGCTCGGCCGCGCGCGACTCCCACCAGCCGAACGCGGCGAGCAGGACGACGCCCGCGACGCCGAGCTCGACGATCGTCCTCGACGCCCAGGCGTACTGCACGCCGCCCCAGGTCGTGAGCAGGATCAGCGCACCGACGCCCCCGCTGAGAAGCACGAAGCCGAGGTGGTCGATCTTGTGGCGCGTGTGCGGGGTGTGCAGATGCAGGCGGGTGCTGACGATCAGCACCGCGAGCGCGCCGACCGGCATGTTGACGTAGAAGACCCAACGCCAGGAGAGGCTGTCGACGAGGAAGCCGCCGATCAGCGGTCCCGCGACCGACGCGACCGCGAAGACCGAGCCGATCAGGCCCATGTAGCGGCCTCGGTCGCGGGGCGAGACGATGTCCGCGATGATCGCCTGCGCTCCGACCATGAGGCCTCCCGCGCCGATTCCCTGCAGCGCGCGGAAGCCGATCAGCTCGCCCATCGACTGGGACAGCCCTGCGAGCATCGAGCCGGCGAGGAAGATCAGGATCGCGGCGAGGAAGACGGGCTTGCGCCCCAGCATGTCGCCGAGCTTCCCGTAGAGCGGCGTCGAGACCGTGGAGGCGAGCAGGTAGGAGGTCACCACCCAGGAAAGGTGGTTGAGCCCGCCGAGGTCGCCGACGATCGTCGGCAGCGCGACGGAGACGATCGTCTGGTCGAGCGCGGCCAGGAACATGCCGAGCATCAGCGCGATGAAGACGGTGCGCAGAGCCGTACCGGTCAGCCTGCCGTCGTCCTCCATCTCCCGAGAGTACTCCGCGACCCGAGGCGTGCCGGACCGCCTGGAGGCGCCCGGACGTACTCCTGGTGTCGTGTACCGAGTCGTGAGGCTCCCGGCGTTTCTCGGAGTGGCCGTCCTGCTCGCAACGGCGTGGAGCGGCGGGGTCGGTGCGCGCGGTGCGGCTACGCGGCCCTGGTGGGCGCACGGGTTCGTCGTCTTCAAGTGCGGCGACGTGCTCTGCACGCTGCGTCCCGGGACCGAGTCCGGTGCGCTCCTCGGTCGGCCGAACCGGACGCCGTGGCCGCAATGGGATCCCGCGCTGTCGCCGGACGGTCGCCGCCTGGCGCTGCGCGGCTACTACAAGCCGTTCGCGGAGGGCGACTACGCGCTCTAAGTCCACGACCTCAGCCGCAGCACCTGGCGGCGGGTGACGCCGAAGACGTCGATCGCGAGCGATCCTTCCTGGTCCCCGGACGGTCGCTGGCTCGCGTTCGACACGAGCGGCGCCGGCGAGATCTGGAAGGTGCGCGCGAGCGGCGGGAAGCCGGTGCAGCTGACGCACCGCCGTGACGACGGCGACTCCTCTCCGGCGTGGTCGCCAGACGGCCGTCTCATCGCCTTCGTCCGCCGGGTGGACGGGCGCGGACAGATCTGGGTGATGGGCCGGGACGGCCGCGACGCACACCCGATCCACATGGACCGCGGGCTCTCCGCCTCGCACCCGGCATGGTCTCGCGACGGGGCGAGAATCGCCTTCGTCGCGACTCGCGGGAACCGGGCGAGGATCGAGGTGACGAGTGCCGACGGCGGCGCGACGCGCGCCCTGACGAGCCCGCACCTCGATGCCTGGAACCCGGTCTGGCTCCCACACGACGCCGGCATCGCCTTCCTCGAGGCCGGCAGCGGAGACGGGGCGGGCAACCTGTTCGTGATGCGCCCGAGCGGCCGCGGCGTGCACCGGCTGACGCACTGGCGCGGCCGCTTCCGGACCGGGCAGTTCGCGTGGGTCGGCGCGCACTACGGCTGGGGACGCTGCTGAGCCGCTCCTCGGCGCCGCGGGTTCAGCGCAGCACGAGGAGGTCGAGCCAGTTGCTCCGGGGTGGAGGTGCCGACGTCTTCTCGGCTTCGTGCACGGCTCGCCACAGACGTTCCTTGCCGCGGAGGAACTCGTCCTCGGTGAGCGCTCGCATCGTCGTGTCGGCATGGCGGAGGGTGTCCACCTGGCCGAGCAGCTCGGCGAGGCTCGCCTCGTACGTCTCGCGAACCTGCTCGAGGGCTTCACGCCGGAATCCTGCCGCCGCGAACGCCGCGCAGGTGGCTGCGAGCGACGGGAAGGTGTCGGCCGTCCGGGCGGTCTCCGGGAACCACCGCATGAGCTCGATCCTCTCCCGCTTCAGGCTCCCCGCCGGCTCGTAGCGATCGGGGAAGCCCTGCCGGACGAGTACGGGGGCCCCGGGGCGGAGGACGCGGCGGATCTCACGAGCCGCGGCAGCGAGGTCCGGGATGTGGTGCAGGACGAGGGAGAGCCAGGCGCCATCCGCCGATTCGTCCGGCAGCGGGAGAGCGTTCGCATCTCCCTCGAGCGCCTGGACCGTGGCTGCCCGCCGGATGCGATCGCGCATCGCAGCCGACGGCTCGACTGCGATCACGCCGATGCCGAACCAGTCGCTGAACGCGGCCGCGAACTGGCCGGTCCCCGCGCCGATGTCCACGAGAGTCATTCCGGGCGACGGACGCAGGTGACGGCGCACCGCCTCCCGCCACTCCGAGAGCCCGTCGCGAGGGATCTCCCGGACGGCCTTGAACGCGGTGGCGGTCTGCTCGTCGTAGCTGATCCTCGCCACACGACAACTCATAGCATATTTGCTATGGGGGTGTCGACCCATACGTTCGGGGCTTGTATTCGAGCCGGCCGCCATCTAGGTTCCGGGCCTCTGTCGTCCTACAAGGAGGCGTGATGAGAAGGCGCTATCTCTGCGGCGCCCTCGTGGGGGTCCTCGCCACAGCAGGGGCTCTCACCACCTCGGCCGCGGCCCGGCCGGGCAACTCGCATGCGCTGGCGAAGCGGTCGATCATGCGGCCGCTCGGCTTCAAGCCGGCAAAGCACGCCCGGGTCACACGGGTCCGGCGCACGAACAATCTGTCGTACGGAGGCGGCGTCGGCGGGATCGGCGTCGAGACCGCACCCAAGGTCTACCTCGTGCTCTGGGGATCCCAGTGGGGCACGGGAACCACCGCGACCAACGACCCCTCCGGGGAGGTCGGCATCCTCCAGAGCTTCTATGGCCACACGGGCGGGAGCAGCTGGCTGAACAGCGTGACGCAGTACTGCCAGGGCGTTGCGGCCGGTACCGTGACGTGCGGCTCGTCGGGCCAGCACGCAGGGAATCCGACCGGGATCTACGCCACCACCTGGCTCGACAACGGCTCGGCGGCCCCGGCGCACCCGACGCAGAGCCAGCTCGCTGCCGAGGCCGTGAGGGCGGCCGGGCATTTCGGCAACACGACAGCCGCCCTCAACAAGACGGTGCAGTACGTCATCGCGACCGCGACGGGCAACAGCGCCTCCGGCTTCGGGACGCAGTACTGCGCCTGGCACAGCTCGACCTCGTCCTCGGCCGGCAACATCGCCTACACGAACCTCCCGTACATGACGGATGCAGGAGCGTCGTGCGGGGCGAACTTCAACGGCCTCGGCTCGAAGGCCGGGATCACGATCGTCGGAGGTCACGAGATGGCCGAGACGATCACCGACCAGTTCCCGAACGGGGGCTGGCTCGACCGGAACGGCGAGGAGAACGGCGACAAGTGCGCGTGGATCACGACCGGCAACGCAGGTGCATCGGCGAACGCCCCGATGAACGGTGCGACCTTCCCGGTCCAGTCGCTCTGGAGCAATGCCTCCAGCGGCTGCGTCCTCTCGTATCCGTAGCGATCACGCGGGCGCCGGCGTTCTGCCGGCGCCCGACCCCTTCCCTGGCCCGCCCCGGCGCGACGTAAAGTTCTCGGCGATGGATGTCACCGCAAGCTTCTCGACAGACCTCCCAGCCGTGACGCGCGGCACGAGCGCCAAGATCGCACGCCTTCTGCGCGAGATCGACGCGCTGATCGCCGACGACGAGGCGGCCGACCGCCAGATCACCGGCGGCTGGCGAACCTTCTCCGACATCCTGGCCGCGGCCCATGCCCACGCGTGGGACGCGTACAGCATCGACCTCTCTGCCGACGCCGAGAGCTTCCGCCGGCTGTCGCGCCGGCAGCAGGATGCGGTGAAGCGCGTCTTCGGGACGATCTTCCGCGCGGAGTCGATCGTCGACGACTGGATGGACCGGATCGTCGCAGCCCTCCCACGCGAGCCGGAGTACGAGTCGATGCGCGCGGCGCTGATGACCCAGGAGCACGACGAGCGGATGCATCGCGGCAGCCTGCTGCGGGTGGCGACCGAGGTGCTCGGCGTCGACGCCGCGGACGCCGATCAGGTGGCGCGGAAGTACAACAACTTCGTCGCCGAGATCCTCTTCGACCGGTTCGAGTCGGAGATGCGGGAGCTGCTTCGCCCGAACCGTCCGCTCGAGGACGTCTACACCGCCATCTTCATCTACGGCGTGATCAGCGAGGACGTCGTCGCGAACAGCGACGTCGTGATCCGCCGCGGCAAGGGCCGGGGCCTCTACGACGCGTACGACCTGCCGGGGATGAAGGAAGGGCAGACGAACGTCCGGCGCGACGAGGGCCGCCATGTCCGCATCGCCGTACTCGCGACGCACCGTTTCCTCCAGGAGTTCGACGGCGCCGCCGAGCGGCTGGTCGGCATCTGCCGCGACTACATGGACCTCGCCGACCGGATGGTGCGGCGCGCGAAGGCGTCTCGCGGGCTCATCGACGCGCACCTCGCCGAGTCCTACGGCGACGACGTGGACTCGCTCTACTACTACGTGATGAACATGAAGCGGCTCGCGGTGCGGCTCGACGAGCTCGGGCTCCGCGAGGGCGTGCTCGAGGTGAAGAGCCGTGTCGACGCGTCGATCGCCGAGCTGAGCGGTGACGACGGCGAGCCGATCGTCGAGACGCCGGGCCGGCTGTTGCGGCTCGTCGGGCCGAAGATGATGCGGCTCGCCGGCGCCTCCCGCCTAGCCGACTAGTACGCGCTCGTAGCAGTCCGCCAGCCGCCGGGCGAGCAGCGGCCACGCATATTCGTGCACGGCATGCCGCCGCGCTTCCCGCCCGCGCTCGGCGCGCGCCGGCTCGTCAGCGAGCAATCCGGCGATCGCGTCGGCGAGGGCCTCGGGGTCGCCGGGCGGGACGAGCACTCCGGTCTCGTCGCTGAGGATCTCCCGGTAACCGGGGATGTCGGAGGCGACGACGGGCGCGGCGCACGCGAAGGCCCGCGTGATCACCATGCCGAAGCTCTCGTTGCCGAGCGACGGAGCGACGAGCAGCCTGGCCGCCGCGAGCTCTTCGGTGAGCGTCTCGTCGTCGACGAAGCCGAGCAGGTCGATTCCCTCCTCCGACATGCGCAGGCGGGCGAGCAGGAGCCGCACGGCGAGCGGGTCGGCGCCGAGCACGCGCAGGCGGACGCCGCTGCCGCGAAGGCGGGGCCACGCCCGGAGAAGTACCGGCAGCCCCTTGCGCGGGTCGTGCCTGCCGGCGAAGACGATGCTGTCGCCGCGGTTTCCCGGGTCGATCCCGTCCGGGATCTCGACGCCGTTCGGGATCACCTCGAAGTCGCCGCCGGCATAGGGCGCGGCGGCCAGGCGCGCCTGCTCGGAGACGGCGATGCGGAGGTCGATCCTGCGGAGGAGGAAGCCCCACAGCACCTCGGCGAGCGGTCGCCAGGAAGAGTCGCCGGCGGCATGGAACGTGCCCACCGACGGACCGTCCCAGAGAGCGAGCGCGGCCGGGCTCAGCATCGGGGCGAGCGGCTCGTGCACGTGTACGACGTCGAAGCGCTCTCGCGCGAGCGCACGGCGCAGCTGCGACAGCGCATGCGGGCTCAGGACGAGATTCGAGAGAGCGCCGTTGCCGGGCACGATCACCGACCTTCCGAGCGGGATGACACCGGGCGGCGGCGGGCCGGGCCGGCCCTGGCGCGGGTGGAGGATCCGGCTGAACGAGCCCGGCGGATCGTTGCCGATCAGGAGGCGCGTCTCGATCCCGACCGCCTCCAGCGCTCGCGCCTGCGCGACCGCGTGGTCGACGACGCCGCCGCCGAACGACCAGGAGTACGGAACCACGATCCCCACCTTCACGCGGGCGAGGCTACCGGCGTCGTCTGAGCAACAAGCCCACGACCGCGCCCGCGGCCAGCAACTGAGTCTCCGCCGAGAGGCCGACCCCGTGCCGGCCGCCGCCGCGGTGGAAGAGCTTGTCGCCGCCCGGCCGGAGCCACGGCAGGACGTGCTCGAGGTCGGGCATCGCACAGGCGGCGCCGCCGAGCACGGCGGGATCGAAGGGGCCGCGCCACGCGGCGAGCGCCCCGAGGGCGAGCAGGCCGGAACCGATCTCGAAGCTCCGGTCCGGGATGTCCTCGTGCGGCACCCGGTCGCCGGCGACGTGGAGCGGCGGGCCGAGCAGGAGCGCGAGGGGACGCGACCGGACGAGGGCTCCGGCGGCGCCGCCGAGCGCCACGTGCAGCGAGACGATCACCGACGGCATGATCGCTTATGCTCCCGGGCATGGGTTTCCTCGATCGGCTCCGCAACATGCTCGCAGGGCCGCCGCGCGTCCAGGGCGCCGACGCCGAGGAGGCAGCGGCGTTGCACGAGGAGTTCGGCACGCCAGACGAGGGTGCGGCCGATGTGAGGCGCGTGGAGGGCGGCGGTCCCGGAGTCGGAGCCGGGCTGCACAACGTCGGTTACGGAGCATCGGAGGCGGCCGAGGCAGCCGAGGCTGACCTCTCCGAAGAAGCTCCGCCCGACGAGTCCTGAGCTAGCGTTCCGCCTGGCGTGCCGGGAAGGCTGGTCGGCGTCGACCCATGACGCCCGCGCTCGCCGCCCCACTCTTCGTCGCCTCGATCGCCGTGATGCTGCTCGCCTCGGCGCAGTTCGCGCAGCGGCTCGACCACGTCGGGTTGCGGCTCGGCCTGCCGGAGGCACTGCTCGGCCTGCTCACCGCGCTCGCCGCCGACGCACCCGAGATCTCCTCGGCCATCTCGGCCCTGGTCCAGGGGGACCACTCCGTCGCGGTGGGGGTCGTCGTCGGCTCGAACGCGTTCAACCTCGCGGCGATGCTCGGGCTCAGCGCCGTCGTCACGGCCCGAGTCCGCGCCCGTCACGAGACGCTCGAGCTCGAAGCGTTCGTCGGGCTCTGGCTGCTTGCGGTGATGCTCGCGGTGGCCGCGGGCGGGCTCGGCGCGACGACCGGCGCCGTGCTCGTGGCCGCGGTGGTGGTTCCGTACGTCGCGCTCCTCGCGGCCGGCCGCCGGCTGGCGCGACGACTCCCGCAGGCGGAGTCCCGCTTCCTCCGACGGAGCTTCGGCGAGCCTCACCGGCCGGACCGGACGCTCCCCTCGCGGCCAGAAGCAGCGGGCGTGCTCGCGGTCCTGCTCCTCGCGCTCGTCCTGATCGTGGCCGGCAGCGTGGGCGCCGTGCGGGCGGCGACCGATCTCGCAGCTAGATGGTCGGTGCCGGAGGAGCTCGTCGGCGTGATCGTGCTCGCGATCCTGACGAGCCTCCCGAACGCCTGGACGGGCGTCCGCTTCGGCCTCCAGCAACGCGGATCGGCCCTGATGAGCGAGACGCTCAACTCCAACTCGATCAACGTCGTGGCCGGCCTCGCCGTGCCGGCCGCGCTCGGCAGCTTCGGCGCCTTCTCGGGCCTCGCGATCTTCGACCTCGCGTGGCTCCTCGCGATGACCGCGGCGGCGCTCTTCCTGTTCGGGAGGAGAAACGGCGCGGGGCGAGGTGCCGGCGGCTTCCTCGTCGCCCTCTATGCCGTGTTTCTCGTCGTCCAGATCGTCGCGCGGGTCTAGTCCACCATCTGCTCGAGCGCGTGCTCCTCGGGCGCGACGACCCGCCCGCCGCGCGACCACGACGCGAGCGCCGCGACGAGGCAGGCCGCGATCGCGAACGCGAACGCCTCGCGCAGGCCGCTGTGGAACGGCCCCGCGATCAGCTGCGGGAAGAAGCCGCGCCCGCGAATCGCGGCCGCACTGTGTGCGGGCAGACGCGCGAGGACGTGCGGCCCGAGCAGCTTCTGCGCGGGGTTGTAGCCGAGGAAGGCGGCGAAGAGCACCGAGACCGGCGGCAGCCGGCTCACACGCGTCGCCACCGAGGACGAGACGCCGTGCGCGCGCAGTCCCGCCGCAAGCGAATGCGGCAGCGTCGCGGACAGGCCGACGATCATGAGCGTGAAGAAGATCCCGATCGAGAGCACCTGCGCCGAGTTCTGGAACGTCTGGTTCATGCCGCCGCCGGCGCCGCGGTGCTGCGCCGGCAGGCTGTTCATCACGCCCGCGCGGTTCGGCGAGGCGAAGGCGCCCATCGAGAGCCCCATCAGCAGCAGGATCGCGGCGAACTCGGCGTACGAGAAGTCGACCGGCAGCATCTCGAGCAGGAAGAAGCTCAGCGCCGAGACGAGCATCCCGCCGGTCGCGAACGGCCGCGAGCCGTAGCGGTCGGAGAGGATCCCCGAGACCGGCCCGGCGAGGAGGAACCCGACCGTCAGCGGCAGCATCCGGATGCCGGCCCAGAGCGGCGTCGAGGCGAAGTCGACACCATGCTGGGGCAGCCAGATCCCCTGCAGCCAGATGATGAGCATGAACATCAGGCCGCCGCGCGAGACCGCCGAGAGGAAGCTCGAGAGCACGCCGAAGGTGAAGGCGCGGATGCGGAAGAGGCCGAGCCGGAACATCGGCGCGGGCGACCGAAGCTCGATCAGCACGAACGCTGCCAGCAGCGCCGCGCCGGCGGCGAGGCAGGCGTCGACGAACGGCGAGGTCCACCCCATGGGATGGCTCCCGTAGGGCCGGATCCCGTACGTGATCCCGACCATCACGAGCACGAGTCCGGCAGCGAAGGTCAGGTTCCCCGGCCAGTCGACCGGATCGCGGGTGCGGACGCCGATCTCCCGCAGGCTCCGGTACGACCAGAGCGTTCCGGCGATGCCCGTCGGCACGGAGACGAGGAACACGAGCCGCCACGAGATCGGCGCGAGCACGCCGCCGAGGACGAGGCCGATGAACATGCCGCTGATGCCGACGACGTTGTTGATCCCGAGCGCGAGCCCGCGCTGGTTCGCCGGGAACGCGTCGGTGAGGATCGCGACCGAGTTCGCGACGATGAAGGCGGCGCCGATCCCCTGCACGATCCGGAACGCGATCAGCCAGTCCGCGCCCGCGCGGCCGTGGAGCCAGTCGATCGTGAGGAACAGCGACGCCAGCGTGTAGACGACGAAGCCGACGTTGTACATCCGGACGCGGCCGAACTGGTCGCCGAGCCGGCCCAGGCTGACGACGAGCACGCTCGAGACGACGAGGAAGCCAAGGATCATCCAGAGCAGGTAGAAGCTGTTGCCGGGCCGGAGAGGGTCGAGATGGATGCCGCGGAAGATGGCCGGCATCGCGATCAGCACGATCGAGCCGTCGATCGTCGCGAGCAAGACGCCCAGCGTCGTATTCGACAGCGCGACCCACTTGTAGTTGGGAGCTCTTCGCTTGACAGGCAACCTGTGCAGGTTACCTGTCTACAATCTCCTCATGGCCCAGCCCTCGGCGCAGGTCGTGAAGGGTGCGAGCGAGCTCCGGCTGGTGCTCGGCCAGCTGGTCCGGAGGCTTCGGGCGGAGTACTCGTTCCCGGTCGCGCAGGCGAGCGTTCTCAGCCGGCTCGACCGGGAGGGCGCCCAGACGACGAGCGCGCTCGCGGCGGCGGAACGGGTCCGCCCGCAGTCGATGGCCCAGACGCTCGCCGAGCTCGAGACGGCGGGGCTGATCGAGCGGCGTCCCGATCCCGCCGACCGCCGCCGGATCCAGATCGAGCTCACCGCGCTCGGGCGCGAGCGGGTGCTCGAGGGACGGGGGCGGCGCGAGGACTGGCTCGCCGCGGCGATCGCGGCCGAGCTGAGCCCGGAGGAGCAGCGGGTGCTGCTCGCCGCGGTGCCGCTCCTGCAACGGCTGTCAGGACACTGAGAGGAGAACGACGTGCGCATTCGCTGGTACGGCCAGTCCGCGTTCCTGCTCACGGGCGAGCAGCACCGCGTGTTCATCGACCCCTTCGGCGACATGGAGGCGATCTCGCGGCCCGGCTGGAGCTGGCCGTTCGCGCCGATCGAAGGCGTGGAGGCGGACCTGCTGCTCGTCACGCACGACCATCTCGACCACAACGGCGTCGAGGCGATCGGAGGCGACCCGCTCGTGCTCGCCGGCGCGGGTACGCACGAGTCGCCCGTGGGCGAGGTCGTCGGGATCGCGTCGGAGCACGACGCCGCGGCCGGTACCCAGCGCGGGCCGAACACGATCTTCCGCTTCACGCTCGACGGCACGACGGTGGCGCACTTCGGCGACTTCGGCCAGCCGGCGCTGCGACCCGAGCAGCGGGAGGCGCTCGGCGAGGTGAACGTCCTCTTCCTCCCCGTCGGCGGCGGACCGACGATCGCACCCGACGCGGCGGCCGCGCTCGTGCGAGAGCTCGGGCCCGCGCTCGTGGTGGCGATGCACCACCGGACGCCGGGCGGCCTCGAGTTCCTCGACCCGCCGGACGCCTTCCTCGAGGCGATGGGCGCGCGGGTCGAGCGGCTCGAGACGAGCGAGGCCGAGGTCGAGCCGCTGCTCGGAAGCCGCGAAGAACCCGTCGTCGCCCTGCTCGCACCGCCGCTACCGTAGGTAGTAAGCATCCCGTAAATCCCGAAAGCGGCCGCAGAAAAGCCCGGATACGCTGCCCCGGAGGCTCGGGGGGAAGGGACGTCGATGTCGCGCGGAAGACGGTTCGGCATAACGCTCGTGGTCGCGGCAGCCGCGGGCGTCGCGGTGCTCGGCTGCCTCGCCGTCGCCGCCCGGTCGGCGACGACCACGTTCAACCGCAGCGGAACGATCCAGTTCAACGGCCGGCCCACGTTTCCGATCGTCCTCTCGCCGGCCCCGCCGATCGGCTCGACCACGCCGTGGGGCACGAACGGCCTGGCCGAGACCGTCTCGGCCGGCGTGAACGTGTTCAGGAGCGGCGTCGGCGGCATCTACACGGACGACGACCTCAACACGGCGCTCGCCTGGGACCGCGCAGCTGCGGCGCTTCACGTCTACACCTGGCCGAACCTCGGCGGCTACTCGCTCGCCACGCCCGGTTCGACACTGGATACCGGGCTGGCGCACGTGGTCGAGACGCTGACGAACGACCCGAGCGGCAGTGCGATCGCGATGTGGAAGGGCCGCGACGAGCCGTGGTGGGGCGACATCCTGCCGGAGCAGCTCGAGTTCGCCTACTGCCGCGTCACCTCGCGCGGCGATCCCTCGTGGTGCGGAGGCGAGCTCCCGCTCGACCCGAGCCAGCTCTGGGTGACCATCGAGGCGCCCCGCGGCACCGCCGACGAGCTCGCGCCCTACACGAGCGTCACGGACATCCACGGCGTCGACATCTATCCGGTGAGGCTCAGCAGGCCGGAACCGACCCTGCAGTCGGTCGGCAAGTGGACGAGAACGCTGGCCGTCGCCTCGCCGAAGGCGCCCGTCTGGACGACGATCCAGATCTGTGCGAGCGGCAGCTTCGACAAGACGACGGGCGAATTCGTGCTCCCGACCTTCCAGCAGGAGCGCTTCATGACCTACGACGCGATCCTGAACGGCGCGCGGGCGCTCACCTTCTTCGGCGGCAACCAGGCGGGCTGCTTCAGCGGGACCGACGCGCAGTACGGCTGGAACTGGACGTTCTGGCAGAGCGTCCTCAAGCCGCTGCTCGGAGAGATCTCGGCCTCGAGCCCGATCGCGCCCGCTCTCGTCAACGGCGCCAAGACTCCGCTCGTCACGACGGGCGGGAGCGGCACCGAGACGGCGCTGAGAGAGGGCACTTCGGTCGACGACCTCTGGCTGATCGCCGCCCGCAGCGGCGCCGGTTCGAGAACGGTGACCTTCAAGGGCCTGCCGCACTGGGTGCGCCACGGCAGCGTCTACACGGAGAACCGCAGCGTCAGCGCTCGGGCCGGCTCCTTCCGCGACCGCTTCAACCAGTGGGACGTCCACGTCTACCACTTCGTCGAGCCCCTCATCCTGCGCAAGGTCACGCCCAGGAAGGCCACGGTCGGCTCGCGCGTCACCCTGAAGGGCAAGGGTCTCGCCGCCGCGCGCACGGTCACCTTCGACGGCTTCGACGCCCGCTTCAAGATCGTCGGCGACGGGAAGCTCGTCGCGAAGGTTCCCCGCCGCGCCCGCAGGGGCCCGATCGTCGTCACCTCGCCGCTGAAGCAGGTTCGGAGCAGAGGCACGTTCCCGATCGTTCCCAGTGCGGCGAAGGCGCCGAAGGTGAGCGGGGTGCCGCGTCTCGGACACCGCCTGAAGGCGACGACCGGCACCTGGTACGGCGACCCGCCGACGAGCTACAGGTTCGCCTGGCTGGCGTGCAACGCGCACGGCCGCGCCTGCACGCCGGTGCCGGGCGCGACGAGGCGGACGCTCTCACTCGGGCCGCAGCGCCTCGGAGAGCGGTTCCGCGTGGTCGTCACGGCGCGCAGCGTCTCCGGCAGCGGGAGTGCCCGTTCGAAGGCGTCCGCCGTCGTCAAGGGCTAGCGCCGCTGGGGCGCGACGGCTACTTCTTGATGACCTTGCCGGAAGGCGAGAGGACGTACCACAGGCCACCGCTGTTGTTCACGCCCTGGCCGGTGTGCTGGCCGGGCCTGTGGTCGGTTATGTATGTGTACAGCGGCCAGCGGTTGTAGGTCACGACGCGCCCGCCGCCCGGGTTCTTGTCCGTGCCGAGGAGCTTCTGCCTCGCCGCGCCGCCCGCCCTCGGATGCTGCCCATTCTTGATCTTCAGCGGCGGCCAGATCACCGCGCACGAGCCCTTGCACGTCACCTTCTTGCGGTGGTCGGGGACGAACATGTAGAGCGTGCGGCCGCGGCTGTTCACGAGGACGACGCCGAGCTTCTTGATCTTCCGCGTCATCACGGTCGCCGACCTCGTCACGTGACGCGCGCCCGCGACGCCCGACGTCGCCTTCGACGATCCGCCGCAGCCCGCGGCCAGGACGGCGAGCACAGCCGCGAGAGCTGCGAGACCGAGAATCCGGGATGCGGTCCGCGATCCAGCCACTGCCGCCACTCTAGCCCCGGACACGAAGAAAGCGGCGGACTAGCCGCCGCTTTCCAAAACTCCGCCGCAGAGTTGTTGCCGTCAGCCCCGAGCGGGAGTCAAGACGATCATCTCGCCGGGGATATCGACCGGCCTCCCCCTTTTGGGGGATCTGCCCGTGCTAGCCGGAGTGGGCGAGCCGCGAGACCGGAACGACCCGGAGCAGCGGGGTGCGGACCGGCTCCCGGTACAGGAGCCGCTCGACCTCCTCCGCCGGGGCGGGGCGGCCGAAGAGGTAACCCTGGCCGAAGCGGCAACCGAGCTGTCTCAGGCGCTCGGCCTGCGCCGGATGCTCGATGCCCTCGGCCACGGCTACGAGGCCGAGCGAGTCGGCGAGCCGCAGGATCGCGTCGACGAACGCCTCGTCCGCATCCTGCCCGAGGAGCTTGTCCACGAAGGGCTTCGGGATCTTCAGCGACTCGATCGGGAACTCGGCGAGACGGCTCAGCGACGAGTAGCCCGTGCCGAAGTCGTCGATCGTCAGTCCCACCCCGAGATCGCGAAGCCGCCGCATCGCGACCAGCGCGCCGTCGCTTCCCTGGATGACTCCCGACTCGGTCACCTCGATCACGAGCCTGCTCGGCTCGATCCCGTAGCCCTTGAGCGCCTCGGCGAGCGTGTCGACGAGCCGCTCGTTGGCGAGCTCCGCCGCGGCGAGGTTGAGCCAGATCGTCAGCCGCTCGGGCCAGCGCCGGGCGGCCCCGAGAGCCTGCTCGAGCACGAGTCGCCCGAGCTCGACCGTCAGGCCCGCCTCCTCCGCGGCCGGCAGGAAGTCCGCCGCGCTCAGCAGGCCCCGCGTCGGATGCGGCCAGCGGGCGAGCACCTCGAAGCCCTCGATCCGCCCGTCCGACAGCCGCACGACGGGCTGGTAGTGGACGAAGATCTCGCGCCGCTCGAGCGCGGCCTCGAGGTCGAGGGCGAGCTGCCGCTGGGCGCGGAGCTTCTCGTGCAGATCGGCCTCGTAGAGCGTGTACGCGCGTTCCGATCGCTTGACGCTGTACATCGCGATGTCCGCGTTGCGGATCAGGTCCTCGCCGCTCGTGCTGCCGGCGGCGCCGACGGCTATGCCGACGCTCACGTGGCAGGCGACGTCGCCGCAGCCGAGGGCATACGTCCCGTCGATCTCGTCGAGCATGCGCCGCGCCGCGGTGACCGCCGCCTCGGCGTCCGCCTCGCGGACGAGCACCGCGAACTCGTCTCCGCCGATCCGGGCAGCCAGGTCCTGGGCGCGGATCGAGGCGCCGAGGCGTTGGGAGAACTCCGTGAGCAGCTCGTCGCCGGCGCTGTGGCCCCACGTGTCGTTGACCGTCTTGAAACGGTCGAGGTCGAGATAGAGGACGGCGGCCGAGCCGGCGCCGTGTGCAAGCTCGTGCTCGACCGCCTCCAGCAGATGGAGCCGGTTCGGAAGGCCGGTGAGGCCGTCGTGATAGGCCTGGTGGCGGAGCTGCTCCTTGAGCTGCGTCACCTGCGCGAGCGAATGCTCGAGCCGGCCGTTCTCGAGCAGGATGCTCGTGTGGCCGGCAAAGGTCTCGAAGAGCTCGACGTCGGCGTCCCCGAAGGTGCTGACGTCGCTGGCACGCTCGCCGACGATCAGCAGCCCGAACGTCCGGTTCTCGCCGCGGAGCGGCCCGACGATCGCGTCCTCGAGTCCGCGCGAGTCGAGGAAGGCGTCGAATCCGTGGACGGTGCGGCGCCGGGACAGCAGCGTCGCCCTCTTGGTCGAGGCGAAAGCCCTGAACGCGCGGGCGTCCTCCGGCGCGAACCGTTCCTCCGGATGCATGAGGAGCTCTCCTTCGGGGCCGCTGACGCTCCGGAGGGGCCCCTCGTCGTCCGAAGCCGGGAACAGGAGGATCTCGGCGTACTCGGCGCGGAGCAGCCTGCGCGCGGCGACGAGGAGCTGTCCGACCGCAAGCCCGAACTCCGGTGCTCCCTGCGTCGCCCGCATCGACTCGTAGAGGAACTCGAGCTGCTCGCGCTGCTCGCGCTGCGCCATGTAGCCACGGAAGAAGAGGGCGCACGCGAGGATCGGCACGACGAGCAGGAGCACAGCGGACGGCCGGACCTCGAGGAGCTCGACGACCGCGAGACCGAGCGAGGCTGTCGCGAGCGCTCCCGTCGTGGAGGTGAGGAGCGTCTGCAGGAGCTGCGGCGCGTGGAAGCGCTCCTCGGCGATGGCGATCACGGCCGAGACGAGGAGGATTCCGACGATGTGCGCGACGGCGCACGCGAACAGGACGAGGACCCACACGCGCGGGGCGGAGTCGCCGGACCGGGCGAGGGAGCGGAAGATCACGAGCGCGATGCCGCTGCAGAGCGGCAGCTCGGCGAGGTTGAACGCGAGCCTGACGAGCTGGCGCTGGCTCTTCCACCGGTTGACGACGAGAGCGACGATCGTGCCGGCGAGCTGACCGAGCAGGAGGCCGGCCGGCGCGCCGAGCAACAGGCCGAGGGTGAGCCCGATCTCCGTCAGCGAGAGCGTGTGCGCCTCCTTGCGGAACTGGAGATGGACGACGACGATCTCTGCGAAGTAGAACGCGAGAGCGAGCGCCCACCACGACAGGCGCGGGCCGTGGACGAACGACGGCTCGCCGAAGCGGCCGACCGCGGACGACCACACGAACGCACAGGTGCCGGCGAGGGCGACGTTGAAGACCCAGACGCGGAGCGGCCCGTGCAGGGCCTCGCGCACAGTTGCGCCGAGCGGGCGCTTGGCCACGCTCGGCGCGGGCGAGTCGGGGAGCGGCCGGCTGCCGATCATCGGCCCCGTCCCTGAGGGATCAGCCCCAGCTCGCCCCGAGCCATGACCCACTCGACCAGCTGCTGCCGCTCCAACTCGATCCGCTCCACGAGCTGCCCGACCACGACGAGCCGCTCCACGAGCTGCCCGACCAGGACGACCCGCTCCAGATCAGGCTGCTCCACGAGCTGCCCGACCAGGACGAGCCGCTCCACGAGCTGCCGGACCACGAGGAGCCGTTCCACATCCCTCCCGACCAGCTCGAGCCGGTCGCCTCGAGCGCGGCGATCGCCGCGGAGTTGAAGGGCATTCCGAAGATGTCCCGCTCGCCCTGGAGGACGACGCCGCCGATCGAGATGTGGTCGCTGCCGCGCGACGCCTCGAGCGAGCCGGTGCCCGTCGACAGCGACTTCACACCCCAGCGATTGAGGTACTGCTTCGCCGTGAGGTCCGGCGCCACCGGCGCGGAGAGCAGCTTCGCCATGTCGAGCTCGCCGCAACCCCGCTGCTTCCAGTTGTAGGAGGGCAGCTTGTCGCAGCTCGTGATCAGCATCTCCTTGACCTGGTCGGGCGTGAGATCCGGGTAGCGCTGCAGAAGATCGGCGACCGCGCCGGAGACGAAGGCCGTCGCCTCCGACGTGCCGCTGCCGCGGAAGTAGGTGTCGCTCAGGACGCCGGCGGGATTGTTCTGGTCGATGTAGGAACCGGGGACGCGCAGGCCCTGCAGGTGCGCGCCGGGCGCGAGCACGTCCGGGCCGCGGCAGGCGCTGCTGCAGCTGGCGGAGCCGGCCGAGAACGAGGCGACCTGGTCGTCGGACCAGGCGGCCGTGCCCATCGTGTCCGCCGCTCCGACCGCGACGATCTCGGGGTCGTACGCCGGGTCTGCGAGCCCGGGGGCGCTCGAGCCGTTCTGATATCCGGCGTTGCCTGCCGCTGCGACGACCACGATGCCGGCCTTCCACGCCTGCTCGACGGCATACGCGAGCGGGTCGACCTGGTACGGCTGCGTCGAGTTGGTGCCGTAAGAGAGATTGATGACGCGGATGTTCAGCCCGTTGTCGTTGCGGTGCTGCACGACCCAGTCGATCGCCGCGACGACCTGGCTCACGTCGACTCCGCCGTCCGCCACGCCGACCTTGAGCGAGACGATGTGCGCGCCGGGCGCCACGCCGCTGTAGCCGCCCGGCCGGCCGTCGTTGCCGGCGATGAGCCCGGCCATGAAGGTGCCGTGGCCGTTGGTGTCGAGGTTCCGGAGATTCGGGTTCTGCGACTCGAGTGAGAGGTCCGGGCCGTTCACGACCTTGCCCGGCGAGCTGAGGCCCGGCACCGGCGATACGCCGGTGTCGATGACCGCGACGCCGACGCCGCTGCCGGTGTCGCCGGCGGTCCACCAGGCCTGCGTGCCGTCGCCCGCCGTGATGCTCTGCATCGAGTATGGGTCGGACGCCGGGTCGTAGGCGGAAGAGCCCCACGAGGCGCCTGAGCGGATCATGCCGAGCGCCAGCGCGAGGACGAGTGTGAGCAGGCCCACGTGCCAGAGCCGAAAGCGTGAAGCGTCGCGAATGGTGAGGTTGGCCCCCACTTCTACCTCCTTGTCGCGACCGCTCTGGTGCCGCAGAACGAGCCGCAATAGCCGCAAACCAGTCGCCGGAACGTAGGTGGGCATCGCACGGCGATCCTCCCGCTAAAGGGGGAGACGTTTCGCTCGGACGAGGGATTTTCGAACGCCTACGATCTTCCGAAGTGGCGTCCGTCCTCGACTCACCGCCGCCGCGGTTCACCGCGGACGAGGCTGCGGGCATCGCCGCGCAGGTGTTCGGCGTCCACGGGACGGCGTCCGACCTCGGCAGCGAGCGCGACCAGACATTTCTCCTGGACGACGGAGCGGCGGGCGGCGGCGTGCTCAAGATCTCCAACAGCGGCGAGCACGCGTCCCTGCTCGACTTCGAAGAGGCCGCCATCGCGCACGTCGCGGCGGTCGATCCCGAGCTGCCCGTCGCCCGCCCGCTCGCGCCGCGCGCGAGTTTCGACGGCCACCACGTGCGGCTCTTCGAGCGGTGCCACGGTCGCAAGGGAGGCCCGGAGCTCGGGGACGCCGCGGTGCGCGAGATCGCCGCGACTCACGCCCGCCTCTGCCTGGCGCTCCGGTCGTTCTTCCACCCCGACGCAGGCCGCGAGCTTCTGTGGGACGTCCGCGCCGCGCCGCGGCTGCGTCCGCTGCTCGACGAGATCCCCGAGCCGGACCGCCGGTCACTCGTGTCGCGCGCGCTCGACCGGTTCGAGGAACGCGTGCTGCCCGGGTGGGGACGGCTGCGCGCCCAGGTCGTCCACGGCGACTTCAACCTCGACAACCTCCTGCTCGACGAGCGCGACAGAATCTCGGGGATCCTCGACTTCGGCGACTGCTGCCACACCGCGCTCGCGGCCGACTTCGCCGTCGCCCTCGCCTCGCTCCTGCGCGGGCGACCGCTCGAGGACGCGTTCCGGATCGCGCGGATCGCCCTGGACGGCTTCACCTCCAGGATCCCGCTCGAGCCGGTCGAGCTCGAGCTGATGGGAGACCTCGTCGCGGCCCGGCTGGCTGCGATCGTCTCGATCAGCGCCTGGCGGACGCGCCGTTACCCCGAGAACGCGGCCTACATCGAGGCCTGGGACGACGATTCCTGGCGTCTGCTCGGGTTGCTCGACGAGCTCGGCCCCGAGGACCTCGCGCGTGAGCTCGGGGCTCGGGGCCCAGCGGCCGGGACCGCCGCGCTGGCCGCGCGACGGAACGAAGCGCTCGGCGCTCTCCTCACGCCGCTCACCTACACGCGCCCGGTCCACGCCGTCCGCGCCGAGGGCGTCTGGATTCACGAGCCCGACGGCCGCCGACTGCTCGACGCGTACAACAACGTTCCGGTCGTCGGCCACTCCCATCCGCGCGTGACCGAGGCCGTCGTTCGCCAGACCCGGCTCGGCGCCGTCAACGCGCGCTATCTCGCGGATCCCCTCGTCGAGCTCGCCGAGCGGCTGCTCGGGACATTCCCGCCCGCTGCGGGCTTCGACACCGTGCTGCTCGTCAACTCCGGCAGCGAGGCGAACGACCTCGCCTGGCGGCTCGCGGCGGACGTGACCGGCCACGGCGGCGCGCTCGTGACGGAGCAGGCGTATCACGGCGTCACCGCGGCGACGACCGCGCTTTCCCCTGCCGAGTGGCCGCCGCAGACACGCGCCGCCCACGTAGCTCGCATTCCGCCGCCGGGCAGCGACGCCGATCTCGCCGATGAGCTCGACACCGCGCTCGCCGAGCTCGACGGCGACCTCGCCGCGACCTTCCTCGACGGCTCGCTCATGAGCGACGGGATCTACACACCGGAGACCGCCGAGCTGCGCCTGCTCGTGGAGCGGACGCACGCTGCCGGCGGGCTCTACGTCGCGGACGAGGTCCAGGCCGGCCACGGACGGCTCGGGCCGGAGCTCTGGTCTTTCGCCCGCCACGGCACCGCGCCGGACGTCGTGACGCTGGGCAAGCCGATGGGCAACGGCTATCCCGTCGCGGCTGTCGTGACGCGGCGCGAGCTTGCGGAGCGCTTTCCGTACGCGGGCACGACGTTCTCCACCTTCGGCGGCAACCCCGTCGCCGCCAGCGCCGCGCTCGCGGTCCTCGACGTGCTCGAGGACGAACGCCTGCCGGAGCGTGCGGCAGGAGTCGGCGGGCGCCTGCGTACTGCCGTCGAGAGCCTCGGCAAGCGGGACATCGTCGAGGTGCGCGGCACCGGTCTCCTGGCCGGGGTCCAGCTGTCGAGCGGCGAGCTCGCGGGCCGTGCCGCCGACGCGCTGCGCGAGAGCGGAATCCTCGTCGGACGCACCGGCCAGGACGAGGCCGTGCTCAAGATCCGGCCGCCCCTCGTGTTCTCCGACGAGCACGCCGAGTTGCTCGCGGCGGCGCTCGACCGGATTCTCGGCTGACCTTTTCCCCGCGAAGTCGTATCTTCAGAGTCCATGGCCGTGGAGGAGACCGATGCCCAGCTCGTCTCACGCTGCCGCGCGGGCGATCCCGACGCCTGGAACGAGTTCGTGGAGCGCTTCTCACGCTACGTGTATGCGATCTGCAGCCGCGGCTTTCGTCTCGCCGAGCAGGACGCGGAGGACGTCTTCCAGGAAGTCTTCGCCCGCGCCTTCGAGCGGCTGGCCGACCTCCGCAGCGACGACGCCGTCCGCCCATGGCTGGCGCAGCTCACCCGCCGCCTCTGCATCGACAAGCTGCGTCTGCTCGCGCGCGACGCGCCTTCCGACGCAGATCCGGACGAGCTCGACGTGGACGACGTGCTCTCGACGCTCGACGACGCGATGACCGTACGCGCCGCGCTCGACGCGGTCGGAGACCCCTGCCGTGAGATTCTCGACCGCTTCTTCTGCCGGGACGAGAGCTATCGCACGATCGGCGACCATCTCGACCTCCCCGCCGGCACCATCGCCAGCCGGATCTCGCGCTGCCTCGACAAAGTTCGTACTGAGCTCGATGGAAGGAGTTAGGCCTCTCGCCCGTCATGAGTAGTGAGATGAACGGATTCGACGAGGAACAGATCGGCCGGCTGCTACGCCTCCTTCCGCCTGCACCCGATGGCTGGGTGCGCGCTGCACAGGAGCTGCCGGCTGCGCGGGCGGCGCTCGACGAGCTCGTCGCGCGTGCCGAGCAGGACGCCGCGTTCCGGCTCCAGCTCCGGGCCGACCTCGAACGTGCGGTGGCCGCTGCCGGTTACGAGCCCTCGCCGTTCATCGTCTCACGGCTGCGCCAGCTCCTCGAGGCGGTCTGATCCACGCGGGACGTGCGCCGGTGAGACACTGCGGCGGTGCTCACCCGACTCTCCCTCCCCGCGCTCCTCGAGGAGTTGGCAGCGCCCCGCGAGGTGCCGGGCGCGGGCTCCGCGCTCGCCGTGGCACTGGCGACCGCCGCGGCCGTCGTGCAGATGGCCGCACGGCTCTCTCCCGGAAGCTGGGCCGACGCCGCCGGCGTCGCAGCCCAGGCGGAAGCGCTGCGCGAACGGGCAGCGCACCTGGTCGACGAGGACGCGGAGGCCTACCGGACGGCCCTCGAGGCGCGTGCCGCCGCGAACGAGACGGCGAGGCCGGAACAGCGGGACTGGTCGCTCGGGCGTGTCACCGCCGCCGCCGCAGAGCCTCCGCTCGCGCTCGGCCGGCTCGCCGCCGACCTGGCAGAGCTCTGCGCAGCAGCGGGTTCCCGTGTCGAGCCGCGCGTTCACGCCGACGTCGCCGCGGCGGCTGCCCTCGCGGCGGCCGTGGCTCGTGGGGCGCGGGAGCTCGTGGCGGTCAACCTCACAGCATTGCCGGGCGACGTGCGGGTCGAGGAGGCCGATCGGCTCGTAGCCGCGGCGGAAGCCGCGGCCCGCGCGCTCTAGCTCTGCCAAGCGACGAAAAGGCCCGGCGTGGAGCCGGGCCTTCGCGTGACGGTCAGAACTCTGGAACGGTGCTTCAGGAGCGCCTCAGGCCTGGCGCGGCGAATCCATGCGCACGTTCGCCTGGCGGACGTGGGCCTCGACCTCGTTGTCGTCCTCGCCCTCGGCTGCCGGCTCGATGTTCACGTTGAGACTGGAATGACCCTCGACCTCGGGCTCCTCGTTCTGGTGCAGATCGTCCGACATTGCCCCTCCTTGGGAACTTCTCTCGGCGTCCGGTTTCGGCGCTGTCATCTCACTAGACGGATCCAGGGATCGGAATCTTCCACGGCGCCGCCGCACTGTCGAGGGACCACGAAAAAGGGCCCGGCTCGAAAGCCGGGCCCTTTCGCGAAGCTGGACTCCGTTACGCCTGGCGGGGCTGCGCCTGGCGCGGGCTCGACTGCCGCACGTGAGCCTCGACCTCGTCGTCGACATCGTGCTCGTCGGTCGGCTCCATGTTCGCGCCCTGGCGCGGCGAGCCCTGACGTGGCGAGCCCTGACGCGGCATATGGGCCTCGACCTCGGTGTCCTCGTCCTTGTGCAGTTCGTCCGACATTGCTCCTCCTTCGGAATTCTTCACGCCGCTCCGGCGCTGTCATTTCACTAGACGGACCTGGGGGCACGAATCTTCCCACCGCCCCTTCAAATTCGCAACACGGCCTGCGATCCTCTTCCGGATGAGCGGCTACGCAGCATCGCTGCGCGCTTTCGCGAGGGTCTTCGCCAACCCGCGAGTTCGCAGCATCCAACTGGCGGGCCTGGGCTCGACGCTCGGGACGTGGGCCTACGCCGTTGCGCTGCCCGTGTACGCGTACCACTCGGGCGGTGCCCGCGCCGTCGGCCTCCTGTTCTTCGCGCGGATGGCGCTCGCGGCTCTCGCGGCGCCGTGGCTCGGCGTCCTGGCCGACCGCTGGTCGCGGCGGCAGCTCATGCTCAGCGGCGACCTCGTCCGTTGCGGGATCTTCGTGGCGATGACCGCGGCCGCGAGCGCCGGCAGCACCCCATACATCGTCTACGTGCTCGCGGTCATGTCCACGGTGATCTCGGGCTCGTACTCACCTGCGCAGTCCGCGCTCCTCCCCTCGCTGGTCGAGACTCCGGACGAGCTGACCGCGGCGAACCTCGTCGGCAACACCATCGCGAGCGTGGGGATGTTCGCGGGCCCGGCGATCGGCGGCGTCCTCCTCGCGCTCAGCACGCCTTCCGCGGTCTTTGCCCTCAACGCGGCGCTCTTCCTGTGGTCGGCGGTCTTCGTCCTCCGGGTCCCGCGCGACGACCCACCACAGCCGGCCGAGCGACCGAAGCTCCTGCCCGAGCTCACGGCGGGCTGGAGAGCCGTGTGGCGCACCCCCGCGCTCCGCGTCGTGGTCGGCCTGACCACGGCGGAGGAGGTCGTCTACGGGGCACTCGAGGTGCTGCTCGTGGTGCTCGCGCTGCGCCTTCTCCACTCCGGGAACGCGGGCTACGGCTGGCTCAACACCGCGATGGGCGTCGGCAGCGTGGCGGGAGCGTTCGTCGTCGCGGCCGTTGCGGCCCGGCGCCGGCTGGCAGGAGGATTCGGCCTCGGGATCCTGCTGTGGGGAATCCCGCTCTGTATCGCCGCCGCCCTGTCGACCCTGGCGCCGGCGCTCCTTCTCCTCGGCGTCGTCGGCACGGCTGCGATCCTCGTCCAGGTCACGAGCGTCACGCTGCTGCAACGCTCGGCGGAGAACGCGGTGCTCGGCCGCGTGTTCGCCGTCCTCGAGAGCCTGATGCTCGCGGGAACCGGCGTGGGCGCGTTGGTCGCGCCGGGTCTCGTCAGCTGGCTGGGAGCGCGAGGCGCGCTCCTCGCGACGGGCGCCTTCCTGCCCATCCTGCTCGTGCCGCTCTGGCCGAGCCTGCGACGGATCGATGCCGAGGCGTCGGTCGCAGAGGAGCCGCTCGAGCTGCTCCGGAGGATCGAGATCTTCGCGCATCTGCCCGAGCCGGTGCTCGAGCGTCTCGCGTCGGCAGCCACAGCCGTGTCGGCCGCGGCGGACCAGGTCGTCGTCTCTCGCGGCGAGGCCGGCCGCCATTTCTACGTCATCGCCGCGGGGCGCGCGGCAGTGGATCTCGACGACGGGGCGACGCGCGAGCTCGGCCCCGGCGACTTCTTCGGCGAGATCGCGCTTCTCCGCGACGTGCCGAGAACGGCCACGGTGCGGGCCGTCGAGCCGCTCCAGCTCTTTGCGGTCGAGCGAGACGACTTCCTCGTCGCGGTGACCGGCCACGCCCCGACCCTCGCCGCCGCCGAGAACGTCGTCACGTCGCGGCTCCCCGCCGGCGCGCTGATCGGCTAGTCGGGCGGAGCTCCTTCGCCCCAGCGAGCAAAGCGTCGGCTTCGCTCGCTAGAGGAGGCGCTCCAAAGCCCGGAGCAGCTCGAACGCGGCGTCGCGCTCGTCCTCCTCGAGGCGGGCCGCCACGCGTGCGAGCGGGGCGAGCCGGCCCTCTCCCTCGAGGGCCTCCCGCGCCCGCCGCGCCCGCTGCAGGAGATCGAGCGCGATGGCGGCCTGGTTCGCGAACAGCCCGAGCAGGTCCACTTCCCTCAACCGCACCCTCGATTCCGGGGGCCGGTCGAGCACGGACAGCACGCCGAGCGCGCGCTCCTCCACGAGCAGCGGCACGGCCATCATGCTCTTCGGCACGTATCCCGTCGACTCGGCCTGCGAGCGTGACCAGCGCGTGTCGGTGGTCAGGTCGTCGACGACGAGCGGCTCGCCCGTCGTGAGCACCCACCCGGCGATTCCGTTGCCGGCCGGGAAGCGCATGCCGATCAGCTCGCCCTCTCCCTCGCCGGCGACGGCCTCGAAGACGAGCTCCTCCGCCTTTGCGTCGAGCAGGAACACGGAGGCAGCCTTCGCGCCGAAGATCGCCCGCGCCACCTCGACCGTGGCCTGCAGGAGCGCGCGGTGCGCCTCGTCCGCGCCGAGGACGCCCGCAGCAACTGCTGCCTCGAGGTCGCTCACGCGCCGCCCCGGGCATTCGAGGCCGTCTGGTAGAGGACGCTCTTGAGCTGGAACGGCGTCAGGTCGGGGTGCTTGCCGAGGATGAGTGCTCCGATGGCGGCGATGTGCGGCGTCGCGAAGCTGTTGCCCGTACAGCGGAGCGTGCCGCCGCCGAGCCACGCGACGTCGAGGTCGAGCCCGCGGCCGAAGAACTCGACCGGCGGATTCGGGTTGTAGTAGAAGGTCAGCGGGTCACTCTCCTCGTGGCTCCCCACGGAGATGACGCTCGCGAAGCGCCACGGGAAGCTCTCGACCGGCATGTTGTGGGCCGACGCGACGAGCAGGACGCGCCGGAAGTACGCCCGGTCGGCGAGCTCGTGCAGCCGCTCGACGTACTTCGTCCGCGTCGTCGAAAGGCTCATGTTCACGATCGGGAAGCCCTGCTCGATCGCCCAGCCGAGGCCGTGGAGCAGGATCTCGCCGCCGCCCGTGTACCCGGCGCCGAGCACGCGCACGCTTGTCAGCTCGACGTCGGGCGCCAGCGCCCGCACGACTCCGGCGCAGGCGGTGCCGTGACCGCAGAGGTCGCCCTCGCCGTCCTCCACGACCTGCAGCGCACCGTCCTCGTCCCTGACCACCGCGACGGAGCGGTCGACGCGACCGACGAGCGGATGGTCGAGCTCGATGCCGCTGTCGAGGATGCAGACGCGGACGCCGGCGCCGGTCGAGCCGCCCCACGCCCATTCCCGGGTCACCTGCTCCGGCAGCGTGACGGGCACGCGGATCCGGTCGACGGCCTCGGCGGGCAGGCTCCAGGCCGGGAGCTCCTCCTCGTCTTCGTACTCTTGCTCGTGCTCGTGCGGGACGACGGCGCTCACGACGCCGGATCATCGCACAGCTTCAACGCGGCGCCGATCTGCCTGCAATTCTGCCCGAGTGCGCGTCCGCGACCTGAACTGGTTCCAGCTCGAGGAGTACCTGCGCGGCGACGACCGGATCGTCCTGCCGATCGGCTCGACTGAGCAACACGCGTACCTCTCCCTCGAGACCGACAACATCCTTGCCGGCCGCGTCGCCGAGGAGGCCGCCGACCCGCTCGGCGTGCCCGTGCTACCGGTGCTCGCGTACGGCCTCACGCCGGGCTTCGGCGCGTACCCGGGCTCGCCGACACTGCGCGCAGCCACGCTCGTGGCCGTCGTGCAGGACCTGCTCGACTCGCTGCTCGCGCAGGGGTTCCGCCGAATCCTGATCGTCAACGGACACGGCGGGAACGCGCCCGCCGACGCGGCTCGCCGCGAATGGGGAGCAGCGCACGACGACGCCGAGGTGCTGTTCCACAACTGGTGGGTCGGGTCGCGGGTCTGGCAGCTCGTGCAGGAGCTCGACCCCGGCGCGAGCCATGCGTCGTGGATGGAGAACTTTCCCTGGACGCGGCTCGAAGGCGTGGAACTTCCCCGGCAGCGCAAGGAGCCGCTGCCGCAGCCGCTTCCCGCCGCGCCGGCCACGATGCGCCAGATCGCGGGCGACGGCCAGTACGGCGGCTTCTACGCGCTGCCCGACGAGGACGTCCTCCGCGTGTGGGCCGCGGGCGTCGAGGAGACCCGCGCGCTGCTCGAGCACGGCTGGACGAGCTGAGAGGAGCTCAGCGGCTGTGGGCCTTGAGCCAGGAGCGGATGTTGAGCGCCTGCTTGCCGATGTCCGCGTTCGGCGCGGGCGGAGCCACGCGATGCGGCTTCGAGGCCGGCCGCGACCCGCTGCCCCCGCTGTTCAGGACGAGCGCTGCCACCAACCCGGCGACGGCCGCCGCGACGACCGCGGCT
>DATFCX010000081.1:0-36728 GCA_035252585.1 Gaiellaceae bacterium
GGGCCGGCGGAGCCTGAGCTCGTGGAGGCGCCGCCGACGCTGGAAGACCTGCTCGCGCTCTCCCGCTCCGGGAGGCATGCGGCGTCCGACCACCTCGAGGCGGCGGTGCTCGCAGGCGTGCCCGCGATCGGCTGCCGCCGAGCCGGGGGAGGGCTCGCCGGCGCGCCGTTCGAGTCGAACGTCCTCGCGGGCGCTTCGCTCGCGGCCCGGCTCGACCCGGAGCTGCTCGTGTTCGACGGCAGCGGCGCGGCCCTGCCGCCGGTCGAGGCGGACAGGAGGATCCTCGTCACGAACGGAGGTCACGACCCGCGGGCGGGCCTGAACGCGTATCGCGTCCTCGTCTCCGATCTCGTCGTGGACACCGGCGGAGCCGACCGGGACGCGATCCGCTCGATCTCGGAGGTGCCGGTGGTGGCGGCGGAGCTCCGGTTGCGCCCGGCCGAGCCGCTGCGCGGTCGCCGGACCGCCGTCTTCACGACCGGCCCCGCGCCGACGGAAGATCTCGACGCCGAGATCGTCCACGTCTCCCGCAACCTCGCCCGGCGGGACGCGCTGCGCGAGGAGCTCGAGCGCGTCGAAGCGGAGGTCTACCTCGTCGAGCTCAAGGCGGCCGCGGTGGACGTGGTGGCCGAAGCGGCCCTCGCGCGCGGCGCGGACGTGGTCCTGGCCGCGAACGACGTCGTGTCGGACGAGCTCGACGGCCGCGTCCGCTCGCTCGTGCCCGACCGGAGCCGCGCGTGAACGAGCCGAGGCGGATCATGCCGCTCCCGCTCGGCGGCGGAGAGCTCGGGCTGCCGTACTCGCGCGGTCTGATGGCGCGCTCGCTGATGGCGGCGGGCGTTGCAGGGCATCGCGCGTACGCGCTCGCGAGCCGGGTGAGCAACGAGCTCCTCGAGCGCGGCCGCGGCGAGATCGAGCTGGAGCGGCTCGAGGCGCTCGCGGTCGAGGTGCTCGGCGAGGAGGAGGGTCGCGAGTCGATCAAGCGGCTACGCCGCTACCAGGAGCTCCGCGAGCTCGACTTGCCGATCATGGTCTTCATCGGCGGCGCGACCGGGACCGGCAAGTCGACGGTGGCGACGGAGCTCGCGTACCGGTTCGGCATCACGCGCGTCACCTCGACGGACTTCGTGCGGCAGACGATGCGCGCCTTCTTCTCGCGCGCCTTCATGCCGTCGATCCACCAGTCGAGCTTCGAGGCGGGCGACGTCTATCCGGACGCGGACAACCCGCTCGAGTTCGGGTTCCGCGAGCAGGCGAGGAACGTGCTCGTCGGCGTCCGAGCCTCCTCCGAGCGGGCGCTGGAGGAGGGCTGGTCGCTCGTGCTCGAGGGCGTCCACCTCGTGCCCGGCATGGTCGAGCTGCCGCGGCCCGACCTCGCGGTCTCGGTCTTCGTCGTGCTCTCGATCGAGGACGAGCAGGCTCACCTCCGCCACTTCCACTTCCGCGACGAGGACTCGGAACGGCCGGAGTCGCGCTATCTCGAGCGCTTCGAGGACATCCGCCGCCTGCAGGAGATCGTCGTCGCGCGAGCGCAGCGGGCCGGCGTGCCGGTGATCGAGAACGAGAACGCCGACAAGGCTGCGCGCACGGTTGCGGATCTCGTCCTGGACGCTGCCGAGCAGAGCCGCACGGTCGCGCAGTGAGCGAGAACGCGGAATACTCGGCGGAGGAGGAGCGGCCCTGCCAGTGCCAGGCGTACCTGCGCGCGACCGAGCGCGCGGCACTCGTCTCGGCGCGCTGGCTCGGCCGCGCGGACGAGGACGCTGCCGAAGAGACGGCTGCGACGGGCATGCGGGCCACGCTCGACGTCCTGCCCATCAGCGGGCGCGTCGTCTTCGGCTCGCTCGACGACTCCGGCGGCCTCACTCCCGGCGCGATCGTCGGCTCCGGGGGCAAGGAGGTCGACCTCGCGCTGGACCCGCTCGAGGGCCGCGGCGTCGTCGCGCGCGGCGGCAACGGCGCGATGTCGATGATCGCGGTCGGCGACCCGGGCCGTTTCACGACGCTGCCCGACATCTACATGCGGAAGATGGCGGTCGGCCCGCGCGCCCGCGGCTCGATCGACCTCCTGCGGCCGGTCGGGGAGAACATCGAAGGGATCGCCGAGGCCTTCGGCCGGCGTGTGAACGACGTGACGACGATCGTCCTCGACCGTCCGCGCCATCACGACCTGATCGAGGAGATCCGCAACTCCGGCGCCCGCATCAAGCTGATCCAGGACGGCGACGTGACCGCGGCTATCTCGGCTGCGATCCGCGGCACGAACGACCACCTCGCGATCGGGATCGGAGGGACCCGGCAGGCGGTGCTCTCGGCCGCGGCACTGCGCTGCCTCGGCGGCGAGCTGCAGGCGCAGTTCTGGCCCACGTCGCGCCGCGAGATCGACGAGTTGCGGGCGGCGGGGATCGAGGACTACGAGCGCGTCTTCCGCACCGAGGACCTCGCGCCGGGCGAGGTGATCGTCGCCGCGACGGGCGTCTCGAACGGCGACCTGCTCCGCGGCGTCCGCTTCCTCGCCGACAGCGCGCGCACCCACTCGCTCGTCATGTGCACGCGGTGCAACTGGGTGCGCTTCGTCGACGGGATCCACTTCTTCGCGCGCGAGCGCCGTGAGGAAGTCCGCCTCCTGGGCTACTAGATCGCAAGCCGAACGGTCGTTCCCTTTGGCACAAGCCGGGCGTAGAGTCGGCGCCAAGCGACAGGAGGAATGAGATGGCTGTTTCGGTCGAGGGCCTGGCGTCGGCCCTGAAGGGACGGGTCGTAGAAGCCGGTGCGCCGGAGTACGACGAGGCGCGCGCGCTCTTCAACGCGATGATCGACAAGCGACCGTCGGCGATCGCATATTGCGTCGACGAGGCGGACGTCGCTGCGGCGTTGCGCTACGGCACCGAGCACGGCTTGCGGATCGCAGTGCGCTGCGGCGGTCACAACGGGGCCGGTCTCGGTTCGGTCGACGACGGTCTCGTCATCGACCTCTCGCGGATGAACCGGATCGAGGTCGACGCCCCGGCGAAGATGGTGCGCGTCGGTGGGGGCGCCCTGCTCAAGGACCTGCTCTTCGCGACCCACGACCACGGATTGACCGTTCCGGTCGGGATCATCGGCACGACGGGCGTAGGGGGGCTGACGCTCGGCGGCGGGATCGGCCATTTGACAAGGGAGCTTGGCCTCACCATCGACAACCTCCTGGCGGCGACGGTGGTGCTCGCGGACGGTTCGATCGTCCAGACGGACTCCGAGCGCGAGCCGGATCTGTTCTGGGCGATTCGTGGCGGCGGCGGCAATTTCGGCGTCGTCACGTCGTTCTCGTTCCGCTGCCATCCGGTCACGACGGTGCTCGCAGGACCCGTCCTGTACGACATGGACGACGCGACCGAGGTGCTGGCGTGGTACCGCGACTTCCTGCCGGCTGCGCCGGACGAGGTCGGCGGGTTCTTCGCCTTCCTGTCCGTCCCACCGGCGCCGCCGTTCCCGGAGGAGCTCCACTTGCGCAAGGTGTGCGGCGTCGTGTGGACGCAGGCCGGCGACGAGGAGTCGGAGGCGCTCCGCGAGGCACGCTCGTTCGGCAAGCCGCTGCTCGACGGGGTGGCGCCGGTGCCGCTGCCGATGTGGAACACGGCGTTCGACGAGCTCTACGGACCCGGCGACCAGTGGTACTGGCGCGGTGAGTTCGTCCGCGAGGTCCCGGACGAGGCGATCGCCGTGCATGCCGAGTACGGCGCGGCGATGCCGACGTGGAAGTCGACGATGCACCTGTACGCGATCGACGGCGCCGCCGGGCGCGTCGGCAACGACGAGACGGCGTGGTCGTACCGCGACGCGGTCTGGGCCCCGGTCTTTGCGGGGGTCGACCCGGATCCGGCCAACGCGGACGCGCTCCGCGACTGGGTTCGCGGGTATTCCGACGCCATCAAGCCGTACGGGATGGGCGGCGGCTACGTCAACTTCCACATGGACGAGCCGGATCGGGTGCGCGGCATGTACGGCGCGAACTACGACAGGCTCGCCCGGGTCAAGTCGCAGTACGACCCCGGCAACGTCTTCAGCGTCAACCAGAACATCGCGCCCGCGGCCTAGCGCTAGCGGTGGCGGGGTCTTGCCGGCGCCCGGTCTTACGGCCGGGCGCCGGCGGCTCCGCCCAGCGCTACGGGCGGCGTCCTGCCGCCCGCTCGCGCTCGTCGTGGCGCCTGCCGGCGCGGAGAAACCACCAGGCGAACCAGGCGAAGCCCACGACGGGGCCGATCGCCGCGACGAGGAGGAGAGCCGTCAAGCCGTCTTTGCCGACGCTGCCGAAGAGCACGTCGGCATCGTATGCGCCTCTACACTGATCGCATGGCGACGCGGGAGGAAGTGCTCGAGATTCTCCGCCAGGTCGAGGATCCCGAGCTCGGCATGGACATTGTCGACCTCGGGCTGCTCTACGAGGTCGAGGTGGACAGCTCGACGGCCAAGATCACGTACAGCCTGACCTCGATGGGCTGCCCCGCCGGCCCGCTCATCGCGCAGGACATCGACAGCGCGGCCCGGCAGGTGGATGGCATCGAGGACGTCGAGCTCGAGCTGACGTTCGACCCCCCGTGGACGCCGGACAAGATGTCCGACGACGCCAAGTTCATCCTGGGCTTCGGCTAGCGGGGTTTGCAGCTCGGCCTCTCGTGTGACGGGAGAGCCGTGGCCGCGTCCCGGGTGAGCATCGAGGAACTGGTGGTAGCTCTCGAGCAGGAGTTCGAGCAGCTGCGCAACGACGCGGCCGAGCGTGCCCAGGAGGCCGGCCGGGGAGCGGCGCTGATCGGCACGGCCGGAGCCCTCGGGCTCGTCTCCGTCGGAGCTCTCGGCTCGCTGCCGCTGCTCGCGCTCCGGCGTGTCCTGCCCGCGTGGCAGATCGCGCTCATCGTCGCCGGCGGAACCGCCGCCGGTGCCGTGACGCTCGCGCGCCTGGGTGCCGCGCGTCTGGCCGCGATAGCGCCCGAGGCGTTGACGCAAGAGGTCGAGGAGGCCGAGAAGGACGTTGCCGGTGCCTTGAGATGAGGGTGCCTCGTCGCCTCTGGGGTGCGCTGGTCGGCGATCGAAAGACGGCCTCGCGTGGTAGGACGACTCCCACGCAGCGACAGGACAGGGGGGATCGGTCCCGTGAGGCGGAGCGCTACCGCAAGGCCGCGGACGATGCCTTGACGTTGGTCGACTGGTGCATCGAGTACCTCGCGGACAATCGCCAGGCTCCGATCGCGAGGCGGCTCGCCCGGAGCCGGAACCACATCGCGGCGCGGCTCGGCGACTAGCCAGAGCCCCGGCGGCGTAGAGTTCTCCGCGCCACCGATCGAGGAGGAACCGCATGCATGCCGTCGTCGCGCGCGTCACGGTCAGCGATCCCGAGGGCGGCGAGCCCGCCCTCCGCGAGCAGGTCATCCCGCGTGTCTCTCAGGCGCCCGGCTTCGTCGCCGGCTACTGGACGCGCAAGGACAACAGTGGGCTGTCGATGACGGTCTGGGAGAACGAGGACGCCGCCAACACCGCGAGCGAGAGGGTCCGTTCGATGGCGCCGGACGGGGTGACGGTCGAGAGCGTCGAGGTGCGGGAGGTCATCGCCAGCGCGTGAGCCGGCAGGTCTACGTCGAGCCGTAGGGCCGGCCGCGGTTCAGCTCCCACTCCGAGGCCTCGTACTGGACGACTTCGGGAGGAACCGCCAGGGGCCGATAGCTCCTCGGCGCATCGTGCCCAGGCGCGAAGATCAGATCCTCGCGTGCGCGGATCTCGTCCTGCTCTTCGAGCGACAGCGGCACGTCGGTCGCGAGGCACTCGCCGCACTCACAGTGGAAGGTGGCCATGGCGAGCCCGCCTTCCCGCGCCGCGCGTGCGAGCCGGTCGTTGATCTGTACGAGCGCGTCGGTCATCTCCGCCGCGTCCACGGCCCTGGTATTTCCGTTGTGGCCGCCGCCGTCTCCTCTGCAGCGTAAGGCTTGCGTAAATTCGCACCAGCTCCCGCGGCGCAGATCAGGGAGTGGCACGTCCCCGGTTCGTACTCAGCCCCCTTGAAGACCGGGCGTTGCTGGCTGGTCAACGTGCCTTGCCGCAGTTGGTCCCTGAGCCTGCACTGGTCATAGGCCGGTCGTTCCGGACCGGCGTCCCCTGGACGGATGGGACCGTGCCGCACGTTCGGGCGGGAGAGTCGTCGCCTCAGCGGCTCCGGCTCGACGGGTGGAGGAGGGGCACGCCGCCACTCCAGCCCGACGCGAGGACGCGAAGGCTCGTCGGCGGGGTGACGACGCCGGCGTCTCCGTGCGGGCGAGGGCGCCGGTCGGCGTAGCCGCCGGGCGTCCAGCGCAGAAGCGCGTCCCCGAGCACGAGGTAGGGCGCGTCGCCGTAAAGGACGAACGCGCCGTCGGGCAGCTCCTCGAGCCGGCGCTCGTGCAGACGCCTCCCGGCCACGTCGTGCCCGAGCCGCTCGGCGTGAAGCCGGCGGTCGAGCTCCTCGGCGCCCGAGGCGCCGGCGAGGCCGAGGTAGCTGCGGTAGTCCTCGTTACGGCACTCGGCGCAAGGCCGGTGTCCCGCGGCGAGCGCGGTTGCGTCGTCGAGGAAGAAGAGGCCCGTGTAGCGGCCGGGCGGCATCGGCCCGCCGGTACGACGGCGCCCGCGGAACTCGAGCCGGCAGGAGATCCATCGCCTCACCTGCCACTGCCGCCGGATGACCCCGTCGTCCTCGTGGAGCCGGCCCCGGTTGCCGTACACGAGGCCGCGCTCCCGAGTCGCGACCAGCTCGCCCAGCGGCGTCACCCGGTTCTGCAGCGGCATCAGATGGCGAGGACGATCTTGCCGAGTTGCTCGCCGGCCTCGAGGCGCTCGTGCGCGGCACGGATCTCGTCGAGCGGGAGCACCGAGTCGACGACCGGACGCGCGCGGCCGCTCGTGACGAGCTCGTAGGCGCCCGCGAAGTCCTCGCCGGTGCCCATCGTGGAGCCGAGGATCGAGAGCTGCTTCCACCAGATCCGGTGCAGCGCCGCCGGCGGGTTCGGGCCGGACGTGGCGCCGCAGACGGTGATTCGGCCGCCGGGCGCCGCGACCTGGAGGGAGGTCGCCCACGTCGCCTGGCCGACGTTCTCCACCACGACGTCGATGCCGTGACCTTCGGTCGCTTCCTGCGCCGCGGCCTTCACGTCGCCGGTCGCGTGGTTCACGGTCGCGTCGGCTCCGAGCTCCCGCGCGCGCTCGAGCTTCGCGTCGCTCGAGGAGGTGACGAGCACGCGGGCACCGAGCGCCTTCCCGATCGCGAGCGCCGCCGTCGAGACGCCGCCGCCGATGCCCCACGCGAGCACCCATTCGCCGTCGCGGAGGCCCGCCCGCGTCACGAGCATCCGGTATGCCGTCTCGAAGACGAGCGGGAACGCGGCCGCCTCCTCGAAGCTCAGGGCATCCGGGATCGGGTGCACGTTCGTCGCCGGGAGAGCGATCAGCTCGGCGTTCGTGCCGTCTCCGTGCTCCCCGATGACGTGGATCCGCCCACCTCCTGCTTCGATGCCGGGATTGAGGACGACGCGCTCCCCGAGCTCGAAGCCGGTCACGCCGTCGCCGACCGCCTCGACCACGCCGGCGCCGTCGGCGCCGAGGATGCGCGGCTTCGGCACCGAGGGCAGCCCCTTGCGGATCCAGACGTCGAGGTGGTTGAGCGCGGAGGCGCGAAGGCGGACGAGCACCTCGCCTGCAGCGGGCTCCGGATCAGGCGCCTCCTCGAGCACGAGCACCTCCGGCCCGCCGTCCTCGTGGATCCGAACCGCGCGCACCGCGGCAGACTATCCGCGTGAACCAGGCCGAACTCCAGGCTCTGGCGCGGGAGCTCGGGCTCGACGCGGTCGGCGCCGCGCGGGCCGAGCCCTACGACGAGACCGAGCGTCACATCCGCGAGCGGCGCGCCCGCGGCCTGTTCGCCGACATGCGCTTCACGATGGCGAGGCCGGAGGAGTCATGTCATCCCGAAACGCTGCTGCCGGGCGCGCGCACCGTGGTCTCGGCGGCGCTCTGCTACTGGTTCCCCGAGCCGGAGCGCCCGCAAGGCCACGGGCGGCTGCCGCGCTACACGTGGTTCGACGGCTACGCCCGGCTGCGGGAGAAGCTCGACGAGCTCGGGCGCCGGCTCGGAGGCGCCTTTCGCGTCCTCGTCGACGCGAACCAGCACGTCGACCGCGAGGCAGCCGCGCGGAGCGGCGTCGGCTTCTACGGCAAGAACACGCTTCTCATCACGCGCCGGCACGGCTCCTGGGTCGTGCTCGGGACCCTCGTGACGGACGTCGAGCTCGAGCCGAGCCCGCCGCTCGACCTCGACTGCGGCGACTGCCGCCTCTGCATCGACGCCTGTCCGACCGGAGCGCTCGACGAGCCGGGCACCCTCGACTCGACGCGCTGTCTCTCCTACTGGACGCAGGCGCCCGAGCCGCCGCCTCCGGAGTACCGGGCCGGGCTCGGCGCGCAGGTCTACGGCTGCGACATCTGCCAGGACGTCTGTCCCTGGAACCGCGGCGTCGAAAAGCGTCGGGCCGGGGAATGCCTCCCGGAGGACGCGACTCCGCACGTCTCCCTCGTGGACTGGCTCCGGAGCGATCCCGACGAGCTGCGGCGACGCTTCGACCGGCTCTACGTGCCGCGCAACGACGGGCGCCGGCTACGGCTCAACGCGCTCGTCGCGGCAGGCAACGTGGGTGGAGACGGCGAACGGGACGCCGTGACCGCGTGCCTCGACGATCCCGACGACACGACGCGCGAGCTCGCCGCCTGGGCGCTCGCGCGCCTGGAGCAGCGCGGTGCTTGAGCGGCCGGGCCGCTGGCTCGTCCTGCTGAGGGCCGTGCTCGTGCTCGCCGGCGCGCTCGCCGTCGGCCTCACGGATTTCCCGCCCTCGTACCGGCCCTGGGCATGGGCCGTCGTCGGGTTCTTCGCGGCCGTCACGGTCTTCTCGGGCGCGCTCTCGGCGATCGAGCTGGGGAGAGAAGCCCGCGGTCGCGCGCGAGTGCTGCTGCTCGCGCTGGACGCAGCCGCGGCGATCGGCTTCGTCGCGGTCTTCTCGTACCAGGCCGGAGAGCCGTGGCGCGCCCTCTACCTCATCCCGATCGCGGCCGCGGCGCTGCGGTTCGGGCTCGTGGGCGGCGCCGTCGCCGGCGTCGTGATGACCGGCGCCACGATCGTGATCGACGACCTCGGACCGGGACTGCAGTGGCGGACGGCGTTCGCGCGTGTCCTCGTCGGCATGCTCACGGGGCTCGTCGTCGGGCGCCTCCGCGACACCGCCACCGCCGAGCGCGGTCGCGCGGAGTCGCGCGCGGCCGAGGCGGAACGGCTGCGCGACGAGCTCGGTCACCGGGTGGACGTCCTCGAGACCGCGAATCGCTGTGCGCGGGCTCTCGGGTCGTCGCTCGAGCTCGACGAGGCGTTCGGCGCGTTCATCCGCGAGCTGCGCGGGCTCGTCCCGTTCGAGCGGACGGCGATCGTGCTCGTGGACGGCGAGACCGCGACGACGATGGCCACCGCGGGGCGCGGCGCGGGGGAGATCTTTCCGCCGGGCAACTCCGACCCGATCCAGGGCTCGCTGCTGGAGCGCGTGCTCGAGGGCAAGATCGTGGTGCGCCGCGACATCACCGCGAAGGAGTACCCGGCGGACGAGCAGCTCCTCGCGCTCGGCCTGCGCAGCGAGCTGGTCACGCCGCTGCTCCTCGGCGCGCGCACGATCGGGATGCTCTCGCTCTCGCGCGAGAAGCGCGACGCCTTCAGCGACGACGAGATCGAGCTCGTGGCCCTGCTCGGCCGGCTCGTCGCGACCGCGGTGCAGAACATCCGAGCCTACGAGGCGGAGAGGAGGCGCGTCGAGGAGCTGGCCCGCCTCTCGGAGCTGCGCGCCGACTTCGTCTCCCTCGTGTCACACGAGCTGCGCAGCCCCATGGCGGCCGTCATCGGCGCCGCGCGGACGCTGCAGGATCGCTGGCGGATGCTCTCGGCTGCACAACGTGAGTCGTTTCTCGCGCTCATCGGGGACGAGACGTCACGGCTCGCCGAGCTCGTCGGTGACGTCCTCGACACGTCGCGCATCGAGGCGGGGACGTTCAGCTACCGCTTCGAGGAGGTGGATCTCGGGCGCGTCGTCGACGAGGCGGTCGAGGCGGCGGTGCTCGCGCAGCAGGAGGTGCCGGTCGTCGCCTCCGTCACCGGTCGCATCCCGGCGATCCGCGGTGACCGCGCGCGGCTCCGGCAGGTGCTGGGCAACCTGATCGAGAACGCGGTCAAGTACTCGCCGGAGGGCGGCGAGGTGCGCGTCTCGGCGGCGGCTTCGAACGGTGCGGTGAGGATCGCGGTCAGGGACGCCGGCCCCGGGATTCCCACGGACCAGCAGAACCGCATCTTCGAGAAGTTCGGCCGCGCCGACGTAGGGGGCGCCTCGAAGCCGGGCACCGGGCTCGGCCTCTTCATCGCACGCTCGATCGCGGAGGCCCACGGCGGCTCCCTCGCCGTGACCTCGGGACGGGAGCCGGGGTCGACGTTCACCCTCACGCTTCCCGTCGAGTGATAGGGCGCCCGAGACGACGTCCTGGCTACGGCTCAGCGTGCGGGAGCGCCTTCCGTCCCACCGAGCAGCCACAGCCGGCGGCGGCGCGACGGGCGCGTCCGGCGCGACGCCGCTTCGGCTTCGCGCAGCTGGTTCCACAGCTCCTGCTTTCGTAGCGCCACCGAGACACGCTCGGCGTAGTCGATCGCTCAGCTGTGGTACGTGGGGATGTCGATGCGCGGCACAGACGCAAGCGTAGTGCGCGCGTGCAGCTACGCGCGGACGCGCATGCGCTCGACGCCGAGCTCCTTGGCGAGCGCCCTGGCCCGCTCGGCGACGGAGCGCCGCAGCTCTTCCGGCTCGAGCAGGACGGCCTCGCCGCGCAGCGACAGCACCTCGCTCTCGAGCCACTCGTCGCTGCCGACCGGGATCTCGCGGACGGCACTCCCGTCGGCAAGCGGCCGGGCGCCGCGCTCGATCGCCCAGCGCGCGATCTCCTTGTCGTGCAGCAGCTTCGCGGTGCGCGCGTCCCGGAGCCGCGTCGGCTCGAATCCCTCGCGCGCCTCGAACCGCTCGCGCGTCAGCTTCGCGCTCCGCATGCGGTCGAGGCGAAACGAGCGGGCGCCGTCGCTCGTCCGGTCCCAGGTGTGGACGTACCAGTTCGGCAGCTGCCGCTCGAGCGAGTACGGCTCGACGAGCCGGGTCGAGGGCTCGGAGTCGGCCTCCTTCTGGTACTCGATCTCCACGAGCCGCCGCTCGCGCATGCCGCGCGCGAGCCGTGACACGAGGTCGACCTCCTCGGTGGCGACGTGCGGCTCGGGGGTGCGTGCGAGCTCGAACTGCCCGAACGTCTCCTCGAGCTTCTTGCGGACGCGGGAGAGAGGTGTGTGCGCGTCGGCGGCGATCATCGGTCCGACGTACTCGAGCGCGAGCCGAATCGCGCGCGCCTCGAGCGGCGTCAGCCGCGGCGCGGCGCGGAACGTGTCGCCCCACAGCTCCTTGTCGACGTGCACCGATCCGTCGGTCAGCTCGGCGTAGACCGTGTAGCAGCCGCCGCCGAAGTTGACGAGGTTGAGGAGGGACAGGTGCTCCTCGAGCTCCTCCGCCGGGATCGAGGGGAAGCGCTCGAGCAGCTCCGACGCCGGGATCTCGGCGTCCCGTTCCTCACCGCACGCGGCGAGGAGATACGCGAGCAGCGCCTGCAGGACGGCGAACCGCTCGGGAGCCACCGGACCCGCGGGACGATCGGGGCTTCCGTCGACGCTTTCTGCAGTCGCTGCCTCGCGGGCCGTGCGCGGAGAGTCGCCCTCGTGGCGCTCGCGCACACGGCGCAACGCGGCTGCGACCTCACGCTTCAGCTCGGGCGGGTCGAGCGGCACGGCGCGTCCGTTCTGGCGCAGTACCCACGAGGCGAGCTGGGGGATGGAGGAGTAGTCGGTGACGAAGACTCCGTCCTCGAGCCGTCCCGTCGCGCCGAAGACGCGCCGCACCCACCAGGCGGTGTCGCCGCGCACCTCGATCCGCGCCGTGCCGACGCTGTCCCCGATCTGCCACGGTGGCCGTCCGCGATAGATCTCGACGTCGAAGTCTGTGGGCGCGCGGAAGTCGCGCTCGCGCCGCGTCGCGAACTTGATGTCGCCGCGGATCCTGGAGACGCGGAAGGTGCGGATCTCCTCGCGGTCGAGGTCGTGGCCGACGACGTACCAGAGGCCGTTGTCGCTCAGGAGCGCGTAGGGGTTCAGCGTGCGCTCGCTCTCCTCGTCCCGCGAGATCGACCAGTAGTCGAAGCGGACGGTGCGCTGCTTCGAGATCGCGTTCTCGAGCTTCGCCAGCCGGCCAGGAGTCTCCGGGGAGTAGTCCGGATCGAGCACCTCGACGCGGCTCGCCGTCTCGGTCGGCGCCTCGACGAAGCCGGGGCGCCCGAGCGCGAGGTTCTGCAACGCCAGCCGCAGCGGCTCGGCGTACGCGAATTTCCCCTCGAGGAGGTAGAACGCGGTCTGGAGCGCGGCGAGCTCCTCGTCCTCGAGCTCGAGCTGGGGGAGGAAGTACTGCTCGGAGCGGAGCGTGTAGAGCTCCTCGCCTGTGAACTCGTCCCGCTGCGACTGCAGCGGCACTCCGAGCGAGAGCAGCTCGGCGCGGTCGGAGTAGAAGCGGCGCGCGAAGGCCTCGTCCGACATCTCGGAGTAGCCCTCGACGTTCGACTTCACGTCACGCGCCGTGAGCGCCCGGCGCTCGGCCATGAGGAAGGCGACGAGCGAGAGCTGCCGGATCAGCTTGTCCGTGTCGTGCGACACCCGCGCGTGACACTACAGCCCTAGGGCTGTGGATCGCAGCTGTGGAAGCCTGTGGATCGCGGCTAGGCCGCGGCTTTGGTCTCGAGGTGCTGGTGCGAGGGGCAGTAGTCGCGCTCGGGCAGCGGCGTCCGCTGGCACGGCTTGCCCTTGCGTGTCGTGGCCCGGCACCGGGCGACTCCGCCGTCGAGCAGGCCGGACTCGATCTGCTCCTCGATGAAGTCGACCGCCGCCCTCACGCCCTCCTGCACGGCCCAGGCGACCTGAGCCTGCGCGGTGATCGGGAAGAAGCGCCGGATGTCCTGGAAGAGCGCGCGGTCCGGCTTCGCGAAATAGAGGGGATCGGTGGCCAGCCGCTCCATCGTCTGCTCGCAGGCGACGAGCACGCCGCGGCGCGATTCGAGCTGGGTCTCCCGGTCGGCGTACGGATCGATCATGTCCTTCACGGACCGGTAAATGGCCCGTGAGTATTGATACATGCACTGCTGCAACTGGGCAGTTCTCTCTTCGATCACTTGCGTATCCGTCTCCTCCCGTAGACCCCGCAAGGCCTTATCTGAAGCCGATTCTCAACGGGCTCCCCTGTCGCCCAGGACTCGATCCTACATCGTACCTAGCCGTGTTACAAAGTCGCCGGGTTCGTTGCCTCAGATGCAAACGGTCGAGCCTCAGCGACGAGGCCCTTCGGAGTACGTGTCGCGCGCGGCTGCGCGACGCCCGAAGCCGGCCACCCAGAGGATCGCCAGCACGAGGCCGACAACGCCGACGACGATCCCGACCCACGGGATGAGGAACAGGAAGATGATCCCGACGACGATGAACGCGATCCCCAGACCGATCATGGGATTCGAGTCCCCGTACGTCCGCAAAGGGAAACGTCGACCGCTGGCCGCTTACGCCTGGATGACCACGAGCCGCTCCTCGGTCATCTCGCGGATCGTGTAGGCAGGGCCCTCCTTCGTGTTGCCGGAGCCCTTGACGCCGCCGTACGGCATCTGGTCGGCGCGGAACGTGGGCGCCTCGTTGACGGTGACGCCGCCGAAGTCCAGGGCCTCGGCCGCCGCGAGAGCGGTCGAGATCGAGGCGGTGAAGATGCCGGCCTGAAGCCCGTACTCGGTGGCGTTGCAGCGCTCGTACGCGTCCGCGAGCGAGTCGACCGCGTTGACCACGCAGACGGGCCCGAAGACCTCGTCGCACACGACGTGGGCCGTCTCCGGCGCCTCCCCGAGCACGATCGGGCCGAGCGGGTCCGCGTCGGTCGTTCCCGCGAGGAGCCGTGCGCCCGCCGCCTGCGCGTCGTCCACCCACGCGGCGATCCGCCTCCGCGAGTCCTCGTCGATCACCGGCCCGATGTCGGTCGCCTCGTCCGCCGGATCGCCGACGACGAGCGCCTCCACCTTCGGGAGGAAGCGCTCGAGGAAGTCGTCGAGGACGGGCCGCGCGACGTAGATCCGCTGGACGGAGATGCAGCTCTGGCCGGCGAAGGAGAAGGCGTTGGCGGCGAGCTTCGTCGCTACGAGCTCGAGGTCGGCGTCGGCCGCGACGACGACGGGCGTCGAGTTCCCGAGCTCGAGCCGGACGCGTTTCTGCGCCGCGCGCTCCGCGATCCCCCAGCCGACGCCGCTCGAGCCGGTGAACGTGATCATGCGGACGCGTTCGTCTTCGACGAGCACGTCGCCGATCTCGCCGGACGGGCCGACGAGCACGTTGAGCCAGCCCGCCGGAAGCCCTGCCTCCTGCTCGAGCTGCGCGAGGAGCAGCGCCGAGAGGGGCGTCTGGCTCGCCGGCTTGAGAACGACCGGGCAGCCCGCCGCCAGCGCGGGAGCGAGCTTGTGCGCGACGAGGTTGCAGGGGAAGTTGAACGGCGAGATGGCGCCGACGATCCCGACCGGCCGGCGCAGCGTGAACGCGATCTTGCCTTCGCCGGCCTCCGAGGCTGCCATCGGGACGACGTCGCCGGCGAGCTTGCGCGCCTCGACGGCCGCGAACGTGTACGTCGACACCGCGCGCGAGGCCTCGACGCGGGCGGTCTTGATCGGCTTGCCGGCCTCGGCGCAGATGGTCTGCGCCATCTCCTCGTGCCGCTCGCGCAGCAGACCGGCGACGCGGTCGAGGATCGCCGCCCGCTCGTGCGCCGGCAGCGGAGACTCGAGCACGCGCGCCGCCGCGTCGACCGCGCGGCGCGCCTCGTCGGCGCCGGCCTTCGCGACCCTGCCCACGACCTCGCCGGAGAACGGCGACCGAACGTCGACGGTGTCGCCGGTCTCGATCCAGTCCCCGTCGAGGAGGAGCTTGTGCGCGTCGGTCGTCGTCGCCATATGCTCAGTCCGTGCTCAGCCGTGACCATATCGGTCGGCACCTGACGAGCGAGGTCGTCTTCTCCGGCGACCGCTGGCCCGGCTACTCCGACACGATCGAGCACCCGGACGGCCTCGTCCTCGTCGACACCGGCATGATCGACTCGACGCCCGAGCTCGACGAGGAGTGGCAGCCGACGCCGCACCCGCTGCCCGAGGACCTCGTCCGCCGCGTCGCCGTCGTCGTCAACACGCACCTGCACTTCGACCATTGCGGCGGCAACCGGCTCTATCCCGGCATTCCGATCCACGTGCAGCGGCGGGAGCTCGCCGACGCGCGGACGCAGGACGACTACACGATCCGGGAATGGGTCGACTTCACCGGTGCGACGTACGTCGAGCACGACGGCGAGGTGGAGATCCTCCCGGGCGTGCGTCTCGTGCCGGCGCCGGGGCACACGGCGGGCCATCAGATCGTCGTCGTGGAGACGGACGACGGGACGGTCGTGCTGGGCGGCGACGTCGGCTACTCGTTCGCGGAGGTCGGGCAGGCGGACACCGACGGCAAGCGGCTCGTCCTCGACCTCGCCGCACCGACGTACCTCGCGCACGTGGCGGAGCCGCGCGTGCCCGAGCGTCGCGGCTAGTCGTCGGGGATCCGCGCAGCGAGCGCCGCGAGGACCTTGTCCTGGATCGACGGGACGTCGTGCATGAGGGTCCTGAAGCCGGTCGCGGTCACGACGAGGATCCGCGCCGGCCCGCGCGTACGCACCGTCGCCGTTCGCGGCTTGCCCGAGACGAGCGCGATCTCGCCGACGAAGTCGCCTGGCCCGAGCTCGTTGACGACGCGTCCCTTGCGGACGACGTCGGCCTCCCCCTCGACGAGGACGAGGAACTCCCAGCCCGCCGTCCCTTCCTTCGTGAGGTTGCGGGCCTTCGGCAGGGTGAGCTCGTCGGCGAGCATCGCGATCTCTCCGAGCTCGCGCTTCGAGCAGGCGGAGAAGAGCGGCACCCGCTTCAGCAACTCGATCTTCGCGTTCTTGCGCAGCATCGACCGAGGTACAGTCTCTTGCATGGCCCAATCCGGCGCAACAAGGCCCGACGCGATGATCGTCGACGCCGTCCGCAGCCCGATCGGGAAGAAGAACGGGACGCTGTCGCACATTCGCGGCGACGAGCTGTCGGCGCAGGTCGTGAACGGGCTCCTCGGACGGAACGGCGTCGATCCCGCCGAGATCGAGGACGTGCAGTGGGGGTGCGTGTCGCAGGTCGACGAGCAGGCCTGGAATATCGGCCGCAACGTCGCGCTCACCGCCGGCTGGCCGGTCTCCGTCGCGGGGACGACGGTCGACCGGCAGTGCGGCTCGTCGCTGCAGACGAGCTTCAACGCCGCCGCGGCCGTCTGGTCGGGACAGCTCGACCTCGTCGTCTCGGGCGGGGTCGAGATGATGTCTCGCGTCCCCATGGGCTCGAACAACGGCTCGATGTCGCCGCTCGTGCACGAGCGACACGAGATCGTGATGCAGGGCATCTCGGCCGAGGAGATCGCCAAGCAGTGGGGGCTGTCGCGCGAGGAGCTCGACCGGATCGGCTACGAGTCGCACCGGCGCGCCGCGCGCGCGATCGACGAGGGGAGGTTCGAGCGGGAGATCGTCCCGATCGAGCTCGACGTGCCCGATCCGGACCCGTCCGGCCGCGCCGCGACGGTGACGCGTGTGCGCTTCGCGGTCGACGAGGCGGTGCGGCGCGAGACGACGCTCGAGAAGATGGCGGCGCTGCAGCCGGCGTTCATTCCCGAGGGCGTCGTGACGGCCGGCAACTCCTCCCAGATCGTCGACGGCTCGGCCGCCGTGCTCGTCGCCTCCGAGGCGAAGGTGTCGGAGCTCGGGCTGGAGCCGCGGGCGCGTTTCGTCTCCTTCGGTGTCGTGGGCGTCGACCCGCACCTGATGCTGCACGGCAACCCCGAGGCCTCGGCGAAGGCGCTCGCGAAGGCGGGCCTGACGTGGGACGACATCGGCGTGATCGAGGTGAACGAGGCGTTCGCATCGGTGGTGGGTCAGTTTCTCGCCGACACCGGCCTGCAGGAGCGCTACGAGGCCGGCGACGTCAACCCGAACGGCGGCGGCATCTCACTCGGTCACCCGCTCGGCGCCACGGGCGCGCGGATCACGGCGACGCTCGTGTCGGAGCTCGAGCGGCGGAACGTGCGCTACGGCCTCGCGAGCATGTGCATCGGCTTCGGCCAGGCCATCGCCTGCGTGATCGAGCGCGTCTAGCGGACGCGCCAGGACCGCAGTCGCGCGCCGCGTCGGTCTGCATCACTGGAAACGTGAATGGGGCGGACGGCCCGCGCCGTTTCGATCGTGGTGGCCGTTGCGTCCCCGAGCCACGGGAGCGGAATGCCGTCCTCGACTACGAGGGCGGACTGTTCCCGGAGTTCCCGGACGCCGGCCCGAAGACTCGCTGAGCCCCTACCAGCCGCCCGCGTGGTACGACAACCGTCCGGGCGGCCAGTAGGTGAAGATCACCGGGCCGATCAGGCTGCTTCTGGGGACGGCTCCCCATCTCCGCGAGTCGCAGGAGTCGCCGCGGTTGTCGCCGAGCATGAAGTACTCGCCCTCCGGCACGGGCCAGCTCTTGCCGAAGTGGGCCGAGTCGGCGCGGCGCGCCGCGCGCGTGAGGTAGGGCTCCGGGAGCTTCGTCCACGAGGTCGATCGCGGTCGCCGGATCCAGATGAAGCCGCCGTGGTCCTCGCGCACCGTCTCTCCCGGCAGCCCGACGAGCCGCTTGACGAAGGTCGTTCCGGCGTCGCCGGGCTCGCAGCGGTTCGCGCGGGCCGGAGCCTTGAAGACGACGATCTGACCGCGTTGCGGGCTCCCGAGGCGATAGGCGAGCCGATTCACCAGGACCCGGTCGCTCGTCGAGCCGGTGCATCCGGGAGCCGGCTTGCCGCAGTGAAGCGTCCTCTCCATCGACGAGGACGGGATCCGGTACGGCCTCGCCACCTCCGCCTGGAAGGCCAACACGAACAGGACCGCCGCCGCGAGCGTCAGGACCCAGTCCACGGTCTTCCGCCACGGAGCGGGCAGGCGGCTCAGCGGGTGAAAGCTCACGTCCGCTGAGGATAGACCGGTTCGCGGCTCAGTCGTACCGCGCGAGCCAGTCGCCGACGACCTGCATGTAGCGCTCCCGCTCCTCGACGTGCGGCAGGTGGGAGGAGTCGTCGAAGAGCACCCACTCCGCGCCACGGATCCCGTCCTGCAGCGTCTCCTGCAGCGCGGGCGTCGCCTCGTCGTGACGGCCGGAGACGAGGAGCGTCGGGACGTCGATCTCGCCGAGCCGGTCCTTCGACTGCCAGTCGCGGATCGAGCCGATCACGTGGAACTCGCTCGGGCCGTTCATGGTGTGGTAGACGGTCGGATCGCGCTCGATCCATGCGAACGCCTCGACGACCTCCTCCGGCCACGGGTCGAGGCGGCAGAGGTGGCGGCCGTAGAAGACCAGGCAGGCCGCCTCGTACTCGGGATCGTCGGTGGTGCCGGCGTCTTCGTGCCGGCGGAGCGTCTCCTCGACCTCCGGCGGGAGGAGCGCGCGGAGCCGGTTGGCCTCCGCCACGAAATCCGGGAACGAAGCAGCGGTGTCGGCGAGGACGAGGGCGCGTAACCCGGGCGGCTGCGTGAGCGCGTACTCCTGCGCCAGGAACCCGCCCCACGACTGGCCGAGCACGTGGTGCCGCCCGGCGATTTCGAGCGAGTCGACGAGGTTGTGGAGCTCGCGTACGAAGAGCTCCACCGTCCAGAATTCGGCTCCGCGGCCCGGGAAGTGCGTGCTGCGCCCGTTCCCGAGCTGGTCGTAGTGGACGACGGCGCGCGCGCCGGCGAGGTCGGTGAGCGAGAGCAGATAGTCGTGCGTCGCGCCGGGGCCGCCGTGGAGGACGACGAGCGGCGCTGGAGCAGCCTCGTCGCCGGGCCGGAGCTCGCCGGTCACGCGGTACCAGGTCTGCGCCTCCTCGCCGTCGAGCGGGAAGGCGACCGTGCCCTCGCGTACGTCCACGCCGCGGCGAGTCTACGCTCCGGGCCGTGAGGGGAGATTGCCGGCTGCGCCGTGCGCATGTGGCCCTGGCGGCGGTCTTCGTCGTCTTCGGGGCGCTGGGCGGCAACTGGGATGCGCGGCTGCCGGCGGTCAGGCAGCGGCTCTCGCTCGACAGCGGCGAGCTCGGCATCGTCATCTTTGCCGTCCTCCTCACCGCGACGGCGATCCTGCCGCTCGCCGGCTGGCTCGCGGCACGGCTCGGAAGCCGCGGGCCGAGCGCTCTCGGGCTGCTCTGCGCTGGCGCGGGGATCACCGCTGCGGCGTTCGTGCCCTCCTACGCGAGCCTGCTGCCGGCAGCCTGCGTCATCGGCGCGGGGTGGGGGATCGTGGACGTGGCCACGAACGCGCACGGCGTCGCGATCGAGGAGGCCCTCGGGCGGCGAGTCCTCTCGGGATTGCACAGTGCGTGGAGCTTCGGGCTGCTCGCCGGCTCGGGGATCGCGGCCGGCGCCGCAGCGGCCTCGATCGGCTTGCGAGTGCAGTTTCCCGTCGTCGCAGCGGCGGCCGCCCTCGCCATCGCCGTCGCGACGCCGTTCCTCCTGCCTGCGACCGGCGCCGCGCTCGACGTCGCGCACTTCGCGCTCCCGCGCGGGCCGCTCGCGCTGCCGGCGGTGCTCATGTTCTGCGGCTTCTTCGTCGAGGCAGCGACGGTCAGCTGGGCCGCGGTCTTCCTCACGGGCCCGGTCGGCACGAGCAGCGCGCTGGCGGCCGGAGGGGTCGTCTCGTTCTCGCTCGCCATGGGAGCCGTGCGGCTCGTCGGCGACAGGCTCCTCGAGCGGTGGGGAATCGGAGGCCTGTGCCTCAGGAGCGGCGCGCTCAGCTGCGTCGGGCTCGCCGTCGCGCTCGGCACCCGCTCGCCGGCACCGGCCCTGATCGGCTTCGCCTGCGTCGGTGCCGGTTCCGCCCCGATCATCCCGGCGCTCTTCAGAGTCGGCGGGACGGTGCCCGGCGTCGCCTCGGGCGCGGGCATCGCCGCCGTCGCCACGGCCGGGTACGCCGGCGGAGTCGTGAACGGCCCGGCGATCGGCTTCCTCGCGCGCGGCGTGGGTCTCAGCGGCGCGCTCGGGCTCGTCGGCGCGGCGGCTCTCGTGATCGCTCTCCTCGGGCCACGGCTGGGGCTGGAAACGTCACCGGCAAAGCCGGCGACGCCCGGCCGGAAGCCCGCGGGCCGCGGGCGCCGGCCCGGTTAGGCTCCTCGTCATGAAAATCGGAGTTGTCGGGCTGGGGACGATGGGCGCGGGGATCGCGCAGCTCGCCGTCGAGGCGGGCCTCGAGACGGTCGGACGCGAGGTCACGGACGAGCTCGGCGGGCAGGCGAAGAGCCGGATCGAGCACTTCCTCACGCGCAAGGTCGAGAAGGGGCAGATCGACTCGTTCGACATCGGCCTCCTGACGCCGACGACCGATCTCGCCGCGTTCGCCGACTGCGACGTGGTGATCGAGGCGATCGTGGAGGAGCTCGACCCGAAGCGCGAGCTGTTCGCCGAGCTCGAGCGCCTCTGCCGGCCGGACGCCGTGCTCGCGACGAACACGTCCGCCCTCTCCGTTACCGAGATCGGCGGTGCGACCTCGACGCCGGAGCGCGTGGTCGGGATGCACTTCTTCAACCCCGCGCCGCTCATGCCGCTCGTCGAGATCGTGCGCGCCGAGCGTACGTCGGACGAGGCGTTCGAGGCCGCCTACGCGCTCGGCGAGCGGCTCGGCAAGCACCCGATCCGCTGCCACGACACGCCGGGGTTCGTCGTCAACCGGATCCTGATCCCGTTGCTCAACGACTGCGTGCGCGTGCTGGACGAGGCGCGCGTGTCGCCGGCCGACCTCGACGCGGGCCTGAAGCACGGCGCGGGCTGGCCGATGGGACCCTGCGAGCTCGTCGACCTGGTCGGGATCGACGTGCACGTGCACGCGAGCGAGGCGCTCTGGGAGAAGCTGCGCGAGCCGCGCATGGCTCCGCCGGCGCGCCTGGTGGCGATGGCGAACGCGGGGCTCCTCGGCCGCAAGTCGGGCCGCGGCTTCTACGAGTACGGCTGAGGTCAGGCCGCGAGCCGGATCTCCGGCTCGAGCCCGTTCGGCGGCTCGTCCGCGAGCCCCGGGCGCTCGGTCAGCAGCTCGAGCCTGAGCGCCAGCAGCACGGCGGCCGACGCGTGAGAGAGGAGCTGCGCGGCGGGTTCCTCCGCGACGTCGCCGGCGCGTAGCGCCTCTGCGAGCGCTTCGACACGTGCCGCGAGCCGGTCGGCGCGCCGCTGCAGGCGGTCGTCAGTCATGACAACGCGAAAGCTTCGCCCCAGGGCCGGACGTTCCTCCGGAACCGGACGGAGTACCCTGGGAGCGCAATGCGGCGGATCCTGCTCAGCTGCGCCAGTGCCGCGGTGCTCCTGCTACCGGCCGCGGCAGGCGCCCGCGTGTCCGCACACGCGAAGTCCAAGCCCGGTTACCTCGTCGTGCGCAAGGCGGCGGGGAACGGAGGCGTCCACGGCCATCCCGTCGTGACGCTCGTGGTGAAGGGCTTCGTGCTCGGGCGGGTCTCCTCCAACAAGCAGGCGCGGATCGACATCTATCACCTCCCCAGAGCCGGCCACGCGCCGCACGTGGTCGGCGACGTCACCCCGATAGCCGTGACGTGGCGCGGCCGCGTCCCCGGCATGGAGTACACGGGTACCGGCTTCCGTTTCCGCGCCATCGGCGGCTTCTACCGCGTGGTGGTGCGAGGCGCCGGCGTCTACCTCTTCGCCGGCGGGCACGGCACGGTGAAGCTGCGCGGCTCGTCGTTCGAGCGAAGCGGGGACGGGACGTATTCGATCGACGGCGCCACACCCCGCTCGCTGCCGGCGCGGACGCTGAAACGCGATCTCGGGCGAGGATGACGGCGGTGGCAGGAGACGCGCAGACGATCCTGGTGGTCGAGGACGAGCAGGCGATCGCCTCGTTCGTCGCCGCCTACCTGCGCAAGGACGGCTTCACGGTGCGCATGACCGCGAGCGGCCGCGAGGCGCTGAGTCTCGTCGGCTCGGAGGCGCCGTCGCTCGTCGTCCTCGATCTGATGCTGCCCGACCTCGACGGGATGGAGGTCTGCCGGCGGATCCGCGAGACGAGCACTCTGCCGGTGCTGATGCTGACGGCGCGGGACGACGATCTCGACAAGATCGCGGGCCTCGAGGTCGGGGCCGACGACTACCTCACGAAGCCGTTCAATCCGCGCGAGCTCGTCGCGAGGGTCCGGGCGATCCTGCGCCGGAGCGCCGGCAAGACACAGCGCGACGGGGGGATCCTCCGCCACGGCGAGCTGACGCTCGACGCGGGGCGGCGCGAGTGCCGGGTCGGAGACGAGGAGATCCGGCTGGCCCCGAAGGAGTTCGACCTCCTCTGGGAGCTCCTCGACCATCGTGGGTTCGTGCTGACGCGCGATCAGCTGCTCGAGCGGGTGTGGGGGTACACGTTCGCGGGTGACACCCGGACCGTGGACGTTCACGTGCGCCAGCTGAGGCGGAAGCTCGGCGACGCCGCGCCGATCGTCACCGTGTGGGGGATCGGCTACAAGGCCGGCCCGGCGCCCGCCGCAGCCGGATAGAGCGCCCATGCTCAGGTCGCTGCGCTTCCGGCTGCCCGCGCTGTTCCTGCTCGGCATCGTGCTCGCCGCCGTCCTCGCGACGCTCATCGCCGTCCGCTTCTTCCAGAGCTACACGCGGACGCACGCCGCCTCCGAGCTGAGGGCCGAGTCGGCCGGGATCGTGCAGCTCTACCGGCAGCAGGCGGGTATCGGCCGTGTCCCCTTGCACAACCTCCGGCTCGAGCTGGGGGGAGACCAGGTGTTCTGGGTACCGGTCGTGCGGGGAGCCTCGCTGCTCGCCGGGCCCGTGCGTTCACTCCCGCGCGATGCCGTTCCAGCCGCGGTGCTCCGTGACGGCAGGCCGCCCGCGTTCGATCTGCAGGTCGGCAGCGGGTCCTACTACGCGGTCGGGCGGGTCGTCCGCCTCGCCCATCACATAGCGGGAGCGCTCGTCGTGGCCGAGCCGGCGTCGGCGCTGCGCAACCGCTGGATCCAGCTCGCGCAGGAGCTCGCGATCGCGTTCGGGATCGGGATTCCGATCGTGGGCATCCTCGTCATCTATTTCACCCGGCGGATCACGCGGCCGCTCGAGGCGCTCACCGTGGCGGCCGACGAGGTGGCCGCCGGCCACTACGACGTCGAGGTTCCGGAGCGGACCGGCGGCAGCGAGGTCGAGCGGCTCGCGGCGCGGTTCGACGAGATGGCCGCGAGGCTCGCCGAGTCGGAGCAGCTCTCGCGCAACTTCCTCATGTCCGTGTCGCACGAGCTGCGCACCCCGCTGACCGCGATCCGGGGCCACGTCGCCGCGCTGCGGGAGGAGGTGCTCGACGACGAGGCCTCGCGGCGCCGGTCGCTCGAGGTGATCTCGGAGGAGGCGCTGCGGCTCGAGCGACTCGTCGGCGACGTCCTCGACCTGGCGAAGCTGGACGCGCGACGCTTCGCGCTGCTGCGCGAGGAGGTCGACATGCGGGCGCTCTGCGAACGTGCCTATGCGACGTTCGCGGAGGAGGCCCGCACCCGCGGCATCGACTACGAGCTCGAGCTGGGGGAGGGAGCGGTGCTCATCACGGACGGCGACCGGGTGCTGCAGATCGTCACGAACCTGATCGCGAACGCTTTGCGCTGGACGCCCGAGGGAGGCCGCGTCGACCTCGGGCTGGCGGCGCAGAACGGCGAGGTGATGGTCGCGGTCGCGGACACCGGGCCCGGAATCGCGCCGCAGGAGGAGGAGCGGATCTTCCGGCCGTTCTGGTCCGGCGACGGCGGCGGCACCGGGCTCGGCCTGACGATCGCGCGCGAGCTTGCCCTTGCGCTCGGCGGCCGGCTGGAGTTGAGCAGCGAGCCGGGCCGCGGCAGCCGCTTCGTGCTCGTCCTACCGGTGCCGACCGGTCAGCCGGCGGCCTGACGCTCCTCGAGGCGGTAGACGACCGCGCCGTCGCGCGTCAGTCCCTCCTCGAGCTTCCCCAGCCGCTCCTCGACGCTCCGCCAGCCCGACGCGATCAGGTCGACGAGCAGCGCTAGGTCGTCGACGCGCGCGTGGCGCTCCGAGAGCAGGTCGCCTTCGATCCGCTCCAGCCGGCGGATGACCTGGTTCGTCAGGCCGCGCACCTCGGCAAGGTGACGGGCGCTCGGCCGGAAGTGCTGGCGGAGCCCGTCCTGGATCGCCTCGGGTAGCCCTGCCTCGAACCGGGCGGTCGTCGCGGCGAGCGATTCGACGGCGCCCCGAGCCCGCTCCAGCGCCGCGTCGAAGGCCGCCGGATCCGTGCGGCCCGCGGCTGCGTCCTCGATCCGCTGTTGTGCACGTGCGATGGCGTCCATGTCCATGGAGCCGACGGTACAAATCGCGTCGGATGGATCTCTCGGAGCTCGACTACGAGCTGCCGCCGGAGCTGATCGCGCAGCATCCGGCCGAGCGGCGCGACGCCTCCCGGCTGCTCGTCTACGAGCGCGAGACTGGTGCCGTCCGCCACCGCTCGTTCGACGAGCTGCCGGGCGAGCTGCGGGGGGAGCTCGTCGTGGTCAACGACACGAAGGTCGTGCCGGCGCGGATCCCGATCGAGTCGCCGCGCGGCGAGGTGCTGCTGCTCGAGCGGCGGGAGGACGGGACGTGGGAGGCGCTCGCGCGGCCGACGCGGCGCCTGCGGGCGGGTCGTCGCTACGGGCCCGTCGAGCTGCTCGAGCACCTCGGTGAGGGACGCTGGCGCCTGCGGCTCGACGGAGAGCCCGCGGGCGAGACGCCGCTGCCGCCGTACATCACCGAGCCGCTCGGCGATCCCTCGCGCTACCAGACCGTCTACGCGCGCCAGCCCGGGTCGGCGGCGGCGCCGACCGCCGGCCTCCACTTCACCCCGGAGCTGCTCGCCCGGCTCGACCCGGCGCGGGTCACGCTCCACGTCGGCCTCGACACGTTCCGGCCGGTGACCGAGGAGCGGCTCGAGGAGCACCGCATCCACGGCGAGCGCTACGAGGTCGAGCCCGAGGCGTGGGAGCGGATCCGGGCCGCGGAGCGCGTCCTCGCCGTCGGGACGACGACGCTGCGGGTGCTCGAGACGCTCGCGCGGGGCGGGCGACTCGCCGGTCGCACCGAGCTGTTCGTCACACCGCCCTTCGAGTTCCGGCGCGTCGACGCGCTCCTGACGAACTTCCACCTGCCGCGCTCGACGCTCCTCGCGCTCGTGATGGCGTTCGCCGGGATCGAGGAGACGCGCCGCCTCTACCGGCTCGCGATCGAGGAGAGATACCGCTTCTATTCCTTCGGGGATGCCATGCTGATCCTCTGATGTTCGACCACGTCACGATCAGGGTCTCCGACCTCGACGCGAGTCGGCGTTTCTACGAGACGCTGCTCCAGCGCGAGCCGGAGGGCGGCGAGTTTTTCGAGTGGGAGGAGTTCGGGATCGCCCTCGCGGACGAGAAGCATCCCGTTACGCAGCACCTTCACGTCGCCTTCGCGGTCGAATCGCGGGCGGACGTCGACGCGTTCTGGCGGCGCGGCGTGGACGCGGGCTACCCGAGCGACGGCGAGCCAGGGCCGCGGCCGCAGTCCAGCCCGGAGTACTACGGCGGCTTCCTCCTCGATCCGGACGGGAACAGCGTCGAGGCGGTGCACGCCCGCCGTACCGAGAGCGGCCCTCGCATCGACCACCTCTGGCTCCGAGTCCGGGACGTCGACGTATCCGCACGGTTCTGGGAGACGGTCGCGGACGTTCTCCGCCTGCGCCTCTTCCACGACCTTCCGTCCGGCTTCCACGTGGCGGCCGGCAACCGGTCTTTCGCGCTCCTGCGGGACGAGCGGCCGCGCACCGAGCACGTCCACCTCGCCTTCCCCGTGCCGGACGACGAGACGGTCGCCGAGTTCCATCACGTCGCGACCGCCGCCGGCTTCCGCGACAACGGCGGTCCCGGCGAGCGGCCGGAGTACCACCCGGGCTACGTGGGCGCCTTCGTCCTCGACCCCGACGGCAACAACGTCGAGGCGGTGAACCACAACCGATGAGGCCGCGCGGCGCGAACGAGTGGCGCGACTTCTGGCGGGACGGCGGCGAGCGCGAGCTCCATGCGCAGCTCGACGAGTTCGCGCCGCACTCCGTCCGGATCGCGACACTCCTCGGGAGCAACGCGCCGCAGCGTGCGGTAGTGGCCGAGCTCGGCCGCATCCGCGAGCACGAGCTGCGGGAGCCGCCGCACCCGGAGCGCGACGCCGAGGTGGCCGCGCGGATCTACACCTGGTTCGAGGCGGCCTCGCTCGCCCGCTGAAGCCGCTTGCGGCGACGGCGACGAGACCGCGCCTCCAGCGGCGCGCTGAGCGGCAGGAGCGCACCGGCCAGCCACGCGAGGAACGGCAACGCGGCGAGCAGGGCGTACGGCCCGAGGGAGTCGGCATAGACCGAGAGCGGCTCGGCCGGGCGGTCGGGGCCGCGACCTGCGAGGCGCTCGACCTTGGCGATCGCCGCGCCGACGCTCCGCCCCTCGTAGAAGCCGCCGCCCGTCTCCCCGGCGAGCAGCCGTACCTCCCCGAGATCCGACAGATCCGGCTCGAACTTCGGGTCGGTGACCGGGCTCTGCCCCGGCGGATGGAGCCAGATGCGGTCGGTCGACGTGCCGAAGCGGACGAAGACGAGGCGGATGTGCGCGTGCTTGAGGGTCGCGGCGGTCGCGCCCGTGTCGAACGACGGCCCCTCGGCGTCGGAGAGAACGACCACGATCCGTCGCCTGGTCTTGGGCAGGAAGAAGTGCGTCGAGGTCAGGGTGCTGAGGTTGGAGAAGTCGGTGGCCGTCCGGCCGCCGTAGAGGTGCTCGGGCAGCGAGCCCGGGGTGGTCAGGTGGTCGAGTGCGGCGAGGAACAGCTGGCGGTCTCCGTTCGGCGCGGTCAACGGCAGCGGCGACTGGGGTAGCGCTCCCGCCCCGAGCGGCAGATCGGGGGGCAGCTCTCGCGCGAAGTCGACGCTCGCCGCCCGCGCCTGCTCCAACCTCGTCGGCGAGTGGGACGACGCGCTGGCCAGCATCGACGCCGACGCGTCGACGAAGACGTACACCTCTGCGTCCGCCCGCAGCCGGTCCCGCTTCGTCTGCCGCAGAGACGGCTCGCTGGCCGCAAACGCCGCGAGCGCGATCACGAGCGCCGCGCAAGCGCCCTTGACGAGCGCACGCCAGAGCCGTTGCGGTTGCAGGCCGACGGCGCGGGCGGCTCTCCGCTCGCGGCGCAGCCGCACCCACTCGAAGCCGGCCAGCGGTACGAGCAGGGCCAGGACGAACAACGCACCGGGGTGGAGCAGCACCATCAGTAGCCACCGCGGACGCGCCGGCCGACGGCGCCGTTGAGGCTCGTCAGCCCGTTCGCGCTCTGGGGGAGGCTTTCGATGCGCGACTGGTCCGGAGCGGGCGGCTGCTTGACCGTGTGGGGCTTTTGCGTCCTCCGCTTCCGGAGGACCACCTCGAGGTTGGTCTTCGCCGCGTCGTTCGAGCTGTCGAGCAGGATCGCCTGCCTGAAGGCCGAGATCGCCCTCCCCTCGAGCTCGGGCTCCACCGGAAACTCGCCCTGGTGGAGCTCTGCGTCGTAGAAGTACGCGAGCCCGAGCATGTCCTCCAGCCGTGACCGGCGCACGGGAGAGTCGTCCTGTGTGGCGACCGCTCTCAGGGAGGCCACCATCTCCTCGAGCTTGAACACGAGGGACAGCTGCGGGAGCAGCGTGTACTGCGTCGATTGCCTGGCCGCGGACGCCACGAGGCGGAAGTGCTGGAGCGCCTGCCAGTACCGCAGCTGCCCGGTGCCGCCGCTCCAGCTGAGCATCGTCCGCTCGGCGAAGTCGGGCGCCGGCGCCTTCGGCGTGGCGAGGAGCGCCGCGCGCACCTGGGCCCGGGCGAGGTCGGCGGTGCGCCGGGCGAGCACGGCCCGCGCGAAGAGCAGGCTGCAGACGAGCGCCAGCACCACGGCACAGACGAGTAGGGCCTTCCTCTCGCGGCGGGTCATCCGAGCCTCCACGCGAGTCGCGGGAAGAAGCTCACGGCGAGCGCGGACGCTCCGAGGACGAGCGCCAGCAGCAGCGCGAGGACCGGGTACCGCGCTCGGAGCAGCGCCGTGCGCACCAGCGGCTTGCCGTTGGTGCCTGCCACGAGGATCGGCCGCTGCACGATGATGCGGTCTCCGAACACCGCCCGGTACGGCGCGCTGAGCTGCGCGAGGGAGATCGAGCTGTCCCGCGTCGGTGGCAGCGGCATGAGGGCGAAGCTCGTGTGAGTCTCCTTGAGCAGCACGAGCTGGTGGTGCAGCCGCTTGAGGTCCCTCGGGTTGTCCTGCAGATCGCTCACGACCACCACTCGGCCGTCGTGTGCCTGCGCGCGGATCAGGATCCGCCGGGCGAGAGCCACCCCGCGAGAGATGATCGTGCCGCCGTCGAACGAGCCTCCCCAGGGCCCGCGGCTCCTGGCCGCGTCCGGGGTGAACAGGCGCGCCAGTCCCGACAGATCGGCCGCGGGGGACGAGATCGGCGAGCCCAGGGCGGCGCTCGACGAGAAATAGACCACCGCCGCGTGGCGATTCGTCGGATAGTTGTGGAAGCCGTCCAGCGTCCGGGCGATCACCTTGTTGCCCTGCGCCGTGATGGAACCGGAGAGGTCGATGACCAGGACGGTCTCGCCGGGCAGAGCAGGAGGATGGCTCGAGCCGCCGTCGACGCTCCAGGCGAGCAGTCCGACCATCGCGGCCACCAGCGCCAGCGCGCCGAGATAGCGGACGCGGCCGGGTATCCGACGGTGCTGCTCCACGCGATGGTCGCTGGGGCCGATGGGGAGGGCCTGTGCGTGGGCCCGCCGCCGGGCGAGCCGGAACACTCCCGCCGACACCAGCACGGACAGGACACAAGCCGCCGCGAGAATCACACCTTCACCGTCCGGCGTACCTGCCTGCACAGCTCACGGATGTCCTGCGGATCGGGTTGCTCGGGGGCCCAGGCGAGGCGCTCGGCGCGGACCGCGAGCGAGCCGTTGACGCGCCGGTGGCGCAGCTCGACCGCAAGTGCGTCGAGCGCGTGGCGCTGTCTGTAGAGGACGTCCTCCGGCAGGCCCGCCTCGACTCGCGCGAGCAGAGCCTGGAGGAGGGACCCCTGCTGGGCCGCGAGGGCGGCGCGGCGCCTGGCCCTGCGCCGCAGGAACAGCCAGGCCGCCAGCAGCACGAGGAGCGAGGCGCCGGCCGCGATGAGGGCTTGCTCGGCGTCGCTACGAGGCTGCAGGCCGGGGAAGTCGGCCGGCACGGAATCGAGACCGTCGGTCACCGGCTGGGAGACGCCCTGCGCGCGGCCGATCTCCATCAGCGGCGGCCAGGTCGCATGCAGGCGGCCGCCGGGAATCGTGACGGAGGTCGGGCTGAACTGCACCCGCGTGGCGGGACCGACGCCCAGACAGTGCCGGGTCAGACACGCCAGTCCGTACCGAAGGGTGATTCGCTCGAAGCCGCCGCCGAGCTCGGCTCGCTCCACGCTGCTGGAGACGACCCGGAACGGACTGAAGTTCGGATGTCCCTGGAACGCGATCCCGGCGAAGCGCCGAGGCAGGACGAGCTGCAGCCTCGCCTCCACCGTGTCGCCGAAGAGGACGCTGCGGCTCGAGAGCGTGGCCGTCGCCGACGGCTTCGGCGCACCGGCCGCCGGGGTTCCGCCGAAGTCGTGCGAGGCGAGGACGAGGGAGCCGACCGCGAGGGCCGCGACCAGCATGGCGCAGGCGAGCAGGCCCCACGCCCACCGTCCGCGCGGACGCCGGTCGCGCAGCCGCGTCACCGGAGCGGCCTCCGTCGCACGTTCCAGCTCCTCAGGGCCTCGGCCAGCGGTGCCGTGCCGACCTCCGAGATGACGATCGGCGGGAAGCCGTAGCCCGTGAACAGCTCCTCCAGACGCCTCAGCCGGGCCTCGTGTTCCCGCCGCAGCTCGCTCACCTCGGCCCGGCTCTGGCGCAGGAGTCGGAATCGCCCGGCCCGGTCGTGGACGGGGAGCGCCACCTCGCCGGCCGCCTCGGGATAGCTCTGCTCCCAGAGCGGGTCCTGCACGACGACGGGCACGAGCTCCCACCCGGCGTCGACGACCATGGCGAGCGTGCGCTCCGAGGGAACCTCGAGGAAGTCGGAGCAGCAGAAGACGAAGCTGCCGCCGGGCAGCATGTGCTCGACGGCGTGGAGGCGCCCGAACACCGAGTCGATCGTCTCCTCGGGGCGGTCGTACGTCCCCGCGTCGAGCAGCCACGTGAGCTCGTCCGGCTCGGACGTCGAGGGCGGCCGCCAGCTGTCGGCGTCGAGGAACGCGAGCGGGCAGTGATAGTGCCCGGCCGACAGGACCACGACCTCCGCGATCTGCCGGACCGCGTCGGGTTTGTGCAGCCAGGGGTACTCGCGGGGGTAGAGCGCCATCGACGAGCCGCGGTCGACCGTGAAGCAGACGAACGGGGCCTCCTCGCCGTAGGACTCCCGCACGACGAAGTGATCCTCGCCCCGTAGTGCGGAGAGCCGCGCCGACGTCGCCCAATCGATGCGCCGCACGTCGTCTCCGGGCTGGTAGGGGCGGCCGCTCACCACGTCGTCCGACTGCCCGCGCCGCCGGCTCGGGGCGGTTCCGAACAGGGAGCCGATGATCCTGACGTGAGGTTCCAGCTCCAGCAGCGACGAGGAGCTCATACGCGGCTACGAGCCCGGGCGCGGCGCCCGTTCGAGACAGGACTGCCAGACGTTGCCGCCGCCGTTGAGCGACGGCCGCAGGATCAGCCGATGGTCGATCACGAACGGGAAGAGGAACTCGATGTCGTCGGGCACGACGTAGTGCCTGCCGTTGAGCAGCGCCCAGGCGCGCCCGAGGCGGTCGAGCGTGAGCGAGCCGCGGACGGACGCCCCGACGCGAGAGGCCTCGATCTCTCTCGTCGCCGCCACGAGGGAAACGATCCAGCGACGCAACGACGGTGCGACGTAGACGTGCTCGACCGATTGCTGCAGCCGGCGCACCTGCTCGAGCGTCGTCACCGGCTGCAGGTCCGCGAGCGGGTGACGGACGACCTGCGCGTCGAGAATGTCCACCTCGTCGTCGAGGGACGGATACCCGAGCCGCATGCGGATGTAGAAGCGGTCGAGCTGCGCCTCGGGGAGCGGAAAGGTCCCGGCGTGCTCGAGCGGGTTCTCCGTGGCGAGCACGAGGAAGGGCGAGTCGAGCTTGCGCGTCTCGCCGTCGACGGTCACCTGGCCCTCGGCCATGGCCTCGAGGAGGGCCGACTGGGTCTTCGGCATCGCCCGGTTGATCTCGTCGACCAGGAGGATGTTCGCGAAGACGGGCCCGGGGCGGAAGACGAACGAGCGGCTCGGCTGGTCGTAGATCGAGAGCCCCGTGATGTCGATCGGCTGCAGGTCGGGCGTGCACTGGACGCGCGAGGGAACGGAGCCGTCGATCGAGCCGGCCATCGCCCGCGCGAGCACGGTCTTGGCGGTGCCCGGCACGTCTTCGAGGAGGATGTGGCCGCCCGCGGTGAAGGCGGCGACCACGAGCTTGATCTCCGAGTCCTTGCCGCGCACGACCAGGCCGATGTTCTCGCGCAGCGCCCCCGCGACATGCTGCGCCTCCTCGATCGCCTCTGCGATCTCGGAGGTCGGGCCGTCGGTAGGCCGAAATCGACTCATGGCAGGCGTGGCTCCCTTCCGAATTGAGACGAGCAAAGGGAACAGCGGTTGGCTCGTCCCGGTCTCGGTGAAACGTATACAGGGTCGGCTGCCGGTTAGGAAGCTGCGTGGGCCGGAGCCGGCGGCCGCCGGGTGCTACTCGGTCCCGGACAGCGCGGCGGTCGCGCGTGCGAACGACTCCCGCACGTCCGCTTCGAGCAGCTCGATCAGCGACGTGTGCCGGATCGTCGCCCAGACGAACTCGCGCGAGCCGCAGCGGCGGACGTAGGCGTCGTCGAGGATCTCGCCGAGATGCCGGCCGCGCCGGTGCTCCCGCCGGATGTACGAGAGCAGCCGCTCCTCGCGAAAGGAGCGCCGGGCCGAGAAGAAGTACGGCGTGCGTCCGAGCGGACCCCAGTTTGCCATCGCATCACGATCTTACCCGCGCTGTCGGAGGGAGAAACGGCCGCGCCCGTCTACGCTCGCCACCGTGACCGGCAGCTTCACCGTCACGGCCCGGGACGGCGCCGCCCGCGCCGGCGTGCTGCGCACCGCGCACGGCGAGGTGCGGACGCCCGCCTTCATGCCGGTCGGCACGAAGGCGACGGTCAAGTCCGTCGACCCGGACGAGCTGCGGGCGCTCGGCGCCGACATCGTGCTCGGCAACGCGTACCACCTCCACTTCCGCCCGGGCGAGGAGCTCGTCGCCGAGCTCGGCGGCCTGCACGAGTTCATGGGCTGGGACGGCACGATCCTGACCGACTCCGGCGGCTTCCAGGTCTTCTCCCTCCGTGACACGCTGCTCGCGACGGACGACGACGGCGTCACGTTCCGCTCGGTCTACGACGGCAGCTCCGAGCGCTTCACGCCGGAGCTCGCCGCGCGCGTGCAGGAGCGGCTCGGCTCGGACATCGCCATGTGCCTCGACATCTGCTCGCCCGCCGGCGTGTCGCGCGCCGAGCTCGAGGAGGCGGTGCGACGGACGACCGCGTGGGCGGAGCGCCAGCGCGACCTGCCGCGCGCGCCCGGCCAGCTCCGCTTCGCGATCACGCAGGGCGGCCTCGACGGCGAGCTCCGGCGGCGCTCTTCGGAGGAGCTCGTCGCGCTCGACTTCGACGGCTACGCGATCGGCGGGCTCAGCGTGGGGGAGCACCGCGGGCCGATGTTCGAGGCGACGACCGCAGCCGCCGCACTCCTGCCGGAGGAGAAGCCGCGCTACTTCATGGGGATCGGCGATCCGGAGGGAGTGCTCGAGGTGATCGAGCGCGGCGTCGACATGTTCGACTGCGTCCTCCCGACTCGCACCGCCCGCACCGGCAGCGCGCTGACGCACGAGGGTCGCCTCAACCTGCGCAACGCGCGCTTCGCCCGCGACGACCGTCCGCTCGACCAGGGATGCGCGTGCCCGGCCTGCTCGCGCTTCAGCCGGGCGTACATCCGCCACCTCGTCAACCAGCAGGAAATCCTCGGGTTGCGGCTGCTCAGCCTGCATAATTTGCGCTTCCTGCTCGATCTCGTCGCCGCGGCGCGGCAGGCGATCGAGCGCGGCGAGTTCCTCACCTGGAAGGACGAGGCGCTCCGACGAGCGAAGGGAGCGAGCGGATGACGATTGCGGCGAGCGGCGGCGGGTCGGGGTTCTTCCTGATCATCATCGTCGCCTTCCTCCTGCTCTGGCTGATCGTCGTCCGGCCGCAACGCAAGCGGCAGACGCAGCAGCGGGAGATGCTCAGCGACCTGCGCGTGGGCGACGAGGTGCTCACCGCCGGCGGGATCTACGGCACGGTCTCGCGGCTCGACGAGGACCAGGTCACCGTCGAGATCGCGCCGAAGACCGAGGTGCGCGTCGCGCGGCGCGCGATCGCGGGCGTGACGCGCGAGCCCGAGCCGGGGGAGGACGGGGAGGCCGGCCAGCCGGAGGGCCAGGACGGCGAGCGGTGGCGCTCCGCGTTCGACGACGAAGACTTGGCCGATCCGAAGGAAAGCGAGACGTCGAACGAGGAGAAGCGCGGCTAACCTGTTCCGCGGTCTTGAAGGATCCTTCGTGAGAGAACGTCGCAACTACCTGGTGCTCATGGGCGCGATCGCCGCCGCCCTCGTCGGCGCGGTGCTGCTCGCGACTCCCGGCTCGCCCGCCTACAAGAAGCCGACGCTCGGCCTCGACCTGCAGGGCGGGCTCGAGGTGATCCTCCGCGCCACCCCGGAGAAGGGCCAGACGCTCTCCCAGGCCGGCATGCAGACGGCGCAGAGCATCATGGAGAGCCGGGTCAACAAGATCGGCGTCGCCTCCCCGAACGTCGCGATCCAGGGCGGGAACGAGATCGTGATCCAGCTCGCCGGCGTCCACGATCCGGCCAAGGCGGCCAAGATCGTGGGCACGACCGGCCAGCTGCAGATGTTCGACTTCGAGCCGAACCTCATGCCGCCGACCGTGAACGCGGGTCAACCGGCGCCGCTGCCGTCGCTCTACAACCTGCTGACCGCGGTGAAGAAGGAAGCGAGCAAGGGGCAGCCCGAGGCGTACTACCTCTTCAAGACGGTCACGAAGAAGATTCCCGCCAAGGGCACGGGCAAGAAGGCCACGAAGCCGAAGACGAAGACCTTCCATTCGGTCGTTCAGGGCCCGGCGAAGAACCTCAAGCAACTGCTGCTCCCCTACAAGGGCGGGAAGCAACCGCGGGACACGGTGGTCCTGAAGGTGCCCGCGAATCGGGAGCCCGTGTGGTGCGCCGGGGTCGGCAACTGTCCCGGCGCCGGCCAGAACGGAGCCTCGCCGTCCAACAAGTACTGGTACCTGTTCAAGTCCTACTCCGACCGGGCCGCGCATCCGAACGGACCGCCGGAGCTGACCGGGAAGGACCTCGTCGAGTCGGGCATCAGGGAGGACGTCGACCCGAACACCGGCCAGCCGATCGTGACGCTCCAGTTCACGCACCACGGCGCGGAGCAGTTCACGAAGATCACGAAGCTCGAGTACGACCGCGGCCGGCAGGCCGCAGGCCCCGCCGGCCTGATCGGCCAGCACCCGGACCAGGCCCAGATCAACCAGTACGCCGGGCACAACGCGATCGTCCTCGACGGCCAGCTCAGGGAGACGCCGTACATCGACTGGACGAACACGCAGTTCCAGGACGGCATCGTCGGCGGCAATGCGCAGATCACGGAACCGAGCCCGAAGGCGGCGAAGCAGACGGCGCTCGTGTTGCAGAGCGGCTCCCTCCCGTACCAGTTCAAGCAGATCGCGCGCACCGAGGTGACCGCGACGCTCGGCAAGAGCTCGCTCCACCAGGCGATCTGGGCCGCCGTCGCCGGCCTCGCGATCGTCGCGCTGTTCCTGCTCCTGCTCTATCGCTTCCTCGGCGTCGTCGCGGTCGTCGGCCTCGCGATCTACGGGCTCCTCTACTACGCCGCGATCCTCCTGTTCAACGTCACGCTGACGCTGCCGGGCTTCGCCGGCCTGATCCTCACGATCGGCGTCGCGGCCGACGCGAACGTCGTCGTGTTCGAACGCATCAAGGAAGAGGTGCGCGCCGGGCGATCGGTGCGGGCGGCGATCTCCGCCGGCTACGGCAAGGGATTCCACACGATCCTCGACGCGAACGTCGTGACCGTGATCACGGCCATGGTCATCTTCCTGATCGCGGTCGCGGACGTGAAGGGCTTCGCCCTGATGCTGCTGGTGGGCACCGTGATCTCGCTGATCACCGCCGTGGCCGCCACGCGCGCCTTGCTCGGCCTGCTCAGCGGGTTCCGCTGGTTCGACAACCCGCGCTTCATGGGCGCGCACGGCCAGCAGACCGCGAAGTGGCTGCAGATCGACTTCATGCGCCGCCGCTACGTGTGGTTCGGGCTCTCGGCCGCCGTGATCCTCGCCGGCGTGATCGCGCTCGGCACACGCGGCCTCAACCTCGGGATCGACTTCAAGGGCGGGACGACGATCACCTTCAAGACGCACCAGGCGTACACGACGGGAGACGTCCAGTCGTTCATGACGCAGCACGGCCAGCGCGACGCGGTCGTGCAGGGCCAGGGCTCGGCGCTGCACAGCAGGTTCACGAACTGGCAGGTCCGGACGAAGGCACTCAAGAGCGGCGAGCAGACCAACCTGATCCAGAGCCTGCAGAGCAACCTCGGTGCGTACGGGAACGGGGCGAAGAACGTCTCGGGGACCTTCGGCCACCAGATCGCGATCGACGCGATCTACGGGATCATCGTCTCGCTGCTCCTGATCACGATCTACATCGCGATCAGGTTCGACTTCAAGTTCGCGATGCCCGTGATCCTCGCGATGCTGCACGACATAGCCGTGACCGTCGGCGTATACGCGCTCGTCGGAAAGGAGGTCTCGGTCGCGACCGTGGCCGCGGTCCTGACCGTGCTCGGCTACTCGATCTACGACACGATCATCATCTTCGACCGCATACGCGAGAACATCCCGTTGATGCGGCGCTCGCCGTTCGCGACGATCGCCAACGTCTCGCTGTGGGAGACGATCAGGCGCTCGCTGGCCACGACGTTCATCACGCTGCTGCCGATCATCTGTCTCGAGATCCTCGGCGGCGCGACGCTCAAGGACTTCGCCTTCGCGCTGATCGTCGGCGTCACCTCGGGCGCCTACTCCTCGATCTTCTTCGCCGCCCCGCTGCTCACGATCTGGAAGGAGCGCGAGCCGGACTATGCGCGGCGGAAGCAAATGGTCGAGGACGACGGAACCGAGCCGGACGGCGGAACGCCGGCACGGCGCAGGCCGTGGCGCCCGAAGGGCGGTCCGGCGCTCGATCCCGGGTCGCTGGCATTGCAGGAGTCGGAGGCGGCGCTCGCGGCCGAGGCCACGCCCAGGCTGGTCGACGCCGTGACGCC
>DATFCX010000082.1:0-25502 GCA_035252585.1 Gaiellaceae bacterium
CTCGAGGACACGATCCGCGGCTTCGTCGAGATCCTCGACGGCAAGCACGACGACCTGCCCGAGCAGGCGTTCTACATGGTCGGCGGGATCGAGCAGGCGGTCGAGCGCGGCAAGCAGCTCGGCGGCGAGGAGCCGGACGACGCCGCGCAGCGCGAGTCGGACGAGCAGGCCGAGGCCGCCGAGGCCGAGGCGGCCGGCGCGCCCGCGTAGTGCCCGACCATCCGCTCTTCCCGGTCTCGGTCGTGACGCCGGAGGGCCCGGCGTTCGAGGGCGAGGCCGAGATGCTGATCGTGCCGGGCGCGGCGGGCGAGATCGGCGTCCTCGCGCGGCACGCGCCGCTCGTCGCGATGCTGCGCGCCGGCTCGACGCGCGTCCACCTCGGTGACGGCGAGGTGCGCGAGTTCGCGACCGGCCCGGGCTTCTTCCAGGTGCTCGAGAACCGCGCGATCGCGCTCGTCGACGACGCCGTCGCGGCCCGGGACATCGACGAGAGCCGGGCGCGCCGGCAGCTCGAGGAGGCGCAGGAGGAGCTCGCGCGGGTCGAGTCGGGCGACTCGACCGCCGACCGCTGGCAGCTCGAGCAGCGCATCCGTCACGCCGAGAACCAGCTCACGGTCAGCGGCGCGGCCTGAGATGCCGCGCTACCTGATCTCATTTCCGAGCGGCGCGATGGACCACATCCCCGCCGGCGAGGTGCCCGCCGTAGGAGAGGCTGCTCATGCGGTGGTTCGGGAGGCCATGGACGCAGGCGTTTGGGTGTTCGGCGGCGGGATCGCCGAAGACGTGGAACCGGTCATGGTGGCCGACGACGGGACGGTCACCGCTGGTACGGATCCGCAGACGAAAGAGCTAGACGGAGGCTTCACCGTCCTCGATCTCCCCTCACGGGAGGCGGCCCTGGAGTGGGCCGCGAAGATCGCGGCCGCCTGCCGCTGTGCTCAGGAGGTCCGCGAGTTCATGCCCGATCCAGAGGTCGGCAACTGATCTCGGCGGTTCCCAAGGTTGCAGCGGGTTACATGGAGAAGTCCGGCGCCGGCATCCGAGCGGGGGGCTCGACCGCCTCGACCAGGAAGCCGAGCGCGTCGGCAGTGTCGTAATAGGCGGCTGCTCCGTCTCCGTCGGCCCCGAATGAGCGGATGCGGGCGATCACCGGATGGTCGGCGGCTTCCATCTCCGCGGTTGTCTGCTCGAGCGACCGGACGACGTATCCGACGTGATGAAAACCCTCGCCGCGCTCCTCCAGCCAGTCAGCATGGACGCTCGGCCCGTCCAGCGGCTGGATGAGCTCGAACTGCGGGCTCCGGCTGTTCAGCGCCAGGCGGAGCGTCCAATCCGCCGGACAGCCCCGGTACTCGCGACCCTCTCCCTGCGGACCAAAGACCCACCCACGCCACGGCCCCGCCGCCAGCAGCCTGTCGAACTGGCCCGCCAGGTGGTCGAGATCGCGAACGACGAACGCGAACTGGAACGGCGCCAGCCCCTCGAGCGACGGAACCATGCGCCGGAGTCTAGGGACGAGGCTGGTCCGTGGTTCGAGATCGTTCGCTACCAGCCCTCCTGCGTGGGCTCGTCTAGTAGCGGTCGATCTCGATCAGCCGATGGTCGCTGATGCCGAAGTGGTGCGCGATCTCGTGGAAGACCGTGCGCCGGACGGCGAGTCGCAGCCGCTCCGGGTCGCCGCCTGCGATCCGCTCGAGCGGGACGCGGAAAATCGTGATCTTGTCCGGCAGGGCACCCGCGTAGTACGGGTCTCTCCTGCCCCACGGGATGCCCTCGTAGAGGCCGAGCAGGTTCCGGCCCGGCGGCGGCTCGTCCTCGACCGTCACCGCCACGTTCGTCATCAGATCGCCGATGTCGTCGGGGAGCTCGTCGAGCGCGTCGCGCACGAGCTGCTCGAACGCGGCAGCTTCGTCCTCGCTCACGAACTTCGCACCGCAGCAAGCAGCTTGCCGTCGCGAAGCGCCTCCTCGAGAGGAGCGGCCATGGCGTCCTCGTGCACTCTCGGGTACGCCTCGCCGAGCCCCTGCTCCGCCCTCGCTTTCGCCTCCTCGAACAGCGCCTGTTCGCCGGGCTGGAGGAGAACGCCGGCGTCGGCGAGCAGCCGATCGGCGATTCCGGCAAGGTGCGCGGCTCGTACGGCCTCTCCCTCGAGGAGGCAGATACGCATGTACGAGGCGAGCACGTAGGCCATCACCTCCTTGTAGCCGAGCTCGAGCGTGAGCGTGACACAGCGTTCGAGCGTCTCGCGCGAGCGCTGAAGGTCGCCGTCCTCGAGGTAGTAGCTGCCGAGGTTGTAGAGCGAGATCGCCGTGCGCGGCTTGTTCCCCGACTCGAGGGAAAGCGCCTCTTCGGTGACCTCGATGGCGCGCGCGTAGTCCCCGCGCTCGCCCGCGATGTGCCCGAGGTTCGCTAGCACGATCCCGAGCCTCGCAAGCTCGTCGATCTTGCGGAAGAGCTCCGCGCTCTCCTCCAGCAGGGCGCTCGCTCCATCGAGATCGTTCCGCGCCGCCGCGACCGTACCGACGTCGCTCAGCCCCCGCGCGATCCAGTGATCGTCACGGAGCTCGCGTGCGAGCGCGAGCTGGACCGCGAACCGCTCGTCGGCACGATCGAGGTCGCCACGGCGGAACGCGATTCCGCCGCTGACCGAGACGGCTTGCAGCCGCAGCTCGGGCTCCGCATCGGGGCCGCGCGCGAGCGCTTCGTCGAGCCAGCGCGCACCTTCGGCGAAGTGGCCGCGCACCTCCCAGAAGACGCGTAGAGCGCTGGCGAGGCGGAGAGCGAGTTCGCTGTGGGCGCCGATCGCCCAGGCGAGCGCTGCGCGGATGTTGGCGTGCTCCGCCTCGAGCCGGTCGAGCCAGGGAACGGGATCCTCGCCGCCGAGGTTCGCAGCCTGCGCCGCTTCCGCGAGCTCCGTGAGCCATTCCGCGTGCCGGCGGCGGAGGTCCGCGGCTCCGTCTTCCTCGAGGCGCTCGACCGCGAAGTGCCGGACCGTCTCTAGCATGGCGAAGCGCGAGTCGCGGCGCCGCAGCAGGTTGTTGTCGACGAGGGCGGCGAGGGTCTCGAGCGTGGTCTCGCAGACACGCTCCGCGGCCTCGAGTGTGCAGCCGCCGGAGAAGACCCCGAGGCGGGCGAACGCCCTGCGCTCCTCCGGCCCGAGCAGGTCGTAGCTCCAGCGGATCGTCGCCGCGAGCGTCTGCTGACGGGCGGGGGCGTCGCGCGGCCCGGCCGGAAGCAGATGCGGTTCCCGCTCCAGCCGCTCGAGGATCTCCGCCGGCAAGAGCAGCTTGGAGCGCGCGGCGGCGAGCTCGATCGCGAGCGGCAGTCCGTCGAGCCGGGCGCAGACGCGGGCGATGTCGGGTGCGCTGTGCTCGTCGAGCTCGAAGCCCGGATCGGCCGCGCGTGCGCGCGCCGCGAAGAGTCGCAGCGCGTCGGTCTCGACGAGCGACTCGAAGGGGAGGTCGGCAGCCGGCGTGTCGAACGGCGGCACCGGATACTCGTGCTCGGCGGCCAGCCGCAGCGGCGCTCGGCTCGTCGCGAGCACCCAGAGGCGGGGTGCGGCCGCCAACAGCTCGCCGACGGCCGGCGCGGCGCCGACGAGCTGCTCGAAGTTGTCGAGCACGAGCAGACACCGCCGCTCGCGGAGATGCTCCGCCACCTCGTCCTCGCGTACATCCAGCGCCTGCGCGATGGTGGGCATGAGCAGCTCCGGGCTCGAGACGGAGGCGAGGCTCACGAAGGCCGCACCGTCGCGGAGCTCGGGCTCGAGCGCGTGCGCGACTGCGAGCCCGAGGCGCGTCTTGCCGGTTCCTCCCGGGCCGGTGAGCGTGACGAGGCGCACGCCCTCGTCCCGGAAGAGCGCGCTGACCGCGGCCAGCTCGAGCCGGCGGCCGACGAGCGGCGTGGGAGGGACCGGCAGCGGCTGCGTCGAGCGGGTGGGCGCGGCGGGAGCCTCGAGGCTCGGATCCTGCCGCAGGATCGCGCGCTCGAGCTCCTGCAGCGCCGGGCTCGGCTCGAGGCCGAGCTCGTCGGCGAGCATCCGTCGCGCGTCGCGGTAGACCTCGAGCGCCTCGGCCTGGCGGCCGCTGCGGTAGAGCGCGAGCAGCCGCTGCTGGAGGAATCGCTCGCGGTAGGGCTCGTCGGCAGTGGCCGCTTCGAGCTCGGCGACGACGGCGTCGTGGCGGCCGCAGGCGAGCTCCGCCTCGAACCGAAGCTCGAGCGCGGTCAGGTGCAGCTCCTCGAGGCGGTCGGCCTCCGCGGCCTGTCGTGACTCCTCGGGAAGGTCCGCCAGGGCGGAGCCGCGCCAGGCGGAGAGTGCTTCACGGAGATCCTCGGCGGCGTCGTCCGGCCGGGTCGCGTCGAGAGCGGCCCGGCCTCGCTCGAGCGCCCGCTCGAAGCGGTCGAGGTCGAGCTCGTCCTCGGCGACGACGGCCCGGTAGCCGCGACCTGCCGTCTCGATCCGCTCGCCCCCCAGCGCCCGGCGGAGCCCGTGCACGTAGACCTGCAGCGACTGCAGGGCCGACGCCGGTGGCTTCTCGCCCCAGAGCCCGTCGATCAGCTGCTCGGCCGGCACGACGCGCCGGCGGTTGACGAGCAGGAGCGCGAGCAGCGCGCGCTGCTTCGGCGCACCGAGCGCGGCCGGCGTGCCGTCGACGAGCGCCTCGACCGGTCCCAGGATCCGAAACTGAGCAGCCATGCCCCTTTAAGCCCTCCTCAACCGGATCTTAAGCGGCGTCTCCGACGCTCCTTTCGACAGCCGCCGCCGGGCGGCCACCGACAAGGAGGCAAGCATGATCCGCGCAGGAGACTCGATCGAGAACCCGGTCACAGGCGAGCGCATCGTCTTCCGGCAGACGAGCCGCGAGACGAACGGCGCGGCCGTCGTGATCGAGACGTACGTGCAGCCCGACGGCTTCGTCGCCGCAGCCCACGTGCACCCGGGCCAGGAGGAGCGCTTCGAGGTTCTCCGCGGCACGGTCGGCTTCCGGATCGGCCGGAAGAAGCTCGTCGCCGGGCCGGGCAAGCGTCTGACGGTGCCCCCGGGCACAGCGCACAAGTTCTGGAACGCCGGCGACGAGGTTGCGCATTTCGTCTGCGAGATCCGTCCCGCGCTGCAATTCGAGTCGCTGCTCGAGACGATGTTCGCGCTCGCGGCGGAAGGCCGGACGAACCGCAAGGGGATGCCGAACCCGCTGCACCTCGCCGTGATCGCGAAATCGCACTTCGACACGGTTCGCCTGCCGTTCCCGCCGGCGATCGTGCAGCGGATCGGGCTCGCACTCGGGAGCCCGCTCGGCCGCGCGCTCGGCTACGAGCCGGTCTACGTCCCCTCTCCGGCCCCGATCGGCGCACCCGCCGCGACCGCGGCCTGATCCTTCGAAAGGAGACTGCATCATGACCACGGACAATCGTCGCTGGGCCCTCATCGGCCCGCTCAGCATCGCTCTCTGGATTGCCGGAATCGCTCTCATCAACAAGAACGCCCCGGGCTCCCATGCGACAGGGAGCCAGATCCTCGAGTGGTACAAGTCGCACTCGGACTCGGTCGTCATGGGCGCCTGGCTGTTCATGCTCGGCTGCCTCGGCTTCGTCGCCTTCGTCTCGGGCCTGCGCGTGCGGCTCGCGGAGGCTGCCGGCCGCGGCAGCCAGCTGCCCGCGCTCGCCCTCGCGGGCGCCGCGATGGCGGGCGTCATGGGGATGCTCACCGCAGCGGTCGACCTCGTCGGCGGCATCGACAAGAACGACATCGACCCCGCGACCGCCGCGACCTTCCATCACTCCGTCGATCTCTTCTTCGTCGGTACGGAGCTGGCCGCCGTCATGCCGCTAGCGGCGTTTGCGATCGTCGCCTGGCGGACGCGGGTCGTGCCGCGCTGGTGGGCCGGTTTCGCGGGCCTGGTCGCGGTCGTGCTCGTCGCCGGCCCGATCGGGTGGATCGGCCTGATCTTCGGAGTGCCGCTGTGGACCCTCGGGACGAGCCTGATCGTCCTGCTCGGCTCACGCGAACGGGTGCGGACGGTTCCCGCGGCCGCCTGAGCGCGACGGACAGGAGGCGCGCCGGGGTCGGCGCGCCTCCTGTCACATTTCGGCCGCCCGAGGAGGGCTGCCTCAGTTGTAGGCGTTCGAGTGGAGCACCAACGCCAGCAGCCCGACGAAGAGAGCGACGGTGGCTGCGAGCAGGCCGAGGACAGCGGTAACCCGAGTTCGAGACGACCAAGCCGCGCGCGTGACGAGCCAGACGGCGAGACCCAGCGGAAGCACGCCGAGAAAGGCAGTCGAGACCCCTGCGATGAACGGGGTCATCGCTGCAAGCAGACAGCAAACGCATACCACCGTGATGCGGCGCGCATCGCCCGAGGCAATCGACTTCCTCGGTTCCACGGCACTCAGTGTGACCGCGGCCCCTCCGGGGGTCAACAGTGGCAGATCAGGGGTCATTCCGGAACGGCCCACCGGAATGCCCTCTAGTTCGCGAGTGGCGCGAGCGTCACGATCAACCAGATCAGAAGGGGGACGGCCACGAGAGCCGGCAGAGACAGGCACACGATTCCCAGCCGTCGTTCCGAGACCATGTCGCGTCTCTCGACCAGTTGGCCGTCCCCCGAACGACCAGCATGAATACGGCTGCCGACAAGCAGGCGGTTGAGGAACCAGCAAGGCGCACGGATCCTGATTATCGGCCACGTTCATTCCGGACACAGCCCAGTCCAGAGTTGCTCCGTCCGGGTTCTCAGCTGCCCCGCAGCACGCACCACGTCAGCCGGGTCTCCGTCACCGGCAGGCCGTCGATGCCGACGCCCGGGATGAGCGCGCTCTTCGGCGTCGGTGACGCCTGCACTTCCTGCTCGTACTCGAAGGAGATGTCCCAGCCCGCCTCGGCGAACGCGGACAGCGCCTCTTCGCGCGCGAGCAACTCCTCGAGCCCGAGCGCCCGCGCCGCGGCACGGTTCTCCTCGTCGTCGGCGGGATAGAAGATGTGAGTCGCCACGACTTCGCGGCCGACCCGGCGCAACTCCCGCACGAGCTCACGCCCTCGCGGCACATTCGCCAGTCCCACATGTGTCACGAGCGTCGCGATCTCGGCGTCCGCGAAGGGCAACGCATGCGCGTCCGCGACGACGTAGCGCGGCCCGGGGACTCGACGCTCCGTCCCGCGCAGGACGTGTGGACTCACGTCGGACGCAACGAGCTCTCGCGACGTGCCGGCCACGAGCTCTTCGAGCAGCCGACCGCGGCCGGTTGCGACGTCGAGGATCGTCCCCTCACCCGCCCGTACGAGCTCCACGAGCCGCGCCAGCGCGGCGTCGCGCGCGGCCCGAAACTCCTGCGGATAGCACAACTCGTCGGCGCGCCTGTACGCCTCCGCCGCGTCGCCGCCACGCTCTTCGAGCACGGATCCACGCAGATACGCATCCGCTCCGTTCAACGTCTCGAGCGGCGAGTCGAGCAGCGCCCGCTCCACGTCGGGCTGCTCACGCAGAAACCCCGACAGCGCGCTCTCGGTCGCTGCCCACGCGTCCTCCATCCGCGTTGCAGCGTAGACACGACCCCGCGGTCTGAGCGCCGTGCCGGAACGTGGGGGAATCGCGTGCGCGTGCACCACGTTCAAGCGGCTGTGTCGTTCCGCGTCGTCACCGCCGACGAGCTCGCGTAAGAGGAGTACGAGCGCTACCCGGGTCGGTTCCGTGCAGCGCTGACCGAAGCTGCCGGCTTGCGGCACACGCGGGCGAACCTCATCCGCCACGAGCCCGAATCGGTCGGGCCACGGCACGCCGAGCGCACCCAGGACGAGACCTTCGTACCGTTACGCGGGAAGCTGACGATGTATCTGGGCGAGCCGCCCGAGCGCCGCGACGTGTCCGTCGGCGGGCTCGTCCACGTCGAGGCCGGCACGACACTGCAGATCGTGAACGAGACCGACGAGGAGCTGCTCGTGTTCGTCTGCGGCGCTCCTCCGGAGCGAACCGGCGCGGACATCTTCGAGAGCGCCGTCTAGCGCGAGTCAGCAGCCGTGAACCAGGCGCGGCTTCGCGCCGTCGATCGGGACGCGCCACAGTCCACTCGGGCAGGACGAGTGGACCGGCGGCCGCCAGACCGCCAGCAGCTCCCGCGAATCCGGCGACCAGACGACGCTCGACGAGCTGTACGGCAGCCGGAGCTTCAGCAGCCTCCGCACCTTCCTCGTCGTGACGTCGATCACGGCCAGCCTCCCCTTCGAGTCCGGGAAGGCGATCCAGCGGCCGTTCGGCGACCAGCCGAAGACCGTTCCGGGACCGTTGCGCAGGAGCGTCGTGCTCGCGCCGCCCTGCGGCGCCACGAGCCGCCACGCGAACCGCGCTCCGCCGGTGGGGACGAGGTAGGCGATCCGATCGCCGGCGGGCGACCAGAGCGGGTTGTCGCCGCGCCGCTCGAGTCGCTTCAGGTGGCTGCCGTCGGCAGAGGCGGTCCAGAGTGAGGGCATCGCTCCGGAGTCCTTCGCGACGCTGCGCGTGAAGACGACCTGCGTCCCGTCGGGCGAGAGGCTCGGTTCGCCGTTGTCGAGCTTCGTGCTGCCCACCAGCCCGACGACGGCGCCGGACGGGACGCTGAGCACTTTCACCGGCCCGGAGCAGCCCGAGCAGCCCGAGGCGGACAACCCGGCGGCGACTCGATCACCCTTCGCGTCGACGGAGAACGGCACGGGCCCTGTCTTGCCGAGGAGGTTCGGCTTCCCGCCGATCGAGACCGTGAAGATCCCGAGGTCGTTGCCGGAGAGGAGCAGCGCCGGCGTCACCCAGTCGAGCTGGTCCGGCGGGTCGCCGAAGGCGTCGGGGCAATGGCGGCTGCAGGCCGTGTTGCTCAGCCGGTGGAGGCGCTTCCCGCTCGCATCCGAGATGCAGATCGCCCGCAGGATGTCGGAGCTGCCGACGGCGTGGTGATGGGCGGGCAGGGGCCGGCGGAAGCCGTACCAGGCGATCTGCGTCCCGTCCGGAGACCAGGTGGGGGCTGTCGCCTTCCCGCACGGCGACACCGCCTGCTCCGCCGCTGCACCACCGGCGCTGCCACAGCCCGACGCCACCGCGATCGCGAGCGCGGTGCCGACGACTGCAAACGAGCGGCCAAGCCGGATCATGGCGGCGCAGAGTAGATCTCCTCGCCAACGAGGGACCAACCCCCGGCGCAGACGGGCGCCGAGCGTTCCTAGCCGACGCGGCTCGCCACGCGCGACGCGCCCTCGTGCGCGGGCAGGTAGAGCCGCTCCACGTACTCCGCCGCCATCCGGGCCGTGCCGAAGCGCGGCCCCAGCTGGGCGATCGACTCCCGCATGAGCGAGATCCAGCGTTGCGGCAGTCCGTTTTCGTCCCGCTCGTAGTAGGCCGGGAGCACCTGCTCCTCGAGCACGGCGTAGAGGGCCGCCGCATCCGCCTCGTCCTGCTCCGCCTCGCTCGCACCGTCCTGCACGAGCCCCTCGATCGCGAACCCGCACTCCGGGGAGTAGGCCTCGGCCCACCAGCCGTCGAGGATCGAGCAGTTGATCACCCCGTTGAGCGCGGCCTTCATCCCGGACGTGCCCGACGCCTCGAACGGACGTCGCGGCGTGTTGAGCCAGAGGTCGACGCCTTGCACGAGCCGCCGCGCCAGCGTCATCTCGTAGTCCTCGAGGAAGACGACGCGTCCCGCCGCCGTGGGCTCCCGCGCGAAGTCCACGACGAGCTGGATCGCGTCCTTCCCGCCCTCGTCCGCGGGGTGCGCCTTGCCCGCCACGAGCACCTGAATCGGCCGTTCCGGATCCGCGAGGAGCTTCGCGAGCCGCTCGGGCCGGCTGAAGAGCAGGCTCGCGCGCTTGTAGGTCGCGAAGCGCCGTGCGAAGCCGACCGTGAGGATGTCCGGGTCGAGCTCGCGCACGCCGCGGGTCGTGGCGACGTACTCGAGGAGGCGCTCCTTCCCCTTGCGGCGCGCGGTCCACAGATCCTCGGCCGAAAGGTCGCGTGCGCGCTCGAACTGCGGGTCGGTGTCCCCGAGCAGACCCTCGAGCTCGCCGGAGATCCACGTGCGCTGGTGGACGCCGTTCGTGACCGACGTGATGGGCACCTCGTCGACGCGCCGCTCGGGCCACAGGCCGTGCCACATCTCGCGCGAGACGGCGCCGTGGAGCTCCGAGACGGCGTTCGCATACTGCGACGTGCGCAGCGCGAACGGCGTGAGGCCGAAGCCGCTCGCCGTGGGATCGACCTTGCCGAGCCCGACGAAGTCCTCCCACGCGAGGCCGCAGCGCTCGACGATGCCGCCGAGGGTCAGCCGCACGAGCTCCGGATCGAACACCTCGTGTCCTGCCGGCACCGGCGTGTGCGTCGTGAAGACCGTCGACGCGCGCAGCCGCTCGATCGCCTCGTCCGCCGACAGGCCCTGCTCCTCGACGAGCTCGCGCATCCGCTCGAGCTGCAGGAACGCCGAATGCCCCTCGTTCAGGTGGAAGACCGTCGGCTCGAGGCCGAGCCCGCGCAGCACGCGGACTCCGCCGACACCGAGCAGGACCTCCTGCCGCAGCCTGTTCGCCCGGTCGCCGCCGTAGAGCGTGTCGGTGACGGCCCAGTCCGGGTTGCCCTCGACCCAGGTGTCGATCAGGTAGAGGGAGGCGCGCCCCACTCGCACGCGCCAGACGCCGAGCCGGACCGGTACGAGGTTGCCGTCGTCGTCCGCGAGCTCGACCAGCGGCGCCATGGGGACCAGCTCGAGCGGCAGCCGGCTCGTGTCCGTGAGCGGATAGTGCTCGATCTGCCGGTCGTTCTCGTCAAGTTGCTGCCGGAAGTAACCGCGGCGGTAGAAGAGCCCGATCCCGACGAGCGGGACGCCGAGCTCCGACGCCGCTTTGAGGTAGTCGCCTGCGAGGACGCCGAGCCCGCCGGAGTAGATGGGGAGGCTCTCGTCGAGCCCGAACTCGGCCGAGAAGTACGCGACGAGGAGGTCGGCCGGGCCTCCGCGGCTGCGCCACCACGTCTCCTGGCCGCGGTCGCGCGCGAGGCGCCCCTGCACGCGCGCCAGGCGTTCGAGATAGTCGGGCGTCAGCGCGCCCGCGAGGTCGTCGTCCGTCAGCTCGGACAGAAGCGCGGTCGGGTTGTGGTGCAGCTCTGCGAAGCGGCGCGGTGCGAGCCGGTCGAAGAGGAGCCGTGTCTCGGCGATCCAGGTGAAGGAGAAGTCGCACGCGATCTCGAGGAGAGCCTCACGCAGCGTTGCGCCGTCGTGTACCTCGGCCACGAACGGGCACCCTAGCGCCCGACTCGGCCCTCACGCGGCGGGTGCCGGGCGGCACGGCTGCTAGCGTTTCCCGTACCCGGAGAGCTTTGACAGGCAGCTTGGCGACCGGGTCAACAAACGCCTAAAGCGCCCGAGAGCCGCAGCTCCCGGGCCTCGGCAAGGAGCGCAGGTGCAGGACACGCGGGAACGGCTCGAATCCATCCTCAGGCAGCGCATCGCCGTTCTCGACGGCTCGTGGGGCGTGCTGATCCAGCGGCAGGTGCGCGGCGAGGAGGAGTACCGCGGCGAGCGCTTCCGCGACCACCCGCTCGACGTCGCCGGCGATCCGGACCTGCTCAATCTGACGCGGCCCGATGTCGTGCGCGAGATCCACCGGTCGTACTTCGAGGCCGGCGCGGACATCGCCACCACGAACACGTTCACCGCGACCCGGATCGGCCAGGCCGACTACGGGCTCCAGGAGGTCGCCGCCGAGATGTCGCTCGAGGGGGCGAAGCTCGCGCGCGAGGTCGCCGACGAGTTCGGCGGCCTGGTGGCCGGCTCGGTCGGACCGCTCAACGTCGCGCTCTCGCTCTCCCCGCGCGTGGACGATCCCTCGTACCGCGCCGCGACCTTCGACGAGGTGGCGGAGGCGTACGCCGAGCAGATTCGCGCGCTGCGGGACGGCGGAGCCGACCTGCTCCTGATCGAGACCGTCTTCGACACGCTGAACGCGAAGGCCGCGATCGTTGCCGCACAGGACGAGGCGCCGGAGCTGCCGCTCTGGCTCTCCTTCACCGCCGTCGACAAGAGCGGCCGCAACCTCTCGGGGCAGACCGTCGAGGCGTTCTGGATCTCGGTCGAGCACGCCCAACCGCTCGTCGTCGGCGTCAACTGCTCGCTCGGCGCGGCGGAGATGCGCCCCTTCGTCGAGGATCTCGCGGAGATCGCGCCGGCCTGGGTCGCGTGCCATCCGAACGCCGGCCTGCCCAACGCGCTCGGCGAGCACGACGAGCTGCCGGAGGACACGAGCCGCTATCTCGGCGAGTTCGCGCGCGACGGGCTCGTGAACATCGTCGGCGGCTGCTGCGGAACGACCCCGGAGCACGTGCGTCGGATCGCGGCCGCGGTCGACGGCGTCGCGCCGCGGCGCGTTCCCCAGCGTCGGTCGGCGACCCGCTTCAGCGGCCTCGAGCCGCTCGAGCTGAGAGAGGACTCCAACTTCACGGTGATCGGCGAGCGGACGAACATCACCGGCTCGGCCCGCTTCCGCCGGCTCGTCGAGCGGGGCGACTTCCAGGCGGCGCTCGACGTCGCGATCGAGCAGGTGCGCGGCGGGGCGAACCTCCTGGACGTGAACATGGACGCCGACCTGCTCGACGGCGAGCGGGCGATGACGACATTCCTCAACCTCGTGGCGACCGAGCCCGAGGTCGCGCGGATCCCGATCGTGATCGACAGCTCGCGCTGGTCGGTGCTCGAGGCCGGACTCAAGTGCGTGCAGGGGAAGGGCGTCGTCAACTCGCTGTCGCTGAAGGAAGGGGAGGAGCCGTTCCTCGAGCAGGCGCGCGCGGTGCGCCGCTACGGCGCCGGCGTCGTCGTGATGGCGTTCGACGAGGAGGGGCAGGCCGAGACCGCGGAGCGCAAGGTCGCGATCTGCGAGCGCGCCTACCGGCTGCTCGTCGAGCGCGTCGGCTTCGCGCCGGAGGATCTGATCTTCGACTCGAACGTCCTCGCGGTCGCCACGGGCATCGAGGAGCATCGCGGCTTCGCGAAGGCCTTTCTCGACGCGCTGCCGCTGATCAAGGAGCGCTGCCCGGGCGCGCGTACGAGCGGCGGGATCTCCAACCTCAGCTTCGCCTTCCGAGGCAACGACGCCGTGCGCGCGGCGATGCACTCGGCTTTCCTCTACCACGCGATCCGCGCAGGCCTCGACATGGGCATCGTCAACGCCGGCCAGCTCGTCGTCTACGAGGACATCGAGCCGGAGCTGCTCGAGCACGTCGAGGACGTCATCTTCGACCGGCGGCCCGACGCGACCGAACGGCTCGTCGAGTACGCCGGGCGCGTCCGCGGCGAGGCGACGCGGCGCGAGGTCGACCTCTCCTGGCGGGAGGCGCCGGTCGAGAAGCGGCTGGAGCACGCGCTCGTCCACGGCATCGTGGACTTCATCGAGGAGGACACCGAGGAGGCCCGCCGGCGCGCCGACCGTCCACTCGACGTGATCGAGGGGCCGCTGATGGCCGGCATGCAGGTGGTCGGCGATCTCTTCGGGGCCGGGAAGATGTTCCTGCCGCAGGTGGTGAAGAGCGCGCGCGCGATGAAGCGCGCGGTCGCGTATCTCGAGCCGTACATGGAGGCCGAGCAGGCCGCCGGCGGTGCCCCGAGGGCGCGCGGCAAGGCCGTCCTCGCCACCGTGAAAGGCGACGTCCACGACATCGGCAAGAACATCGTCGGCGTCGTCCTCGGCTGCAACGACTACGACGTCGTCGATCTCGGAGTGATGGTGCCGGCCGAGCGGATCCTCGACACGGCGGTCGAGGAGGAGGCGGACGTCGTCGGGCTGTCCGGCCTGATCACGCCGTCGCTCGACCAGATGGTCGACGTGGCGCGCGAGATGGAGCGGCGGGGAATGGGGCTGCCGCTCCTGATCGGCGGCGCCACGACGTCGCGCCAGCACACGGCGGTGCGGATCGCGCCGGCATATTCGCAGCCGGTCGTGCACGTGCTCGACGCCTCCCGCGTCGTCCGCGTCGTCTCGGACCTGCTCGACTCGGAGCGGCGCATGCTGCTCGACGTCGAGAACCGTGCCGACCAGGAGCGGCTGCGCGAGCTCCATGCGGAGAAGGAGCGCAAGCCGCTGCTGCCCATCGGGCGGGCGCGCGAGAACCGGCATCGTGTCGACTTCGGCGACCTGCCCGTGCCCGAGTTCACCGGACGCCGGCTCGTCGAGCCGGAGCTCGCGACGCTGCGTGAGTACGTCGACTGGCAGTTCTTCTTCCACGCCTGGGAGCTGAAGGGGAAGTTCCCGGCGATCCTCGAGCAGCCGGCGGCGCGCGAGCTCTTCGACGACGCCCAGCGACTGCTCGACCGGATCGTCGACGAGCGGCTGCTCACCGCCCGCGGCGTCCTCGGCTTCTGGCCCGCTTCCTCCGAGGGCGACGACGTGACCCTCGACGAGGGGACGCGCTTCTGCTTCCTCCGCCAGCAGTCCGACTACGGGGACTCGCGGCCGAACCGCTCGCTCGCGGACTACGTCGCGCCGCACGGCGACCATCTCGGCGCATTCGCAGTCACCGCCGGCATCGGAGCGGACGAGCTCGCCGCCGCCTACGCGGCCGAGCACGACGACTACCACGCGATCATGGTCAAGGCGCTCGCCGACCGTCTCGCCGAGGCGTTCGCCGAGTACCTGCACGAGGTCGCGCGCCGGGCCTGGTACGAGACTGGCCCGAAGGTCTCGAACGACGAGCTGATCGCCGAGCGCTTCCGCGGCATCCGACCCGCGTTCGGGTATCCCGCCTGCCCGGACCACAGCGAGAAGTCGAAGCTGTTCGCGCTTCTGGGCGCGGAGGAGGCGGGTCTCGCGCTGACGGAGGCGTTCGCGATGACGCCGGCTGCGAGCGTGAGCGGCATCTACCTCGCGCATCCCGAGGCGCGCTACTTCTCCGTCGGGCGAGTCGGCCGCGACCAGGTCGAGGACTACGCGGCGCGGAAGGGCGTCGCGCCGGCGGACGCGGAGCGCCTGCTCCGGCCGAATCTCGCCTACGAGCCCGCCGAAGATGAGGCCGGGATGAAGGTCGCCTCCTCCTCTTCCGGCAGCTGAGCTATCCTCGGAGCCGGCGCCGCCGTGGCGCCGATCTCGCATGCGGACGACGTTGAAGCGCGGAATCGGGCGGGCCGGCAGCCTCAATGGCAACGGCCACGCGGCACTGCCGCCGCTGTTCGGTCCGATCGTGCGCTACCGGCAGCCGGAGCCGCCGCGGAAATCCCTGCTGGCGCTGATCCTGCGCGGCTTCGGCTGGCTCCTGCTCGCCGTCGCGGTCGTGGGCGCAGGCGCCGCAGGCGGGGTCTATCTCTACGGGCACGAGGCTCTCAGTGCGGTGTCGGCGCGCAGCAAGGACCTGAAGGACGTCGAGCACAGCAAACAGCTGACCGCCATTCCGTCGCCCTCCCAGCCGGCGATCGCCCTCGTCGCAGGCTACGACGTCCGCGGCGCGCCCAAGGGCCCGAATCCATACGCGCGCTCGAACTCCGACACGCTGATGCTGATGCGGGCCGATCCGAAGAACGACACGCTCTCGCTGCTCTCGTTCCCTCGCGACCTCTACGTCGGCATCTACTGCCACGGCGACACGCTCTACACGCATGGCCGCATCAACTCGGCCTGGTCGGTCTGCAGCAACGGCCCCGAGGCGACCCTCGACACGATGGAGAAGCTGACCGGCCTGAAGATCAACTACCTGATCACGCTCGACTTCCACGCCTTCACGCAGATCGTCGACCACCTGCACGGCATCTACATGAACGTCGACCGCCGGTACTTCATCGCCCCGAACACCGGTACGTCGGCGATCAACCTCCATCCCGGCTATCAGAAGCTCGACGGCGCCGAGGCGCTGTCGTACGTCCGCTACCGCCACACCGACAGCGACATCTACCGCACGGGCAGGCAGCAGCTCTTCCTCGACGCGCTGAAGAGCCGCGTCAAGTCGGGACTCTCGATCTTCGACGTCCTGAAGCTGATCGGCGACCTGAAGCACAACGTCGAGATCGCGAAGGGTGGCAGCGGCCACGTGACTCCGGAGGAGCTCAAGTCGTATCTCGGCCTCCTCTACGGACTGCCGGCCGGCCATCTCTTCCGGAATGCCGTGCCGCTCAACGACTTCCAGAACATCGTCGTCGGCGGGGCCGACATGCTGCAGTCCTCCCCCGGCGCGATCGCGGCTGCGGTGCACAGCTTCCGCTACCCGGACGTCCGCGACGCCGGAGTCGTCAACGCCCAGTTCGGCGGTCACAAGAAGACCGTGCAGAAGACGAAGAAGCAGCCCAAGCTGCCGAAGTCGAAGATCTCGGTGCTCGTCCTCAACGCGGGGCAGACGGCCGGCGAGGCCGTCAATACGACGTACCTCCTGTCGACGAAGGGCTATGCGACGAAGTCTCTGCCGGCGGGCGAGGCGGCCAACGCGCCGAAGGTGCAGCGCGACACGACGGTGTACTACGACCCGGTCGGGCAGAACGCGCAGCAGGCCGCGCAGCAGCTACGGCCGCTGTTCGGCCCGCACACGAGGGTCGCCCAGATGACCACGACCATCGCGGGCTTTGCGAAGCAGGCCGGCAACCCGCTGACGGTCGTGGCCGTCGGGACGAGCTTCGGCGGCAAACTCGTCGTCCACACGCGCCCGAAGGTGCAGCCGAAGCAGCCGCCGCAGGTGAGCGAGGGCGCGGCCAGCACGGCGCCGGCGTTGCGCAGCGTCTACGACGAGGTGCACTTCCCGCTGATGGTGCCCCACAAGATCGCGCAGGGGTCGGCCCTTTCGTCCGACGAGGGGGTCCGCGGCTTCAAGCCGCTGAAGAACCAGCACGAGGTCGCGCTGACCTTCAACATCGCGGGAGGGGAGGAGTACTGGCAGATCGAGGAGACCACGTGGAACTCGGCGCCGATCCTCCAGAACCCGACCGGCACCATCCCCTACCGCGGCGGAAAGCTCCTTCTCTACTCGACCGGCGGCGCCCTGCAAAGGGTCGCCCTCCGCAAGGGGAACGCGACCTACTGGGTCGAGAACACGATCCTCAACCAGCTCTCGAACTCGACGATGATCGCCATCGCCAAGAGCTTCAGGCCGCTCCACCGCTGAGCGGACTACCCTAGGGCCGTGGCGAGGATCGGGATCTTCGGGGCCGGCTACGTCGGTCTCGTCACCGGCGCGTGCTTTGCGGATCTGGGCCACGAGGTCGTCGTGCGCGACGTCCTCCCCGACCGCGTCGAGCGCCTGCGGGCGGGCGAGGTGCCGATCTACGAGCCCGGCCTCGACGAGGTGCTCGAGCGCTGCCGCGAGCGCATCTCCTTCACGCTCGACGTCGGGGAGGCCGTCGACGGCGCGGAGTTCCTGTACGTCGCCGTCGGCACGCCGCCGACGTACTCGGGCGACGCCGACCTCTCCGCCGTCTGGACGGTCGTGGACGAGATCCCGGAGGACGTGCCGGGTCGCCCGCTGCTCGTGATGAAGAGCACAGTCCCGGTCGGGACGGGCGAGCGAGTTCGCGCGCGCCTCTACGCGCGCAGCCTGGAGAACGTCGGCTACGTCTCGAATCCCGAGTTCACCGCCGAGGGGACGGCGGTGGCGGACTTCATGCACCCCGACCGCGTCGTCGTGGGCGCCTTCGACCAGGCCGACGGGGAACGCGTCGTCGAGCTCCACCAGGGAATCGAGACCGAGTTCCTGCGCATGGACGTCGCCTCGGCCGAGCTCGTCAAGCTCGCCGCCAACGCCTTCCTCTCGACGCGCATCAGCTTCATCAACGAGATCGCCAACGTCTGCGAGCTGGTGGGCGCGGACGTCGTCGAGGTCGCGCGCGGCGTCGGCCTCGACCACCGCCTCGGGCCGCACTTCTTCCGCGCGGGCATCGGCTTCGGCGGCAGCTGCTTCCCGAAGGACGTCACCGCGCTGAAGCAGCTCGCCGGCAACTCCGGCTATCCGTTCCTGCTGCTGCAGGCGGTGTGGGAGGTCAACGAGCTCCAGAAGCGGCGCGTCGTGCAGAAGCTCCAGCAGCGGCTCGGCAGCCTGCGCGGGCGCACCGTGGCGCTGCTCGGATTGGCGTTCAAGCCGAACACCGACGACATGCGCGAGGCGCCGAGCCGGATCATCGCGTACCGGCTGCTCGCGGAAGGCGCCGAGGTGCGCGCGTGGGACCCGATCGCGCACCCCGACGACCTGCACGGAGTCGAGATCTGCGACTCCGTCCTCGACGCCGTCCGCGATGCGGACGCCGCCGTGATCGTGACCGAGTGGGCCGAGCTGCGCGAGCTCACCACGGCCGAGGTGCGGGACGCGATGGCGCGGCCGCTCATCGTCGACGGCCGGAACCTCCTCGATCCCGCCGCGGCGATGGCCGCCGGCTTCGAGTACGAGGCGATCGGCCGCCCGACCAAGGCGACGCCCGGCGGCGTCAACGGCACTCCGCAGCCGTCGCGCGACCGCGAGCTGAACGCCTGATGGAGGCACTCCTCCTTGCGGGGGGCAAGGCGGAGCGGTTGGGCGAGGCGGCGCAGGGATTGCCGAAGCCGCTCGTCCCGGTCGCGGGATTCCCGCTCGCCGAGTACGCGGTCGCCCGCCTGGCCGACAGCGGCGTCACGCGCGTCATCGTCGCCTGCCGCGCGGGAGACGAGGACGCGTTCGTCAACGCGCTCGCAGGGCTCGGCGCCGAGGTCGAGGCCGTGGGGGAGGACGAGCCGCTCGGCCGAGGCGGCGGGTTCCGGCTCGCAGCCACGCGACGTCGGGAAGAGGGCGCGGTGCTCGCGCTCAACGGCGACGAGCTCCTCGACATCGACTTCCGCGCGCTCCTCTCCGAGCACGAGGCGAGCGGCGCGGCGGGGACGATCGTCGTTGCGCAGGTGCGCTCGCCGTTCGGGGTCGTCGAGGTGGAGAGCGACGGCACGATCACCGGCTTTCGGGAGGCGCCCGTGCTCGAGCACTGGGTGAACTCCGGCGTCTACGTCCTCGGCGAGGACGCGCTCGCGCTGCTGCCCGAGAAGGGCGACCACGAGGACTCCACCTTCCCGCAGCTCGCGAGCGAGCGGAGGCTGCATGCCCATCGTCACGAAGGCGTGTGGCTGACCGTCAACACGCCGAAGGATCTCCGGCGCGCCGCCGAGTTTCTCGAGGCGCATCCCGACTGGCGGCCGCAGCGGCAGCTTGTGTGATGCTCGACTCGCCGAACTACGGATCCCTCGACCGCTTTGCGTTCGAGGCGCGCCGGGTCGAGAAGCCGTGGGGCTGGGAGCTGATCTGGGCCCATGCCGACGCGTACGTCGGGAAGATCCTCTTCGTCCGCGCGGGCGAGTCGCTCTCGCTCCAGTTCCACCGGGAGAAGGACGAGAGCTGGTACGTCGAGAGCGGGCGCGCGCGGCTCGAGCTCGGCGACGCGGGCCAGGAGGCGCTCGACGAGGAGGTGGTCGCCGCCGGGGCATGCTTCCGCTTCCGGGCCGGCACCGTGCACCGGGTCACCGCTCTCGAGGACACGACGATCCTCGAGGTGTCGACTCCGCACCTGGACGACGTCGTCCGGCTCGAGGACCGCTATGGACGCGAAGGCACCAGCCAAGCCTGACCGGATCCTCCGCTGGGACGGGTGCGTCAACGTCCGCGACCTCGGCGGGCTGCCGCTCGCCGGCGGCGGTGAGACGGCGTACCGCGTCGTCGTGCGGGCCGACTGGCTTCCGGGTCTGAGCGAGGCCGGGCGCCGCGAGCTCGTCGACTACGGCGTCTCTTTGATCGTCGACCTCCGGCCGGACCGGGAGCACGAGCAGGACGGCCTCGCTCCTTTGCCGGTTCCGGTCGTGCGGCAGGAGATGGATCCGCGTCCCGTGCCGGCCGCGTGGGACTGGCCCTCGATGCGCGAGGCGTACCTCGCTCTGGCCGACCATTACCGCGCCGAGCTCGCAGGGGCGCTGGCGGCGCTCGGCTCGGCCGAGCCGCCCGCGGCGATCCACTGCGCCGGAGGGCGCGACCGCACGGGGATCGCCTGCGGCATGGCGCTCTGGCTGGCCGGCGTCGAGCCGGACGCGATCGCCGCCGATCACGCGCTGAGTGACGAGAGCTGGGCGCCGCACAACGAGAGGTGGCTCGCCGAGGCGCCGGACCAGCGGGAGCGCGAGCGGCGAAACCGGATCCTGCAGCCGGCGGGCCGGACGCTCGCCGAGGTGCTCGAGGAGATCGACCGGCGCGACGGCATCCGCAACCGCCTGCTCGGCGCGGGCGCCGACGAGGCTGCACTCGACCGGCTCGTCGCACGTCTGCGAGGCGAGGCATGAGCGAGATCGACAACGTGGCGGAGCAGTACGCGACCGACGCGAACCTCAACGCGCGGATCGCGCTCCACGCGCGCTTCTCCACGAACCCGACCTGGGGGCGCTGGCTCTTCGAGCAGGAGGCGCCGCCGCCGGAGGCACGGATCCTCGAGCTCGGGTGCGGCCCGGCGACGACGCTCTGGGGAGCGAATCTCGAGCGCCTCGACCCCACCTGGCACATCACGCTCTCCGACTTCTCGGCCGGGATGATCGACGCGGCGCGCGACGTGCTCGGCGACCGGGCGGAGTACGCCGTCGCGAACGCCGGGGATCTCCCGTTCGCCGACGAGTCCTTCGACGTCGTGCTCGCGAATCACATGCTCTACCACGTCGGCGACCGGCCCAAGGCGTTCGCCGAGATCCGACGCGTCCTCGTCCCGGGCGGCGTCTTCCACGCGGCGACGAACGGCGACGGGCACATGCGGGAGCTCGGGGCGCTCACCGACTGGTGGCCCCCGGACGTCCACACGCGGGCGTTCGGGCTCGAGTCGGGTCCGGGGCAGCTCGAGCCGTTCTTCGCGGACATCCGCGTCGAGCGCTTCGACGACAACCTGGCAGTGACGGACGTCGAGCCGGTGCTCGCCTACCTCCGCTCCAGCTGGCGATACGACGGGCACGGGCTCGAGAAGGAGCGCGCGGCCGTGGAGGCGGCGATCGAGCGCGACGGCGTCTTCCTCGTCCACAAGTCGCAGGGCGTGATCAGCTGCCGCAAGCCCGGGCCGGCCACGAGTGGTCCCGCCGCGTGAGCGTCGAAGGCTGCCTCGCCTGCGACGCCCTCGCCGGCCGGGTCGAGATTCCCGGCGGCACGATCGCCGAGACCGAGCAGTGGCACGCCGACCACTGCATCGGCCCCTTCGGGGTCGGCGCCGTCGTCGTCAAGACGAAGGCGCACGTCGAGGATCTCTGGCGCCTGCCGGAAGCGGCGGCCGACGAGCTCGGCCCGTTTCTGCGGCGGATCTCGGGCGCGATCGTGGACGGGCTCGGCGCCGAGCGCGCCTACCTGACGATGTGGGTCGACGCGCCGCCGCTCCACGTCCACCTGGTCGTCCACCCGCGCTGGCCCGACGACCCGGACAAGGCGCTCGCTCTTCAGGTGCGCAGGCGGGAAGAAGGGCCGCCGCCGGCGGCCGAGGCCGCTGCCGCCGCGCAACGGCTGCGCGACTTCCTGCAGCAAGATTGACACAGCCGTGTTAGGCTTGCGGCGATGGATGCGCTCCACGTCGGACACGCCGCGAAGCACACCGGCTGGTCCGCCCGCATGCTTCGGTACCTGGAGCAGGCGGGACTCGTCGTCCCGCCGCGCACGCCGGCCGGCTACCGGCTCTACGGCCTGCGCGAGCTGAACCAGCTGCGGTCGCTCGCCGAGCTGCGCAGCCGCTTCGGTCTCGGCATCGGCGACATCGCATTCGCAGCGCGACTCCGCCGGGAGCCCGAGCTCCGCACGGCGATCGACGGCTGGCTCGCCGATGTCGAGGACGAACTCGGCTGGGTCGAGTGGGAGCAACGGAAGCACGAGCGGCTGCTGACGGCCGCGTAACCGAAAGGACTTCATGGCAGCCACGCAGCGCTACGACGTGAAAGACCTGGCCCTCGCGGAGGAGGGCAGGCGGCGGATCGAGTGGGCGGACCGGCAGATGCCGGTGCTCGCCGCGATCCGGGAGCGGTTCGAGCGCGAGCAGCCGCTCGCCGGGCATCGCATCTCCGCCTGTCTCCACGTGACGACCGAGACCGCGAACCTGATGCGGACCCTCCAGGCAGGCGGCGCGGACGTCGTCCTCTGCGCTTCGAACCCGCTCTCGACGCAGGACGACGTCGCGGCTGCGCTCGTGGCCGAGTACGACGTGTCCGTGTTCGCGATCAAGGGCGAGGACAACGACACGTACTACGCCCACATCGAAGCGGCCGTCGACCACAAGCCGCACTTCACGATGGACGACGGCGCCGACGTGATCGGCGTCCTCCACTCGGCGCGGCGGGAGCAGCTCGGCGAGATCATCGCCGGCACCGAGGAGACGACCACCGGCGTGATCCGCCTCAAGGCCCTCGAGGCGGAGGGGAAGCTCGGGTTCCCGATCATCGCCGTCAACGAGGCGCAGACGAAGCACATGTTCGACAACCGCTACGGCACCGGGCAGTCGACGATCGACGGGATCATCCGCGCCACGAACGTGCTGCTCGCGGGCAAGCGCTTCGTCGTCTGTGGCTACGGCTGGGTCGGGCGCGGCGTCGCACAGCGAGCCCGTGGGATGGGCGCACACGTGATCGTCACCGAGGTCGAGCCGCTGCGGGCGCTCGAGGCGTCGATGGACGGCTTCGAGGTGCTGCCGCTCGAGCGGGCGTCCGAGGTCGGCGACCTGTTCTGCACGGCGACCGGCGACAAGCACGTGATCACGCGCGGGCACATGGAGCGGATGAAGGACGGGGCGATCCTCGCCAACACGGGCCACTTCAACGTCGAGATCGAGATCCCGGCGCTGCGGGACATGGCCGTCGAGACGCGGCGTGCGCGGGAGTTCGTCGAGGAGTTCACGCTCGCCGACGGCCGGCGCCTGTACCTCGTCGCCGACGGCCGGCTCGTCAACCTCTCCGCCGCCGAAGGGCATCCGGCGCTCGTGATGGACATGTCCTTCGCGAACCAGGCGCTCGCACTCGAGTACGCCGCGCAGCACGCGACCGAGCTCGATCGCGAGGTCTATCCGGTGCCGCCGGAGATCGACCGCGAGATCGCCCGGCTCAAGCTCGAGACGATGGGCGTCGAGATCGACCGGCTCACCGAGGAGCAGGCACGCTACCTGGCCTCGTGGGACGAGGGCACCTGAGCTCGCGCAACCGTCGAACTCGGACACGTCTTGGTGTCAGGCACCGAGACATGTCCCGAATGCCGCCGGATGGAGTGATACCTGCGACCGAGCGGGATCATCGATGAGTGGCGCCCCTTTAGGCCATGTCCTGGTGCCTGGCACCGGGGCATGGTCGTAGGGGACATGTCTGAGCTCGAGCCCGAGCAGATCGTTCGCCTCGAGGAGAGCGGCCCGGCGGTCGTCCTCCTCGACCAGCGCCGGCTGCCCGAGGAGGTCGTCGAGGTCCGCTGTACGTCGGCGGTGGAGGTGGCCGACGCGATCCGGACCATGGTCGTGCGCGGCGCGCCCGCGATCGGCGTCGCGGCTGCATACGGCCTCGCGCTCGCAAGCCTTCGCGGCGACGACCTCGCCGAGGCGGAGCGTGTCCTCGCAAGCTCGCGGCCCACGGCGGTCAACCTTCCGTGGGCGCTCGCGCGCATGCGTGAGGAGCCGACGCCGCAGCGGGCGCGCGCGCTGCACGAGGAGGAGGTCGATCGCTGCCGGAGGATGGCGGCGCACGCCGCCGAGCTCTTCGATCCCGGCACCCGCGCGCTGACGCACTGCAACGCCGGCGGTCTGGCGACCGGCGGCTACGGCTCCGCAGTCGGAGCGCTCCGCGCCGCTGCCGAGCGCGGCCTGCTCGAGCGGGTGCTCGTCGACGAGACGCGGCCGCTGCTCCAGGGCGCGCGCCTGACCGCGTGGGAGCTCGAGCAGGCAGGCATCCCGCACGCCGTCATCGCCGACTCTGCGGCCGGCTCGCTCATGGCCCGCGGCGAGGTCGACCTCGTCGTCACCGGCGCCGACCGGATCGCCGCGAACGGGGACACGGCCAACAAGATCGGGACATACTCGCTCGCCGTGCTCGCCGCGCACCATGAGATCCCGTTCTACGTCGTCGCACCGACCTCGACGCTCGACCGCGAGACACCCGACGGCGCGGGAATCCCGATCGAGGAGCGGGAGCCGGCCGAGCTGACGAGCCGCTTTCCGGCGCGCAATCCCGCCTTCGACGTGACGCCGGCCGCGCTGATCGCGGCGATTGTGACGGAGGACGGCGTCCGTCGCCCGCCGTACCGGTTTTGAGCGTCGACGAGATCCTCGAGCGGTACGGCTTCGACGAGCGGCTGTTCGAGGAGCTGCGGGCATGCGTCGCGAGCGGCGAGATCTCGCAGGAGGCGAACCTGGTGCGCGGCGAGCTGGAGCCGCTCCTCGACGACGACCTCGCCAACCTGCCCGAGGAGGCCGAGCCCGACTTCGACGGCGTCGCGAGCGCGGTGCTCAACGGCGGGATGGCCACCCGCTTCGGCGGCGCGGTCAAGGGCCTCGTCGAGGCGGTCGACGGCGTCTCGTTCCTCGACTGGAAGCTGCGGGACGCCGAGCGCGCGGGCGTGCCGGTCGTGCTGATGAACAGCTTCGCGACCGACGATGAGACGCGCGCACATCTGGGCGACCGCGACGACGTCATCGCCTTCAGCCAGTCCGTTCTGCTCCGCCTCGAGCCGGACGGGAGTGTCTTCCCCGGCCCGTCTCCGTACAGCCCCGGCCACGGCGACTTCGCCGTCTGCGCACCGGTCGAGCAGCTCCGGTCCGCCGGCATTCGCACGCTGATGCTCTCGAACGTCGACAACCTCGGCGCGCGTGTCGACCCTCGCGTGCTCGCCGCCCACCGAGCCGCCGGCAATCCGCTCACGGTCGAGGTCGCCCCGGCGGAAGGCGATCCGGGCGGGGCGCCGGTTCGCGTGAACGGCCGCCCACAGATCGTCGAGGGCTTCCGCTTCCCCCCCGAGTTCGACCCGCACGCACTTTCCGTCTTCAACACGAACAGCCTGGTCCTCGAGGTCGACGCGCTCGAGGCGCGGCACCCGCTCACCTGGTTCTACGTCGAGAAGGACGTGGGCGGCCGGAAGGCGGTTCAGCTCGAGCGACTCGTGAACGAGCTCTCGGCGTTCGTACCGACGACCTTCCTCGTCGTGCCGCGCCACGGGCCGCGCAGCCGGTTCGTGCCGGTGAAGACGCCGGACGATCTCGAGCGGTCGCGCCCGCTCCTGCGCGAATTGCTCGCGACGCCGCTCTTCTGACACGAAGCCGGCACGGTCGCGGGCCTAGCGTCGGAAGATGCGAGCGCTCGATCTGCTCCTTCCGCAGCGATGCGTCGTCTGTGGGAGCGGCGGACTGCAACTCTGTGCCGGCTGCCGCGACGAGCTGCCGAGGATCGAGCCGCCCCTCTGCGCACGCTGCGGCGCGCCGACCGCGTGGCCCGTCGAGCGCTGCCGCGAGTGCGCGGGACGGAGGCTGGCGTTCGCCAGTGCTCGCGGGGCGGTGGGCTACGACACGGCGGCTCGGCGGCTCGTCCACGCCTGGAAGGAGCGTGGGCTGCG
>DATFCX010000083.1:0-10088 GCA_035252585.1 Gaiellaceae bacterium
ACGACACGAGGGAGGCGGCGAAAGCCGACGGAAAGTGGCACAGAAAACAGACCGCCGGTCGCGGATCTCCGGAGTCGCGGCCGGTAAGGGTGAAACGGTGGGGTAAGAGCCCACCAGCGGCCCTGGCGACAGGGCCGGCTCGCCAAACCCCGTCCGGTGCAAGGCGAACAGGCTCCGCTGACGCCGCCCGCCGAGGAGCCGGGTAGCTGCACAGATGGATGGTCACCCTCGACAGAATCCGGCTTACAGGCCTGCTATCCAGAAGCCCCGCTCCCGGCGGGGCTTCTCGTTTCTAGCCTGCGGGCACTGGACCGGTCAGGCCGAGCCGCTTCAGCGACCGGTGGAGATACGTCGCGAACGCGATCGCTCCGGCGCCGCTCAGGTGGATCCCGTCCTCGGCGTACCAGGAGGTGTGGGTCGACGAGTAATGGTTCCAGTCGAGCACCGTCATCCGCGACCGCCACTTCCGCTCGGCCGCGTAGATCGCCTCGTTGATGTCCACGTACTGCTTGTTCAGCGCGCGGAGCGTGAGCCAGATGATGTGCGTGACGCCGCGCCTCAGCATCGCCCTCAACACGACGGGCATGCCGTTGCGGTAGATCAGCGGCGAGTCGTTGTAGCCCAGGAAGACGACGACCGTCGGCCCGATCCTCCGGCCGAGCGCACGCACCGTGCCCAGGACGCTCGGCGGCGGAGGCGTGACGCAGCCGACCTGGACGAGGCGGCCACACGGGTGGAGCTCGAACAGGACGTGGTTGCCGTGCTCGACGATCCGCCTCGCCGTCGAGTCCCAGTTCAGCGCGGCACCGACCGAGTCGGAGAAGATCGTCACGTGCTGTTGCGGCCGGTGTCTCCTCTTGGCCGCGGCTGCGCCCGACGCCAGTCCGCAACACAGCGCCACGACGAGCGACGACACGAGCAACCGACCCACCGTCCGGGACTCTAAGCACCGCTCCAGCCGTTGGAAAGCGCGCGTTACGTGCGCAGGACGACCTCGAGCGCCGTGCCGAGGCCGGGCGTGCTCCGAACGCTGAAGCCGCCGTCGATCGAGAACGCGCGGTCGCGCATGTTCCGCAAGCCCTGGCCGGCGGTCTCGGTCTCGGCCTCGGCCGGGAAGCCTTCGCCGTCGTCCTCGATGGCCACGAACCTCTCGCCGGAGGCCCTTCGGCCGATCACCACGTCTGCCCGGGTGGCGTTCGCGTGGCGACGCACGTTCCCGAGACCCTCCTGGACGATGCGGAAGATCTCGATCTGCTCGTCGGGCGCGAGGCGGATCGCAGGGTCGATCTCGAGGTCCACTGCGAGCTCGCCGTCCGCGGTCAGGAACTCGACGTAGCGGCGCAGCGCGGAGTCGAACGGGGCGGTGCCGCTCGCCGAGGAGAGCGCGAGGATCGCGAACCGCGCCTCCTGCTGCGCGAGCCCCGCGGCTTCCTTGAGCTGCGGCCCGACCTCCTCGAGCGGCGTTCCCGCGTCGAGCATCTGAGCGTGGGTGGAGATCGCGAAGAGGTACTGCGCGAGGCCGTCGTGGATCTCGCGGGCGACACGGGCACGTTCCTCCGCGACCGCCCGCCCGAGCTCCGCCGAGCGGATCGCGCGCCAGGCGCCGACGAGCATCACCGCGAAGGCGAGGAGGCGCAGGTAATCGCCGGCGGCGACGTTCATCGTCCCCTGGGGCGGGGCGAACACGAGATGGAGCGCCGCGAAGAGGAGGAGTGTGAAGCCGAGCGCGAGCCAGCGGGCGAGGTCGTCTCCCGTCCTCGCGAGCATGCGCCCCCAGCCGACGACGGCGAGGAGGTTGATCAGCGCCTGCACCGCGAGCGCGGAGGCGAGTCCGGCGGGAGCGCCGGCCGCTCCCGGCAGCGCCGTCAGCACCGGTAGCGCGCCGCCGTGCGCCCGAAGGAGGAGCCACAGGGCGGCGAGCGCGACCGCGGCTACGAGGACGACGTCGCCCAGTGCGCGGTCCCGGGCGCGGCTGCGGCCGCCGACGAACGGCGCCACGGCGACGAGGCTCTGGCCGGCGATGGCGCCGGCGAGGGCCGCCCACCCGTCCGCACGATCGAGTGAGGCGCTGCCGAGCGCCGGGATGATGGCGAACGCCGCGGTCGAGAGCGACCAGATGAGGAAGCCGGCCGCCAGCAGAAGATCGGTTCGCTCGCCGACGACGGAGAAGCGAGCCCCCGCCAGCAGCGCGACGAGGATGCCCGCGAGCGCCATGATCGTCTCGAGCACCAGCAGCAGTTGCGGCCGGTCGTACTGCGTGCGGAGGGTCGGGAACCAGAGGAGCAGCGCGAGACTCGCCGCGAGCAGCCCCGACAGGACGACCTCGCCCCACAACCACGCCTGCAGCTCGGTTCGCCGTCTTCTCACATGGGTCTTGTCGGCAGAAGCGCCGCTGCCGATAAGGGAAACGTGCCGGCACGCGTTCTCGTCGTCGACGACCACCCCCTCACCCGCGAGGCGCTCGCGGCGCTCCTGCGCTCCCACGGCTTCGAGCTCGCCGGTCTCGCGGCCGACGGGGAGGAGGCGATCGCGACCGCTGCCGAGACGCAGCCCGACCTCGTGCTCCTCGACCTCCTCATGCCGGGCCTCGACGGTCTGACCGCGCTCCCGCGCCTCCGCGAGGCCGCGCCGGGCTGCGAGGTCGTCGTTCTCACCGCGTCGGGGACGGAGGAGAACCTGCTCGCAGCGATTCGCGGCGGCGCGGCCGGCTACCTGCTCAAGACGGAGTCGCCTGGTCGCATCGCGGAGTTTCTCGAGGGTGTCGTCCAGGGCGACGCCGCCCTGTCGGGCCCCGTGGCGCGCCGGCTGCTCGACCAGGTGCGCGCCGGCGGCCGCGGCTCGGGCGTGCCCGACCGCATCGCCTCGGTCCTCTCCGCCCGCGAGCTCGAGGTGCTGCTCCTGCTCGACGAGCACCACGGCACGGACGAGATCGCTCGCCGGCTCTTCATCTCCGAGCACACCGTGCGCTCGCACGTGAAGAGCCTCCTCCGCAAGCTCGGCGTGTCCTCTCGGCGCGAAGCGCTCGAGCAGCTCGCGATCGCGCGCGGCTAGCTCGCGAGGCTTAGCCTTCGGCCTGCTCGTCGTCCTGCTCGGGACGCGTCGCGGCCGGGCTCGAGGTGAATCCCTGCAGCGCGGCGTCGACGAGGTCCGGGAGCGTCTCGAGCTCGTAGCCGCCTTCGAGGACGGCGGCGACGCGGTCGGAGAGAGCCGCACAGCGGCGCGCGAGCTCGCGGAAGCCGTCCGCCGTGACGCGCATGTCCGCGAGCGGGTCGCCGGCATGGGCGTCGAATCCGGCCGAGACGAGCACGAGCTCCGGCTCGAAGCGCTCCACCGCCGGCTCGACGACGCGCGCGAACGCCTCGAGATACTCCGCGTCGCCCGAGCCGGCCCGTAGCGGCACGTTCACGGTCGTCTCCGCCTGGTCGTCCGGGCCGCCGCTTCCGGGATAGAACGGCCACTGGTGGAGCGAGACGAAGAGGACGCTGTCGTCTTCCCGGAAGATCGCGTCGGTGCCGTTGCCGTGGTGGACGTCGAAGTCGACGATCGCGACCCGCTCGAGACCGAGCCGCTGCTGCGCCACGCGGGCCGCGACCGCGATGTTGTTGAAGATGCAGAAGCCCATCGCCCGCCCGGGAAGGGCGTGGTGCCCAGGCGGGCGCACGAGCGCGAAGCCGCCGCGAAGCGCCGCCTCGATCGCCGTCCCCGCGGCGAGCGAGGCCGCTTCGAACGTCGTCGCGGTGCACATCGTGTCGCCGTCGAGCCAGACCGCGTCCTCGACGGCACGAACGAGCTCGACGTGCTCCTCGGTGTGGCACAGCAGGAGCTCCTCGACCCGCGCAGCGCGGCCCTCGCTGCAGATGTGCTGGTGGGCGAGAAGCACCGCGAGCCGTTCCGGCCGCTCCGGATGTCCGCCCGTCGGGTGCAAGCGCGCGAGCGCCGGATGCGTCAGGACGTCGATAGGTCCGCCACACGGCCGGCGACCGCGCCGAGCCCGAGCCGTTCGAGGAAGGAAGACGCCTCCGCCCACGCCGGGGATGTTTCTGCGAGGGGAGGAAGGGGGGCGGAGGCGTCCATCGTGGCGATTCGCCGGAAGAGCCTCAAGTCCTCCGCCTCCGCGGCGAACCGACCGTCGGCGAGCGCAGCTTCGAGCGAGCCGTACTCCCCGAGCAGCGCAGCGGCCTTCTTCGGCCCCACGCCGCGCGCTCCCGGCAGCTTGTCGGACGGGTCGCCGCGCAGCGCGATCAGGTCCGGCACCTGCTCCGGCTCCACGCCGTAGCGCTCGCGTACCTCGGCGGGGCCGATCCGCGCGAGCTCGCTCACTCCGCGCGTCGGCTGCAGGATCGTGACGCGCGTGCTCGCGAGCTGGAACGCGTCGCGGTCGGACGTCGCGACGAGCGCGTCCCCGGTCCACTCGCGTGCGGCCGCTGCGAGGAAGTCGTCGGCCTCGTAGCCCGGCGCCTTCGCCACGAGGAATCCGAAGGCGGCCACGACCTCGGGCAGGATGTCGAGCTGCTCCAGAATCGAGTCCTCGAAGACCCGTCCCGACTGGTATGCCTCGAAGGCCTCGTGCCGGTAGGTCGGCGTCGACAGCGTGTCCCAGGCGACGAGAACCGCGTCCGGGCGCTCCGCCTGCCACAGGCGCACGAGCATGTTCGTGAAGCCGACGACCGCGTTGAGCCGGATCGACTTCGGCAACGCGTGGTACGCCCGATGCGCGAAGGAGTCTCCGTCGATCGCGAGCAGCACGCTCACAAGGCGTCCTCCAGCTCGGCGATGCGGGCCATCAGGCGCTCGGTCGCCTCCTGGGACGCGTGCCGGACGTCCTCGTTCGTCCGCAGGTCGTCGATCTCGACGGCGGCTCCGTAGGCGATACGGAGCGGGCCGAGCGTGAGCAGCCGATCGGTGCCCGCGACGGCCGCCGGGACGAGCGGCACACCGGCTTCGAGCGCGATCCGCGCCGCACCCGAACGCGGCCTCGCGACGTGCCTCTTCGCCACGCCCTTCCGGCGGCGCGTCCCCTCCGGGAACATCACGACGACGTTTCCGTCCCGGGCCAGCCGGACGGCCGTCTCGATCGCCTGGCGATCGCCGAGCCCGCGGTGCACGGGAAAGGCTCCCGCGCCCTCGAGCACGTACCTCGCCGGCCACCAGTAGAGCTCCGCCTTCGCCATGAAGCGCAGCCAGCGCCGCGGCCACAGCGGCAGGCCGAGAGGCCACGGGTCGAGGTTCGAGACGTGGTTGCAGGCGAGCACGTAGCCACCGGACGCGGGCAGGTTGTCCCGGCCCTGGACCCGCAACCGGAAGAGGCCGTAGATGAGAGGCCAGCTCACCGCGGCGATCGCGTGGTAGAGGGGCGGCGGACGCACGCCTGGAGTATCGCGGGCCGCACCGGTGGCTATCGTGACCGCCCGTGCCGAAGCGTCTCGTCATCGTCGAGTCGCCTGCGAAGGCGCGCACGATCGCCGGCTACCTCGGCCCGGACTTCGTGGTCGAGTCGTCCGTGGGCCACATCCGCGACCTGCCCGACAGCGCCGCCGAGATCCCGGAGAAGTACAAGGGCGAGTCGTGGGCGCGGCTGGGCGTGAACGTCGAGCACGGGTTCGAGCCGCTCTACGTCGTCGATCCCGACAAGAAGAAGACGGTCGCGCAGCTGCGCAAGCAGCTCGCCGACGCCGACGAGCTCCTGCTCGCGACGGACGAGGATCGCGAGGGCGAGGCGATCGCCTGGCACCTGCTCGAGGTCCTGAAGCCGAAGGTGCCGGCGCGGAGGATGGTCTTCCACGAGATCACCCGCGACGCGATCGAACGAGCGCTCGACGAGACCCGGAACGTCGACGAGCGGCTCGTGGACGCGCAGGAGTCGCGGCGGATCCTCGACCGGCTCTACGGCTACGAGGTCTCGCCCGTCCTATGGAAGAAGGTGATGCGCGGGCTCTCCGCCGGTCGTGTCCAGTCGGTCGCGACCCGTCTCGTCGTCGAGCGCGAGCGGGAGCGGATGGCGTTCCGTGCCGCCGAGTGGTGGGACCTGCTTGCAACCTTCGATCCGGAGTCGTTCGAGGCGCGGCTCGTCTCGCTCGACGGGGAGCGCGTCGCGCAGGGCCGAGACTTCGGCCCCGACGGCAAGCTGCGCGGCGAGGCGCGCTCACTCGACGAGGAGGCGGCGCGCGGGCTCGCCGAGCGTCTCGACGGCTCGTCGTTCAAGGTGTCGCGGGTCGAGCGGAAGCCGTACGTCCGCCGTCCGAGCCCCCCGTTCATGACGTCGACGTTGCAGCAGGAGGCGAGCCGCAAGCTCCGCTTCTCGGCGCAGACGACGATGCGGCTGGCCCAGCGCCTGTACGAGAACGGCTACATCACCTACATGCGCACCGACTCGACGACGCTGTCGGAGTCGGCGCTCACCGCCGCGCGCGAGCAGGTCGCGTCCCTCTTCGGCGCCGACTACGTCCCGTCGCAGCCGCGCCGCTACGAGCGGAAGGTGAAGAACGCGCAGGAGGCGCACGAGGCGATTCGTCCCTCCGGCGACCGCTTCCGGACACCGCAGGACGTGCGGGCGGAACTGTCCCCGGACGAGCACGCGCTCTACGAGCTGATCTGGATGCGGACGATCGCCTCCCAGATGAAGGACGCGCAGGGACAGACGGTCTCGCTGCGCATCGCGGCCGAATCGAGCGCGGGCGAAGGCGTCGAGTTCGGCGCGTCCGGCACCGTGATCACGTTCCGCGGCTTCCTCGCCGCCTACGAGGAGGGACGCGACGACGATCGCCCGGCCGGGGACGACGACGAGCGGCGCCTGCCGGACCTCTCCGAGGGCGACTCGGTCGAGCTGCGCGCGCTCGAGCCGCAGGGACACGAGACGAGCCCGCCCGCCCGCTTCACCGAGGCGACGCTCGTGCGGACGCTGGAGGAGCTCGGCATCGGCCGTCCGTCCACCTACGCGTCGATCCTCGGCACGATCCTCGACCGCGGCTACGTCTTCAAGCGTGGCACCGCCCTTGTCCCGGCCTTCCTCGCCTTCTCCGTCGTCGGCCTCCTCGAGCAGCACTTCGGCCGGCTCGTCGACTACGACTTCACCGCCCGGATGGAGGACGACCTCGACCGGATTGCGGCCGGCGACGAGCACCGCGTCGAGTGGCTCGGCCGCTTCTACTTCGGCGATGGCGCCGACGGTCTACACGATCTCGTCTCCGACCTCGGCGCGATCGACGCGCGCGAGATCAACTCGCTCGAGATCGGAGACGGGATCGTTCTCCGCGTCGGCCGCTACGGCCCGTACCTCGAGCGCGACGGACAGCGGGCGAGCGTTCCCGAAGAGCTCGCGCCCGACGAGCTGACGCTCGAGCGGGCGGAAGAGCTCCTCGCGCAACCGAGCGGCGACCGCGAGCTCGGCACCGACCCGGACACCGGCCTCCCGATCGTCGCGCGCACCGGCCGCTACGGCCCGTACGTCACCGAGGTCCTCCCCGAGGACGCGAAGGAGAAGCCGCGCACGGCGTCGCTCTTCAAGACGATGGCGCTCGACACCGTGACGCTCGACGACGCCCTGCGGCTGCTGCAGCTGCCCCGCGTGGTCGGCGTGGCGGAGGACGGCGAGGAGGTCGTCGCGCGGAACGGCCGCTACGGCCCGTACGTCCAGAAGGGGAAGGAGTCTCGCTCGCTCGAATCGGAGGAGCAGCTCTTCACCATCGACCTGCCCGCCGCCCTCGCGCTCCTCGCGCAGCCGCGGCAGCGGCGCGGCCAGCGCGCGATGGCCAAGCCGCTCCGGGAGATCGGAACCGATCCGGTCGGCGGCAAGGAGATCGTGCTCAAGGAGGGCCGCTTCGGGCCGTACGTCACCGACGGCGAGACGAACGCGAGCCTCCGCAAGGGCGACGACCCGGAGACGGTCACGCTCGATCGCGCCGTGGAGCTGCTCGCCGAGCGCCGCGCGAAGGGGCCGGCGAAACGGGGCGCGCGTCGCCGCACGGCTTCCTGAACGGTTGCGGGCAAACTTCGCCGACCGGTCCGCGTCCTATGCTCACGGACTCGTTCGACGCGCGGAATACACTTGCCCGGCGGCTCGTTCGAGCGACCGGGTGCGTGGCAGAAGGGCGTCCGGCCGGCTGAGGGTAGTAACCGGAGGACTTCCCTCCTAAGGTACGAAGGCTTGCGGCGAAGCGACGACGTAGGACGAAGGGACTGAGGGAGCGCTGACGCAGAACCAGCTCAACGATTTGCTCGAGTCGGACCAGATCCGCGCCATCGTCGAGGGAGCCGAGGAACGCGGCTTCGTCGATCCGGCAGAGATCGAGGCATTCGCCGCCGAGCTCGAGCTCAACGAGACCGAGGTAGAGGAGCTCACACGCGAGCTCGAACGCACGGGGCTCGAGATCGGCCGGCCCGTCGCCGGCGCGGTCGCCGTGGCGCGCGAAGAGGCCCCGAAGGAGGAGAAGGAGAAGCAGCCCGAGGCCGCGCCCGAGCCCGGAGCGCCGGCCGTGGCGATCTCCGGCTCCGCCGACAGCCTGCAGCTCTTCCTGGCCGACGTCGGGCGGCACAAGCTGCTCACCGCCGCCGAGGAGGTCATGCTCGCGAAGCGGATCGAGCGCGGCGACGTGACGGCCAAGCGCCACATGATCGAGTCCAACCTCCGGCTCGTCGTCTCGATCGCGAAGGGGTACCGCGGGCTTGGCGTGCCGTTCCTCGATCTGATCCAGGAGGGGACGCTCGGCCTGAACCGCGCCGTCGAGAAGTTCGACTGGAGGCGCGGCTACAAGTTCTCCACGTACGCAACCTGGTGGATCCGCCAGTCGGTGCAGCGCGCAGTCGCGAACCACGCGCGCACGATCCGCGTGCCGGTCCACGTCGTCGAGCGCCAGCAGAAGCTGTCGCGAGCGGCCCGGCGGCTCGAGGTCGAGCTCGGTCGCGAGGCGACGAAGGAGGAGCTCGCCGAGGCGACCGGCCTCCCGATGCAGCACGTCGACGAAGCGCTCGGCGCGGCGAACGCGTCCGTCTCGCTGAACCAGACCGTCGGGGCGGACGACGAGGGGGAGCTCGGCGACCTCTTTGCCGACCGCGAGGCCGTCGATCCGTTCGACGAGGCCGAGGAGTCGCTCCGCCGGCAGGGCGTGCGGCGGGCCCTCGAGGCGCTGCCGGAGCGCGAGCGGCGGATCCTCGAGCTGCGGTTCGGCTTCGAGGGCGAGCCGTGGACGCTCGAGGCGATCGGGAACGAGCTCGACCTGACGCGCGAGCGGGTCCGCCAGCTCGAGGGTCAGGCGCTGTCGAGGCTCGGCGCGCTGCGCGACCTCATCTCGGTCGCGGCTGCCTGACCAGCTCCGGCTCGGTCGGGTCGGTGTTGCGGAGGACGAAGGTGGCGCGCTCGCGTGGGCGCTGCTCCTCGATGTAGCGCCGCTGCGCCGGCAGGAAGCGGAGACGGTAGCGCTCGTGTCTTTCGCCGGGCGCGTCGGCCCAGCCACGGGAGACGTCGCGCTCCGCGCCGCGCCGTGCGGCCACCTCGAGCTCGGCCTCGACCCAGACGGTCGCGTCCCAGAGGTCGGCGAGCTCGGGACGCTGCAGGAAGACCCCGTCTGCGACGAGGACCACTTCGCGAGGCCCGTCGATACCGAGCACGTGCGCGCGGAAGCTCTCGACGTCGAACGAGTCGTGGTAGTAGCCCTCGGGCGAGAGCCCGCCGCGCGCGTAGCGCTCCCCCGGCGGCCGCTCGAACTGGTCGACGGACACGCGGACCGCCGGACGACGGCGCCTCGTGAGCAGCTGTGCCACCTCCTCGGCCAGCAGGGTCTTACCCGCGCCGTCCACGCCGTCGACGCCGATGCGCGTCAGCCGGTCGGACGCCTGAACTGCGGCGAGGGCGTCTCCGAGCTCCTCGAGAACGAGGTATCGCGGTGCCACGACGCCAATCTTCGCGCAGCGCCGAGGATCGCTTCGCGCTCGAGCCGGGCGACGCGCAGCTCCGGCGGCGGCTTGCGCAGGAACGAGTCGACGAGGAGGAGCTCGTCGAGGTCGAGCTCTCCCGGGCGCTGCGCGGCCGCGAGCCCGGCCTCGACCTCCAGCGCCGCGCCGCCGCCCGGCGGCAGGCTTCGCTCCGCGGCCAC
>DATFCX010000084.1:0-20262 GCA_035252585.1 Gaiellaceae bacterium
CCCGCCTCGGCCGCCGCGCGCAGCTCGTCGGCAGATCGGATCCCCAGCGCGCGGCCGAGCGCGACGAGTCGCTGGGGGCCGAGCCCGAGGTAACGGCCGAGCGCGACGAGCTCGGGCTCGACCTCGCGCTCCAGCTCCTCCAGCTCCGCGATCCGGCCGGTCTCGACGAGCTCGCGCAAGCGCCGCTCGATGCCCGGGCCGATGCCGCGCAGCTCGCGTACGCGGCCGGAGCGGACGAGCTCCTCGACGGGCGTCGGCGTCGCGCGGATCAGGTCGGCCGCGCGGCGGTACGCGCGGATGCTCCAGTGCGCCGCGCCCGCCAGGTCGAGCAGTGCTGCGTAGGCGTCGAGCGTGCGTGCGATCTCGGCGTTGTCCACGGGGCTAGTGTCTCCTCGTGGCGACAGTCGTGATCCCCTTTGCCGGCGCCGACGGCAAGACGCGCCTCCATGACTCGAGTCGTATCCGCCGTGCGCTCGCGCACGCGATGTTCTGCGACGTCCTGGCCGCGTGTCTTCCGGTCGGATTGACGCGCGTCGTGACGCCGGACGACCACGCAGCGACTGCGGCTCGCGAGGCCGGTGCCGAAGCCGTGGGCGACCCAGGCGGCGGCCAGGGAGCCGCGGTGCAGGCGGGACTGGAGGGAGTCGAGCCGGGCGGGATTCTCGTCGTCAACGCCGATCTGCCGTGCGCGGTCCCGCACGACCTCCGCGCGCTGCTCGCCGCGACCCCGGCCGGCTGCCTCGCGCTTGTCGAGGCCCTGGACGGCACGACCAACGCCCTGAGCCTGCCCTCGGCCGAGGCGTTCGCGCCCCTGTACGGGCCGAGCAGCTCCGACCGCTTCCGCGAGCACGCGGCGACGCTCGGCCTCGAGGCCGTCTCGGTCGCTCTTCCGAACCTCGCCGACGACGTGGACACGATGGACGACCTCACGCGGCTCCAGCTGCGCGCCGGCCCGCGTACGCAAGCGTGTCTCTCGGAGCTCGAACGGAGCCTCGCCTGAGCGTCGTCGTCCTCTCGGGCGGCGTCGGCGGCGCGCGGTTCGTGCGCGGCGTCGTCGACGTCGTCGGCGCCACGGCGACGGTGGTCGGAAATGTCGGCGACGACGTGGAATTGCTCGGGCTCCACGTCTCCCCGGATCTCGACTCGATCCTCTACGCGCTCGCCGGCCTCGCGGACGAGCGCCGCGGCTGGGGACGCCGCGACGAGACCTGGCTCGCGCTCGAGACCGTGGGGGCGCTCGGCGGCGAGGACTGGTTCGCACTCGGCGACCGTGACCTCGGGCTCCATCTCGTGCGGACGGAGGCGCTACGGGCCGGCGAGCCGCTTTCGGCCGTCACGGCGCGGCTCGCCGACGCACTCGGCGTCGGGACGCGCCTGCTTCCGGCGACCGACGACCCGGTCCGGACGTGGCTCGAGACGCCGGCCGGGGCGTTCCCGTTCCAGGAGTGGTTCGTCGCGCGCGGCCACCGTGACGAGGTCGATGCCGTGCGCTTCGAGGGTGCGGACGCGGCGCGGCCGGCGCCGGGCGTGCTCGAGGCGGTGGCCGGCGCAGACCTGATCCTGCTTGCGCCGAGCAACCCGTACGTCTCGCTCGGGCCGATCCTGGCCGTGCGCGAGCTGCGCGAGGCGCTCGCCCGGCGGAGCGTCCCCTGCGTCGCCGTGAGCCCGCTGATCGACGGTCGCGCGGTGAAGGGGCCGGCGGACCGGATGCTGCGGCGCCTCGCAGGGGGGACCTCTCCCCGGCATGTCGCACGTTGCTACGAGGGTCTGATCGACGCGCTCGTGGTGGACGAGGCCGACGCCGGAGACCTCGACGGGCTCGGAGACGTCCGGCCGATCGTGACGCGGACGCTCATGCGCGACCGCGAGGCGCGGCGCCGTCTCGCCGAGGCTGCTCTGGGAGCCGTGCCCGCATGAACCTGGACGATCCCGAGCTCCTCGAGCGGGAGTACGCGACGAGCGAGCGGCTCGAACGGCGTCGCCACGACGTCACCGGATGGGTGCGCGGCGAGGAGCCGTGGATCGAGGCCCTCGCGGCCGTGGCGGAGACGCGGCCGCGGCGCGTGCTCGATGCCGGCTGCGGGGACGGCGTGTTCGCCCGCGCCGTCGCCGCTCCCGTGGTGGTCGCCGTCGACATGGCTGCGCCGATGGTCGAGCAGGCCCGCAGCCGCGGAGTCGACGCACGGCGGGCCCGAATCGAAGACCTGCCCTTTGCGGACGGCGAGTTCGACGTCGTGGTCTGCAACTGGGTGCTCTACCACCTCCCGGACGTCGACGCGGGCGTTCGCGAGCTCGCTCGCGTGCTGCGTCCCGGCGGCCGCTTCGTCGGGATCTACAACCGAGACGGGCACATGGGGGAGCTGTGGGATCGTCTCCGTCCGGCCTCCGCCGAGGGCGACGACTATCACGACGTTCTCGCGCGTCACTTCGCGCGCGTGGAGGAGCGGGACACGAATGCGCACACGCTCTGGCGGACGCGCGGGGACCTGCAGACCTTCCTCGACGCGTCGGTGGAGCTGCTCGGGCCGCTGGAAGCGCCGGCCGGGCCATATCCGTTCACCGTCACCCGACGCAACCGCGTGTACGTCGCGGAGAAGGCGCGGTGAGGGTCGCGATCGTTGGAGGGACGGGCGACTTCGGGCTCGCGCTCGCGGCCCGGCTCGTCGAGGCCGGGGACGACGTCGTGATCGGGTCGCGCGACGCCGGGCGCGCGCAGGAGAAGGCGAGCGGGATCGGGTGCAGCGGAGCTGAAAATGAAACTGCGGCGGCGGGTGCCGAGCTCGTGGTACTCGCGACCGATGCCGACGCGGCCATCGCTACGGCGAGGCAGCTGCGCCCGGTCCTGGACTCGCCGGTCCTGTGCGTCGCCAGCCAGCTCGTCTGGTCAGGCGGCAAGCCGCGTCCGCCCGCCCGAGCGAGCGCGGTCGCCGAGGAGGTCTCGCTGGTCGTAGATGTCCCGGTCACCGCCGGACTCCACTCGCTCGCCGCCGGGAAGCTCGCGCACGGCCGTCCGGACGAGGACGCCTTCGTCTGCGGCGACGACGCAGAAGCGAAGGCCCAAGCCCTTGAGCTTGCGGCGAAGGTCGTCGCGGGCCGCGCGCTCGACGCCGGCCCGCTTGCGAGCGCGCGGGCGCTCGAAGGCATGACGGCCGTCATCGTCAACCTCAACAAGCGCTACAAGGGCCACGCCGGCGTTCGCGTCACCGGACTCCCGTGACGCAGGTCGTCGAAGTCACCGATCCCGGCGAACGGTCGCGCATCGCGGAGGCCGTCCTTCGCGACCTGCCGGACTGGTTCGGGATAGAGGAGTCCACCGCGGCGTACATCGAGGCCGTTGCGGCGCTGCCGACGTTCGCCGTGCAGCCCGACGCCGGCTTCCTCTGCCTCGAGCAGCACACGCCGCGGGCCGCGGAGCTCTACGTCATGGGCGTCCGGCGCGAGCAGCATCGCCGCGGCATCGGCCGGGCGCTCGTCGCGGCCGCTGAGACGTGGTGCCGGACGCGCGGCATTCGCTACCTCCACGTGAAGACGCTCGGGCCGTCGCGAGAGAGCCGCGGCTACGGCGCCACCCGCGCGTTCTACGAGGCGATGGGCTTCGTCGCGCTCGAGGAGCTGCACGGCCTCTGGGACGGGGACAATCCGACGCTGATCCTCGTCAAGGACGTCGGGCCGGGCTTCTCCGTCACGCCGGTCGAGGGGCTGCCGGAGCTGCGCGAGGGCGACGACCTCGCCGCCCTCGTCGCCGAGCGGACGGAGCTCGTTGACGGAGACGTCGTCGCCGTCGCCCAGAAGGCCGTCTCGAAGGTCGAGGGCCGCGTCGTCGCGCTCGCGGGGGTCGAGCCGTCGGAGCAGGCGCGCGAGCTCGCGGGAGGGGAAGCGGATCCGCGCCGGATCCAGGTCATCCTCGACGAGGCGGCGGAGCTCGTCCGAGTCCGGCCGCCGCTCCTGATCGCGCGCACCCGCCACGGCTTCGTCTGCGGCTCTGCCGGCGTCGACGCCTCGAACGCGCCGGAGCCGGAGACGGTCGTCCTCCTCCCGGTCGACCCTGACGCCTCCGCAGCCCGCTTGCGGGAGGCGCTGCGCAAGCGGACGGGCGCCGACGTCGGCGTGATCGTCACCGACTCCTTCGGCCGGCCCTGGCGGGCCGCGACGACCGACGTGGCGATCGGCGCCGCCGGCGTCGAGGTCGTGCAGGACCTCGCGGGCGAGCGCGACCCCGCCGGCTACGAGCTGCACGCAACGCGGATCGCGGTGGCGGACGAGATCGCCGGCGCCGCCCAGCTCGTCTTCGGCAAGCTCGGCCGCGTGCCCGTGGCAGTCGTCCGCGGCGTCGACGTCCGGGGCGACATGCGAGCGGCCGACCTCGTCATCCCGCCCGAGACGGACCTGTTCCGCTAGATAATCGCGCTGGTGGAGGCCATCGAACAGGCGAACGCGCTGCTGCGCGAACGGGGCTACGCGGAGCGTGACCTCGCAGTCCACACCGGCCCGCGCGGAAAGGCGCTGCTCAAGGGGAACAAGATCCTCAGCCCGCTCAGCGACGAGGCCGAGGTCGTGCTGCGGGTCGTGCGGGATCTCGTGCCGACCGACGGCGAGCTCGGCGGCAAGGTGTTGCGCCCGGCCGAGCTGCGCGCGAAGCTCTGAGCGTGCCGACGGAGGGGGAGCCAGAGGAGGCCGAGCTCCGGCGCAGTGACCTCGCCTCCGATCCGCTGGAGCAGTTCCGGCGCTGGTTTGTCGACGCGTCCGCGGCGCTCGAGGTGCCGGAGGCGATGGCGCTCGCGACGGCGGCACCCGACGGTGCGCCGTCGGTGCGGATGGTGCTGTTGAAGGGCTTCGACGAGCGAGGGCTCGTCTTCTACTCGCACTACACGTCGCGGAAGGGACGCGAGCTCGAGGCGAATCCGCAGGCGGCGCTGCTCTTCCACTGGTGGCCGCTCGGCCGGCAGGCCCGGGTCGAGGGGACGGTCGAGCGCGTCTCGGAGGCCGAGTCGGACGCCTACTTCGAGACGCGGCCGCGGGACGCCCGGGTCGGCGCGCTCGCCTCGCGTCAGAGCGACCGCCTCGGATCGCGCGCGGAGCTGTACGAGCGGCTCGCCGAGCTCGAGGAAGACCTCGCAGGCGGTGCCGTGCCGCGGCCGCCGACGTGGGGCGGCTTCCTACTCGTCCCGCGGGCGTGGGAGTTCTGGCAGCACCGCGAGAGTCGCCTGCACGACCGCTTCCGCTACGAGCCCGAGCCCTCGGGTGCGTGGCGGATCGAGCGGCTCTTTCCGTAGCTTCCAAGACTGCGGCGAAGCGCTGACAGCCGCTCGTCCCAGGCCGCGCCCACCGAGACCATCCACTCGACCGCATCCTCCAGCGGTGCCGGCGTCACCTCGTAACGCGTCTCGCGGCCCGCGCGCGTCGCGCGCAGCAGCCCGGCGTCGGCGAGCGCGGACAGCTGCTTCGCGACCGCCTGGCGCGTGACCGGCAGCTCGGCAGCGAGCTCCGTCGCGGTCGCGGTGCCACGCGAGGCCACCGCCTCGACCAGCGACCTCCGACCTGCGTCTCCGAGAGCCGCAAAGACGCGGTCTACGCCGCCGCGGCCGTCCACGCCGGCGGCGCCTCCGGCGCCGCGGTCTTATCGCCGGGCGTCGGCGGCTTGGCCGCCGACGCTTCCAGCGCGAGCGACCGCAGCTCCAGGGCCGGGGCGAACTCCGGGGAGGTTTCGACGACGTGGACAAGCGTCCCGTCCTCGACGACCTCGAGCTCGATCGCGACCGTCCCGCCGTCGTCCCAGTCGAGGACGAGCCGCTCTGCCTCCTCGAGCTCGCGGACGACCGCGTGCCGCTCGTCGCCGTCTCCCCAGCGGAAGACGCCCTCGCCGCCGGGCCGCGCGTCGAGCTCCACGTCCGACGCGAACCACTCCTCGAGCCGTTCCGGCTCCGTCAGCGCCTCCCACACCTCGTCGGGAGCTTCCGGGACGACGATCTCTCGCTCGATTTCTATCCGCTCGACCGGCATTTGCGCAACCTCCTAGTTGCGTATTAATGTGCAACCGATGAGTAGCGTATCGAACCACCTGGTGCCGATGGTGGTGGAGTCCGACGGCCGCTTCGAGCGCTCGTTCGACATCTTCTCCCGGCTCCTGCGGGAGCGCATCGTCTTCCTCGGCACGGAGGTCGAGGCGTCGGCGGCGAACCTCATCGTCGCCCAGCTCCTCTTCCTCGAGGCGGAGGATCCGGACACCGACATCCGCTTCTACATCAACTCGCCCGGCGGCGACGTCTACGCCGGGATGGCGATGTACGACGCGATGCAGTTCGTGAAGCCGGACGTGCAGACGTACTGCATCGGGATGGCGATGTCCATGGGCGCCCTGCTACTCGCCGGCGGCGCGGCCGGCAAGCGGTTCGTCCTGCCGAACTCGAAGGTGATGATCCACCAGGGATCGGGCGGCTTCCGCGGCACGCCTGCCGACATCCAGATCGCCGCGCGCGAGATCCTCTCCCTCACGCGCCGCTATGCCGAGGTCATCGCCCACCACTCCGGGCGGGACGTCGAGCAGGTCGAGCGCGACATCGACCGCGACCGCTTCCTCGCGCCGGACGAAGCGGTCGAGTACGGGCTCGCCGACTCGGTTCTCGCCTCGCGCAACGGCGGCGCGGACTAGCTCGCTAGCGAGCAGAGTCGGGCGGCTCCCAGGCGACGCTGTCGCCGAGGATCTCGTCGATCGTCTCCAGCGTCGGCGGATCGAGCTCGACGCCGGAAGCCGCCGCGTTGTCCTCCACCTGCTCGGGACGACTCGCGCCGATGATCGCCGAGGCGACGTTCTCCTGCCGCAGGACCCACGCGAGCGCGAGCTGGGCCATCGACAGCCCGAGCCCCTCGGCGACCGGCCGCAGCCGCTGGACGCGCTCGAGGAGGACGGGGTTGCGGGCTCGATCCATGAAGCCGCCCATCGACTCGGATGTCGCCCTGCTTCCCTGGGGCGGAGGCTCCCCGGGCTTGTACTTACCCGTCAGGACGCCCTGGGCGAGCGGCGACCAGACGATCTGCGAGATGCCGAGCTCCCGGGACGCCGGGATCACGTCGCGCTCCGGGCCTCGCCAGACCATCGAGTACTGCGGTTGGCTCGAGACGAAGTGCTCGACTCCGTCCATCGCCTGCGCCTCGCGGATCTTCTCCTCCGGCCATTCGCTGAAGCCGAGATAGCGCACCTTGCCCTGGCGGACGACCTCGGTCAGCGCCTCCATCGTCTCCTCGAGCGGCGTGTTCCAGTCGTACCGGTGGCACTGGTAGAGGTCGACGTAGTCGGTGCGCAGGCGCCGGAGCGAGGCGTCGAGCTGCGTGAAGACCTGCTGCCGGGAGAGGCCGCTGCCACCGTCGGGCATCGGCCAGAAGAGCTTCGTGGCGAGGACGTACGAGTCACGCGGCCTGCCGGCCAGCACGTCGCCGAGGAACTCCTCCGCCTGGCCGCGCGAGTACACGTTCGCGGTGTCGATGAAGTCGATCCCTAGCTCGAACGCTTTGGCCACGCACGCCTCGGCGCGCTCGCGCTCGACTCCGCCGCCGTACGTCAGCCAGGAGCCGAGCGAGATCTCCGAGACCATGAGGTCGCTCGACTCGAGTTTCCTCCTCCGCATGCCTCGACGCTAACGGCTAGCGTCCGCGCTGTGCCGCAGCTGAACGCGATCGGGATCGTCGCCTCGGACATGCGCCGCTCGGTGGCGTTCTACGGCCTGCTGGGGATCGAGTTCCCCGAGGGCAACGGCCACGTCGAGGCGACCCTGCCGAACGGCGTCCGCCTGATGCTCGACACCGAGGAGGTCATGCGCAGCTTCTGGCCCGAGTGGACGCGGGCCAACGGCAACCAGCTCGGGCTGGCGCTCGAATGCGGGAGCCCGGAGGAGGTGGACGAGCTGTACGCGCGGATCGTCGCGGCCGGCTTCGACGGCGACCTCGAGCCGTGGGACGCGTTCTGGGGCCAGCGCTACGCCCAGCTCAGCGACCCCGACGGCGTGCCCGTCAGCCTCTTCGCGACGCTCTGACGGCCGCGCTCGTCGAGGAGAAGGTCGAGCTCGCGCCCGACGTGCGCCTCGGCATCCTTCGTCCGCCGAGCGCGGAGGAGTTGATCGACGAGGCGGCGTTCGACGAGGAGGAGTTCCTGCCGTACTGGGCCGAGCTCTGGCCGAGCGGTCTCGCCCTCGCGCGGTACGTGGCGCAACTCGAGCTGGACGGACTGCGTGTTCTCGAGGTCGGCTGCGGTCTCGGGCTGCCCGCGCTCGCCGCTGCGCGGCGCGGGGGAGACGTCCTCGCGACCGACTGGGCGGACGACGCGATCGAGCTGCTGCGACGGAATGCCGAGCGAAACGGCGTCGTCGTGCACGTCGCACGGGTCCGCTGGAGCGATCCCGAGCCGCTGCTCGGCGCGGCGTGGGATCTCGTGCTCGGCGCCGACCTCCTCTACGAGGCACGGAACGCAGAGCAACTGGCGGAGCTCATCCCGAAGCTCGGGGGCGAGATCCTGCTCGCCGAGCCGGGCCGCCCGTACGCGGACGGGTTCCTCGAGCGGTTCCGGGCGGAACCTGTCGCTGAACGGATCTACCGTCTGCGCTAGCGCGCGCCCGCGCCGCCTCGCAGAGCACGACGCCGGCGGCGACCGCCACGTTGAGGCTGTCGACGGGCCCATGCGCCGGCACGGCGACCTGCTCCTCGGCCGCCTCCAGCCATGCGCGCGGCAGGCCGTGCCTCTCGCTGCCGAACGCGACGGCGACGGGGCCCGCGTACGACGGCGTCCAGTAGGCCGCCGCTGCCGCGGGCGTCGTGGCGACGATGGCGATCCCCTGCTCGTGGAGCCAGGCGAGCGCCTGCTCGGTGGTCACGGTGACGCAGGGCAGCCTGAAGACCGCGCCCACGGAGCCGCGGATCGCGTCGCGGTGGAAGACGTCGGTGCGCTTGTCGGCTACGAGGAGCACGTCGGCGCCGGCCGCGCAGGCCGTCCGCGCGATCGCGCCGAGGTTTCCGGGCCGCTCGATCGCGACCGCAACGGCGACGAGCGGCTCGCGCGGAAGGTCGAGTGCGTCGAGCGCGGTCGAAGGGCGCCGGACGACGGCGAGGAGTCCGTCCGGTCTGCGCTCCGTCAGGCTCGCGAACGCCGCAGCGCCGAGCTCGACGACGTCGGTGCCGCACCGTTCCACGGCGGCGACGAGATCGCCGTCCCTCCCCGCGAGGAGATCCCGGGCGACGTACAGCTCCTCGACGGCTGCGCCGGCGGCGAGAGCCGCCCGAACCGAGCGCGTTCCCTCCGCCAGGCAGAGCCCGGGCGCGCCCCGGCGTGCAAGCCGCCGCACGGCCTTGAGCCGGACGTTCGCGGAGCTCACGATGAGAGGGCGTCGTGCCAAGGGGTTACCTCAGGGTCGGGGTACGCGGACGCGAGGCGTGCTGCCTCGCTGCGACGGCGGCTGGTGGGCGCGCTACCTCGACACGACGGGGCGCAGGCTACCGACACCGCCGCCGGCGCACAAGCGCGCTAGCCTGCTGAGCCGTGTTCGCCGCGCTCGCCCTGACGATCTCGCTCGCCGTGGCGCCGCGCCCTCACATCATCTGGAAGCCGATTCCGTACGGGCCGAGGCGGAAGGCCGAGATGGCCGCGTACGCGAAGGAGCACTACGGCATCCACTCCTGGCGGCTCCACCCGAAGGTGATCGTCGAGCACTACACCGCGAGCAACAGCTTCTCCTCGGCCTGGAACACGTTCGCCGCTGACACGCCGGACCCGGAGCTCGGCGAGCTGCCCGGGACCTGCGCGCATTTCATCGTCGGCCGGAGCGGCAGGATCTACCAGCTCGTCCGGCTCGACGTCATGTGCCGCCACACCGTCGGGCTCAACTACGTCGCGATCGGGATCGAGCACGTCGGCACGTCCGACGGCGAGATCCTTCACGACCGCAAGCAGCTCGGCGCCTCGCTCGAGCTGACCGCGTGGCTCGTCGACCGCTTCCACATCAGGATCCGCAACGTGATCGGACACAGCGAGAGCCTGCGCAGTCCGTACCACAAGGAGCTGTACAAACCGTGGGCCCACCAGACCCATGGAGATTGGCAGCACTCCGATATGGACGTATTCCGATCAAAATTGCGCGCCCTTTTATCTTCGGATAGCTCCCGTTAGACTCGGCGCAATGCCGCGGTACCTAATAGTCCGCAGTTTTGAGGTCGGAGAGGACCAGATGCCGCCCGTCGGCCGCCGCTCGCGCGAGCTGACCGAGCAGGAGTTCCCGGAGATCACGTGGGAGCACAGCCATGTGATCGTCGACGACGAAGGCTTCGTCCGCACCTATTGCGTCTACGAGGCGCCCAGCGAGGAGATCGTGCGTGAGCATTCGCGAATGCTGGGCCAGCACACGCTCGACGATCTGCACGAGATCGCAGGCGACGTCACGCCGGCGGACTTCCCGCCCGTCGCGGACTAGCTCTCCGCGCCGCTGAGCCCGAGGAGTTGCGCGTCGCCTACGTGATAGACCGCCTGCAGCGCGACCGCGAGGCGCCGCCGTAGGAAGCGGGTTCGCTCGACGTCTTCGGTCGGAGTCATGTCGAGCGCTTCCTTGTACAACGTCGCGGCGAGCTGCTTCGCCCAGCCGCGCTCGGCCTCCTCGGCCGCCGCGACGAAGTGCTTGACCGCGCGGTCGAGCTCGCCGGCCCCGCGCCAGTGGCGCGCCAGCGCCGCCCCGGCCTCGCCGACCTCCGGCGTCGAATGCTCGATGAACTCGGCGACGTGGCGGTGTCCCTCACGGCGGCGGGCGCGCGGCTGGAGGTCGTAGGCGACGTCGCGGATGAGGACGTGCTTGAACGACCACTGCTCTTCTCCCTCGATACGCGAGACCGCGTCGCGGTGCACCAGGTCTCGCCGCTCCAGCGCCGCGAGGGCACCGGCCAGACAGGCCGGGTCACGGGCGATCCGCTCGAGTGCGCCGCGCCAGAAGATCCGCCCCACGATCGAGGCGTCGAGGATCACGTCGCGCTCCTCGGCCGGCAGCGCGTCGAGGCGGGCCGCGACGAGGCCGCGGATCGTCGTGGGAAGGCTGTCCTGCTCGTGCGGCCCGCGTTCGCTCAACACCGCGGCGAGCTGCTCGATGAAGAGCGGATTGCCCTCGGCGGCCGTCGCGACCTGGGCCGCCTTGGCATCTGCGCCGAGGAGATGCAGCGCGAGCTGCGCCGCGTCCGCGCCGCCCAGGGGCTCGAGGGGCAGCGCTTGATAGGCGAGCAGCCCGCCGCCCCACGCGGGCCGCATGTCGAGCAGCTCGGGCCGCGCGAGCGTCAGGAGCAGCACCGGCAGGTCCTGCAGCCGCGCGGCGAGGAGCTCGATGAGGTCGAGCAGCGACGGGTCGGCCCAGTGGATGTCCTCGAACACGAACGCGGTCGCCTCTTCGCGCGAACCGGCCTCGATGAAGACGCGTACCGACTGGAACAGGCTGTCGCGATCCGGCGCGGTGGCCTCGGTCTCGAAGCCGAGGAGGATCGCGAGGTGCCCGGCGACCACGACGGCTTCGTCCTTGCCCACGAGTCTTTCGACGAGCGTGCGGAGCTTGTCGGTCGCGACGTCGACGTCGTCGCTGTCGTAGATGTCCGCGAGCTCCTTCAGCTGCATCGCGAAGGCGCTGTACGCGCTGCGCTCGCGATACGGCAGGCAGCGGCCACGCACGACGCGACCGCCTCCGGACGAGATGCGCTCCGTGAACTCCGCCGCGAGTCGCGACTTGCCGACCCCGGGCGGTCCGAGGACCGTGACGAGGTGCGGGCGCCGCTCGAGCTCGACCCGCTCCCAGGTGGCGTCGAGCACGCCGACCTCTCGGCTTCTCCCGACGAAGGGAGTGCTCGAGAGATCGCGCACGCCCATCGCCGACGCCGGTGCGACGGCCCGCCAGACCGTGAGCGGCGCAGCCTTCCCCTTCGCGGTCACAGCTTCGAGCGCCTCGTACTCGATCGCACTCCGGGTGGCTCGGTACGTCTCCTCGCCGACGACGATCTCGCCGACCGGCGCGTGCTGCTGCAGGCGCGAGGCCGTGTTGACGACGTCGCCGGCAACCATCGCCTCGCCGAGCGCCGGACGCGCCGACAGCGTCACGACGGCCTCGCCGGTATTCACGGCACCTCGGATCCGGAGCTCGAGCTCGGGCTGCTCGCCGTTGAGCGACCCCACGGCGTCGCGAACGGCGAGCGCCGCCCGGACCGCCCGCTCGGGATCGTCTCCGTGAGCAGTCGGCGCGCCGAAGACGGCCATGACGGCGTCGCCCACGAACTTCTCCACGACGCCGCCGAAGGACTCGAGCTCGTCACGCACCGTCCCGTGGTACGGCGTGAGGATCGCGCGCACGTCCTCCGGATCCAGCTGCTCGGAGCGCGACGTGAAGCCGACGAGGTCGACGAAGACGATGCTGACGATCCGCCGCTCCTCGCGGCGTGACGTCTCGGCCTCGAGCGGGGCTCCGCAGGCGAGGCAGAAACGGGCGATCTCGGGGTTGTCCTGGCCGCACGCACGGCACGCCGACATCCCCGCATCCTGGCAGCGTTCCAGTTGCATAGCAACGGATTCGGGCCTTCGGTCGTTTTCGGATTGACGCGGGACACGCCCACGACGGAGGGAGAGATTCACCATGACTAGAGCCATCCTCGGTGTCGGCGCGCTCCTGGCGGTCGCGATCGCGCTCGCCGGTTGCGGCGGTGGCGGGAGCGCTAGCGGCACGACCGGCGGTGTAGCCGGCGCCCATCACGCTCGTGGCTCCGGGAACTTCCGGGCGAGCGTCCACGGCTTCGCGGCCCGGCTCCAGACGAGCGTCCACGCCTTCCAGAGCGGGAACCTGACGAAGGCGATCGCCTCGGGTGGGCCGGTGCTGAACGACTGCATGGGCGTGGTGGACGCGAAGATCGCTCCGCACGCCTCGACCGCCAACCAGAAGAGGGCGCTCACGCATCTGCGCACCGCGTGCAGCGCGGTGACCGAAGCGACCCGGGCCGGCTCGTCCGGCAACCTGGCGAAGGCGAAGCAGTTCGCCGCCACGGCGCTCGCGCAGGCGCGGATCGCCGCCCGCCTGTCCCGCTGACCGTCCGCTGACCGCTAGGGGCTCCGCGCGGCGGGGCCCTTGGCTCTCAGCCCTCGCTCAGAACGAGCCGGATCTTGGTGTGCTGCGCGACGCGTTTCCCGTGTCTCGGCTTCTGGGAGACGACTCGCCCACTGGTCGCCGACGACGCGACCCTCGTGACCTCTCCCACCGAGCAGAACGCCTTCCTGATCGCGAGCTTCGCGGCCGGCAGGGTCTTGCCCACGAGGCTGGGCACGACGCAGGGCCGCAGGACGAACTTCGCCTTGACCGCGGCGTCGGCGTTCGCGGTGAGCTTGCAGCCGTGACGGCCTTTGCAGGCGCCCGACCAGCCGGCGAACCTCGAGCCCTTGGCGGCCTTCGCCTTCAGCATCACGGACGTTCCATAGGCGTAGCCGTGCCTGCAGTCCTCGCCGCAGGAGATCCCCCCGGGCGAGCTCGTCACCTTGCCCTTGCCCTTTCCGGCCTTCGAGACGGAGATCGTGTTCCGGAACGCGGCGGCGGCGGTCTGCGCGAGAGCGGCGACCCTGGCGGCGTGGTAGTCCTGCACGTACGCGAAGCGGAAGCGCGTCGACGCTCCGGCGGGCACCGCGCCCGTCTGCTGCAGCGTGAGCTCGCTCGCGTCCGCCGAGACAGACGTGACCGCCGCGCGCGCTACCGGCCGGTCGTAGACCAGCGCGCCCTGCCCGGTCGACGTGTCGCCGTCGGCGGCGCCGTGCACGCGGATCAGGATCGTCCCGGGCGCTGCGCCGGGCAGCGCGACGGCGTCGCCCGCCAGATGCGTGGAGTAGCCGCTGTGGCCCGGGAACGAGTACTCGAGCCGGCTGGAGTCGCCCTTGCTTCCGTGGAAGTGCTGGGTGTTGTCCCAGAGGAGGTCGAGGGCGTGCGCCTTCCCGTCCGTGCTCGTGAAGACGTCGCTGATCCAGCTGATGTGTCCGTCGTGGTCCTGCGTGATCGTGCGGGCGTCCGTGACGCCGGCGGAGACGAACGTTGCGCAGCTGCCCGCCGTCGGTGGGTACGAAGTGTCCGCGCATTCGACGAGCGGATCCGTCTCGCGGATCGCGACGTTCCCCGTGTGGGCGTCGACCTTGTAGGAGTAGGACAGCGCAGGCAGGCCTGCGGCATTGGGGTTGATCGACCCCGCAGCCTCCGGCGTATATGCGTTCGCATGGTCGATCCGCAGCTCCGAGCGGGTCGACGCAGTTGCCGCCTCGCCGCGGAAGAGGCCGGCGTTGCAGAAGAACGTGGTCGTCGTGACCGCGAACTTCGGGTCGAGGAGATATCCGCCCTTGATCCCGCAGCCGCCGAGCGAGACGTAGTCGAAGGCGGCGGTCTGCTGCGCCGCATAGAGGTAGTAGTCGGTCAGCTTGCCGTTGTTCGGGCCGCCTCCGACGGCGGAGGAATCCCGCTCTCCGACGCCGACCAGCGGTCCGGCGTAGGGTGCGAGATTCGACGGGGAGGAGCCGGCCGGAACGGCCCGCAGCCGGCAGGTGTGATCGAGCAGCTTGCCGAGGCTCGCAGCCGGGACCGAGAACGATCCACCGGAGCCGAGAGCGACGCTCTTGGCGACCAGCGCGGACTTCCCGTCGTAGTAGCAACGCAGGTCGACCCTGTCGGTGGCCGGGTTGCCACCGGAGGTCGTTCCCGAGACCGCGAACGTCTGCGTCGCGGCGTCTCCGTCCGCGATCAAGAACGAAGGGTCGGACGGCGTCGTGATCTGCGATCCCTTGATCGCAGCCTGCGCCGCCGGACTGTCTACGAGGCCGCCGCCGACTGCGAGCGCACCGGCGAGGGCGGTCGCGAGCACCAACCTGATCCTCGCCCAGGCCATGGGAGCCTCTTCGCAGCGCTGCGCCCGCCTCCTGCGCCCGCACAGACGACGGGGCCCAACCGGGCCCCGTCGTGACGTCAGTGGCGGCGGCGCCTTGCTACTAGGAGCAGCCGGTGTTCGTGCCACAGTCGCGGCACGTGTAGCAGCTGCCGGTGCGGACCATCCGGCCGCCGCAGCGGGCGCACTCGACGGCGTCCTCCCACGAGTTGAAGAGAGCCGTCTGCCCGGGCGGCGGCGCCTCGGCGGGCTCCGCCGGTGCCGTCGCCTCGCCGTTCGCGTACCGCTCGGCCATCCGCGCCTTCACCTCGGGCGAGAGGATCCCGGCCTCCTCCTGCTGCTCGGGCGTGAGGAACCGCTTGCCGAACCAGCGGAAGATGTAGTCGACGATCGACTTGGCCGTCCGGATGTCGGCGTCGTTCGTGAGACCGCTCGGCTCGAAGCGCATGTGGCTGAGCTTCGAGACGTAGACCTCGGGCGGGACGCCGTACTGGAGCCCCATCGAGACGGCGAGGCAGAGCGAATTCATCAGGCCGGCCATCGTCGTGCCGTCCTTGGCGATGTCCACGAAGATGTCGCCCGGGCTGCCGTCGTCGTAGAGGCCGACGTGGATGTAGCCCTCGTGGTCGCCGACCTGGAACTTGCGGCCGACCTCGGTGCGGTCGAGCGGCAGCCGCTTCCGCTCGTGCACCTGGATCGGCGGCGTCGCGACCGCGGTCTGGCCATCCTTGCCGGAGCTCGAGAGCGGCTGCGCGACCTTGCAGTTGTCGCGATAGATCGCGATCGCCTTGACGCCGAGCTTCCACGCGTCGACGTAGAGGTCCATCACGTCCTCGATCGTGACCTCCTCCGGCATGTTCACCGTCTTCGAGATGGCTCCGGAGATGAACGGCTGGACGGCGCCCATCATCCGGACGTGGCCGAGGTAGTGGATGGCACGCTCGCCGACGGCGCAGTCGAAGACCGGGTAGTGCTCGGTCTTCACGTACGGAGCGCCGACGACGCCGTTGCGCTCGTCGACGAAGGCGACGACCTCCTCGACCTCGCGCGGCGCGTAGCCGAGCCGCTCGAGCGCCATGGGCACCGTCTTGTTGACGATCGTGATCTCGCCGCCGCCGACGAGCTTCTTCGACTTGACGAGCGAGAAGTCGGGCTCCACGCCGGTCGTGTCGCAATCCATCATGAAGCTGATCGTCCCGGTCGGCGCGAGCACCGTCGCCTGCGCGTTCCGGAAGCCGTGGATCTCGCCGAGGTCAAGCGCGTCGTCCCACGCCTTGCGGCAGTGGCCGAGCAGGTCGGCCGGCACGGAGTCGGCGTGTTCGATGTTGCCGACGGCGGCCCGGTGCTTCGCGATCACGCCGACCATCGGCGCGCGGTTGACCTGGTAGCCGTCGAACGGTCCCATCCGCGAGGCGATCTCGGCCGACTTGCGGTATGCGCGGCCCGTCATCAGCCCCGTGATCGCCGCCGCGTAGGCGCGTCCCTCGTCCGAGTCGTACGGCAGCCCGCGCGCCATCAGCAGCGCGCCGAGGTTCGCGTAGCCGAGCCCGAGCTGGCGGAACCGCTTCGCGTTCCGCCCGATCTCCGGCGTCGGATAGGACGAGTAGCCGACGAGGATCTCCTGGGCGAGGAAGACCACGTCGACCGCGTGCTCGAACGCCTCGACGTCGAGCTCGCCGTCCTCCCGCCGGAACTTCATGAGGTTGAGCGAGGCGAGATTGCAGGCGGAGTCGTCGATCGACATGTACTCGGAGCACGGATTCGACGCGTTGATGCGACCGGTGTTCGGCAGCGTGTGCCACGAGTTGATCGTCGTGTCGTACTGGACGCCCGGATCGGCGCACTCCCACGCGGCCGCGGCGATCTGGCGCAGCAGGTCGCGTGCGTCGCGTGTCTCGAGGACGGTGCCGTCGGTGCGTGCGCTGAGGTTGAACTCCTCGCCCTTCGCCGCGGACTCCATGAAGGCGTCGCTGACGCGGACGGAGTTGTTGGCGTTCTGGTACTGGATCGAGCCCCAGTCCGGCGAGTCGAGCGACATGTCGTAGCCGGCCTGCTCGAGGACGCGTGCCTTGCGCTCCTCCTTGGCCTTGCACCAGATGAACTCCTCGACGTCGGGATGGTCGACGTCGAGGACGACCATCTTCGCGGCACGCCGCGTCTTGCCGCCCGACTTGATCGTGCCGGCCGAGGCGTCGGCGCCGCGCATGAAGGAAACGGGCCCGGAGGCGTAGCCGCCCTTCGACAGCTGCTCCTTCGACGAGCGCAGCCGCGACAGGTTGACGCCCGAGCCGGAGCCGCCGCGGAAGATGACGCCCTCCCGCCGGATCCAGTCGAGGATCGACTCCATCGAGTCGTCGATCGAGAGGATGAAGCAGGCCGAGCACTGCGGCGCCGCCTCGAAGCCGACGTTGAACCAGACCGGGCTGTTGAACGAGGCGTACTGGTTGACGAGGATCGCCTTCAGCTCGGCCTCGAACGTGTCGGCCTCGTCGGTGTCGGCGAAGTAACCGCCCTCCTTGCCCCAGGCGGTGACCGTGTCGACGACGCGCCCGATCATCTGCTTGACGCTCGCCTCGCGCTCCGGCGAGGAGAGGCGGCCGCGGAAGTACTTCTGCGCGACGATGTTCGTCGCGGTCTGCGACCAGAACTTCGGGAACTCGACGCCGCGCTGCTCGAAGGCCGGGCCGTCGCGGCCCGGGATCACCGCGTCGCGCGTCTCCCATTCGATCTCGTCGAACGGATCGCGGCCGGGGATCGTGAAGAAGCGCTTCACGCCGAGCCGGGCCCCCTCCTCGACGACCGTGTTCACGACCTCCTCGGTCGCCGTTTCGCTGCCCTGAACCTGCTCGACGCTTGCCATCTTCCCCTCCTGAACTCTAGTCTCCGACCGCTTCTCGACCGCACCGCCGGTACGCCGGTCCCCCGACGGGGAACGGGACCGTAGACCCCGCATCGGACGGAACCGAAAGTGGCTTCCGGAGCTAGCTCGCGCCGAGGATGACCACGAGCGGAACGCCCGCGTATTCGGGCGTGACGCGGCCGTCCAGGGGCGCGACGGTCGCGATCCGGGCGTCCCGTGAGAGCCGTTCCGCCTCGCGCTGCCAGCCCGGCCTGAAGAGGACGAGCGAACGGGCGTAGTCGAGGTTCGGCGCGTCGCCGGGGATGGCGTGGCGGTACCCCACGGCGAGCAGGTCGCTCGCCAAACCGCCGGCGGCACCGGAGACTCCGTTGCCGTTGAGGACGAGGACGGAGACGCGGGAGCGCGGCCTCAGCGGAGTCGCGGGCGGCTTGTTCGGGCCGTCGCCTCTCGCTGTCACCGGCGTTGCCTGCTTCGACCCGTGGGTGAGCACGAGCGCGCCCAGAATCGCGAGCGCAATTGCGGTCGCCACCAGGACCGTGAGGCGCCACGGGACGGGACGGGTGAAGGGCGGAGCGTGCTCCACGGACCGTCAGGGTTCGCCCCACAGCCGGCCCCTCCTCCTGCACCGGACCGGCGGCGTATCGTGGCGCCGTGTTCGTGACCTTCGAGGGAGCCGACGGGTCGGGCAAGTCGACGCAGGCCGAGCTCCTGCGCGCGGCGCTGGCCGCCGACGGACGGGACGTCGTCCTCACGCGCGAGCCGGGCGGGACGGAGCTAGGCGAGGCGGTACGCGACGTCGTCCTCAACGGCCCGGGAATGGGCGCGTGGGCGGAAGCGACGCTCTTCGCCGCGTCGCGTGCCGAGCACGTCGAGGAGGTGATCCGTCCGGCGCTCGAGCGCGGCGCGGACGTCGTCTGCGACCGCTATGTCGACTCGTCGCTCGCCTACCAGGGGGTCGCGCGCGGGCTCGGGGTCGACGCCGTGCTGCAGCTCAACCTCGCCGTGACGGGCGGGCTGCTTCCGGACGTGACCTTCCTGCTCCTCCTCGATCCGGGAGTCGTGACCGGTCGTCACGTCGATCCCGACCGGCTCGAGCGGGAAGGAACGGAGCTGCAGGCGAAGGTCGACGCCGCATACCGCGAGCTGGCGGAGCGCTTTCCGGAGAGAATCGTCACGATCGACGCCACCGGCGAGCCCGAGACGATTGCGAGGGAGGTGCGTGAGCGGCTTCGAGACCGTTCCTGAGCAGCACGAGGCCAAGCGACTCCTCGCGGCCGCGCTGCAGGAAGGGCCGGCGCATGCCTATCTGTTCCACGGCCCGGCCGGAGTGGGCAAGCGCGAGCTCGCGCGCCGCTTCGCGGCGGAACTCCTGGGCGACCACGCGCGCGTCGACCGCGGCAGCCATCCCGACCTCTATCTGCTCGAGCCGCTCGGCGAGCAGATCCGGATCGACGACATCCGGGAGCTGCGGCGCGACCTGCACATGCGGCCGTTCGAGGGCGAGCGGCGCGTCTACCTCGTCTTCGGCGCCGACTCGCTCAACGACGACGCCGCGGACGCGCTCCTCAAGGACCTGGAGGAGCCGCCCCCGTACGCCGTCGTCGTGCTGGTCGCCGAGCGCCTCGGTCCGCTGCCCGAGACGATTCGGTCACGCTGCCAGCTCGTTCCGTTCCGGCGCCTGTCGGAGCCCGCGGTGCGACAGGCGATCCGCGAGCACGCTCCGGAGCTCGGCGAGGAGGAGGTGACGACGCTCGCGCGCGTTGCGGGCGGCCGCCTCGGACGTGCCTTGCAGCTGCTCGACCCGGCCGCGGCCGGACGGCGTGAGGCGCTGATCGGCGTCGCGCGGGCGGTCTATCACGACCCGGAATTCGAGCCGGCCGACGCGACCGAGGCGCTCCTCTCCGGCATCGCCGAGCGAGGGGCGGAGGCGCGGGAGGCGGCCGAGGTGCAGGTCGAGTCCCTCGAGTTGACCGGGCGGGAGGCCGAGCAGCGCGTGCGGCGCGCCCAGCGTGGCGCCGAGCGAGAGGAGCTGCTCGCGCTGCTCGAGGAGCTCGAGTCGTGGTACCGCGATCTCGTCGTCGTGGCCGCGGGCGCCGAGTCGGCAGCGGTCCACGTCGACCGGCTGGCCGAGCTGCGCGAGGACGCGACGCTCGAGCGGATGCACGCGGCCGAGGACGCCTGCGAGCTCGTGCGCGCCGCGTGGCGGGAGGCCGAGGAGCTGCAGGTCTCGACACCGCTCGCGCTCGAGGCCTTGCTCATCCGGCTGCGCGGCGAGCTTGCCGGGACGGCCGCGCCGGCTTGAACGGCGAAGGGCCGGGATCGCTCCCGGCCCTTCCGTGTCTCTCAGACCTCTCTGACCTACGCGGCGAAGACGAGCTCGTCGCCGAGCGCGAGCTGGAGCCGCGCGAGGGCGTCGCTCTCGAGCTGCCGGACGCGCTCCCGCGTCAAGCCGAGCTCCTTGCCGATCGTCTCGAGCGAGGCGGGCTCGGAGTCGAAGC